>JAGOEM010000004.1 GCA_017997715.1 Ottowia sp.
CGCGCCGCGCCCACGCAACTGCGCTGGTGGATCGACCAGCGCGAAATCGGCCGCGGCGAACGCGCGCAATGGCTGCCCTGGCCCGGCCGCCACGTGGTGCAGCTGCGCGACGCGCAAGGCCGCGTGCACGATGAGCGGCGCATCGAAGTGCGGGGCGCCCAGGTCAAGGCCGATCAACGCCCGCGCCGCTGAACCCTGGCGCGCGCCGCGCCCCGGCTTGGCCCGGCGGGCATTGCACGGGTGTTTGGGGGCGTTTGGCGGGCGCCACGCCAAACGCCGCCTGCCCACGCACGGCCATCACTGAACGTTTGGGCATCAAAACCCACGCCAACGCGCTTGGCAAGGGCGCTGGGCGCTTCTGAATTCGCAGCAAGCCAGACCCCCATAGCGATATGTCAACGCGGCCCTATTCCCCCGCGCAAGCTGGTTCGCCCAAGCCAGACCATCGCTGAAAAACCCAGGCGCAGCCGTGGCACCCAAGAAAGCCGCCACACGCACAGCGTACAATTGCGAATGATTCTTATGTAGCTTCTTTTGATTCGGTTGCCTTTTCAAGGCGCAACCCCGGATTCACCCCCATGCGCGAAAGCCCGGCTCTGCCGAGTATCGAAACCCTTTACTTCAACCATCACGGTTGGCTGCAGGCTTGGCTGCGCCGCCAGTTGGGCGATGCGCACCGTGCGGCCGATCTGGCGCACGACACCTTTTTGCGCCTGCTGACGCGCCAATTGCCCTGCCAGCCCGACGAGCCGCGCGCCTTCCTGACCACGGTGGCCAAGCGCGTGCTGGCCAGCCACTGGCGGCGCGAACAGCTGGAACAAGCCTACCTGGACGCCCTGCGCAGCTTTCCGCCCGCGCTGGCGCCTTCGCCCGAAGAGCGCGCCATCCTGCTTGAAGCCCTGCACCGGCTGGACGAGCTGCTGGACGGCCTGCCGGTGGCGGTCAAGCGGGCTTTTCTGATGAGCCAGCTGGACGGCCTGGGCCAGCGCGAAATCGCGCAGGCGCTCGGCATCACCGAACGCACCGTGCGCCGCCACCTGACCCGCGCGGCAGAGCAGTGCTACTTTGCCGATGTGCTGGGGCCGGGGCAATGAACCCTTCATTGCCGCCCAGCGCCTTCGGTTTGGGCCAGGCCGACGCCGCTGCCGCCGCCGTGCCCCCGCACGTCGCCCGCGAAGCCGTGCAATGGTGGCTGGATCTGCGGGCCAAGGAATCGGCCGCCAGCCTGCACGCGCAATGGTCGCAGTGGCTGGCCGCTGATCCGGCGCACCGGCTGGCCTGGCAACGCATCGATGCCGTCAACCAACAGCTGCAGCCGGTGTCGTCACCCTTCGCCTCGGCCCTGGCGCATGCGGGGCTGAACGGCGCCGCAGCGGGCACCCGGCGCCGCGCCGCCAAGGGGCTGGCGGCGATCGTCTTTGGCGGCGGCGCGCTGTGGACCATCGAACGCCATACGCCCTGGCGCGAAATGACGGCCGATTTGCACACTGGCGTGGGCAAGCGCCTGGCCACCACGCTGGCGGACGGCTCGCAGGCGGTGCTCAACACCGCCAGCGCCCTCAACCTGCGCTTTGGCGCGCACGCGCGGCGCCTGCAACTGCTGGCCGGTGAAGTGCTGGTCACCACCGCGCACGACAACAGCTTGCCCGCGCGGCCTTTCCTGGTTGAAACGCGCCACGGCCAGGCCCACGCGCTGGGCACCCAGTTCACGGTGCGCCAGTACGGCCACGCCACGCGGGTGGCGGTGTTTGAAGGCGCCGTCGAAATCCGCCCTTGCCATGCCACGGGCAACCCAACGCTGCTGCGTGCCGGCCAGCAGGCCGTTTTCACCGCCAGCGGCGTTGAACCGCCCACCCCGGCCGACCAGCAAACCGGCACCGCCTGGACGCAGGGCACCTTGATCGCCCTGTCGATGCCGCTGGGCGAGTTCGTGCAGGAACTGGGCCGCTACAGCGACAAAGCCCTGTCGTGCGACCCGGCGGTGGCGGGCCTGCGCATCTCGGGCTCGTACCCCACCGGCAACGTCGATGCGGCCCTGCGCAGCGTGGCGCAGGCACTGGCGCTGCAGCTGGTGGTGGTTGACCGCTTCTGGGGGCCGCAGGCGGTGCGCATTGCCCCGGCGGCGCGCACCTAAGGCCATGGCGCGCCTCGCTCATTCAGCCAACGCCACGCGGTTGCGCATGGCCGCGCCGCGCGCCAGCCACGGGCTGGGCGCAGGCCAGCGCCCGCGCTGCCTGCAAATTATTTGGACGAAGGCTGTCCGCTTTCAGCGGCCTCGTTGGACAAGGAGGGTGAAGCCATTCATTTCCTCACTTTCCAACGCAAGGCACACCATGAATCAGCCACGGGCCGCCCGCCGCCCTTCCCGCCGCCCCTTTCCCCGCCTCTTCACGCGCTCGGTCGTGGCCGCTGCTGCGCACGTCACGCTGATCAGCGCTGCCGTTGGCGTGCTGGTGGTGGCGCCTGAAGCGGCCTACGCCCAGGCCGCCACGCGTGCCTATGACATCCCCGCCGGCTCGCTGGAACAGGCGCTCAGCCGCTTCGGCAGCGCGTCCAGCATCCTGCTGTCGTTCAGCGCCGACCTGACCCAGGGCCGCACCAGCCCCGGCCTGCGCGGCAGCCACACCGTGGAAACCGGCCTGGCCGCCTTGCTGGCCAACACCGGGCTGCAGGCCGTGCGCCAGGCCGATGGCAGCTACCAGCTCAGCCGGACAGCGCCAAGCGCAACCCCGGCCCCAGCCCCAACCCCGGTGGCGAGCACCGACCCCGCCACCCTACCCGCCACCACCATCACCGCCACCGCCGGCCGTGACGGGGTGCCGCAGGCCTACGCCGGGGGCCAGGTGGCCAGCGGCAGCCGCATGGGCCTGCTGGGCAACAAGGACTTCATGGAAACGCCGTTCAACAGCATCAGCTACACCGATGCCTACGTGCAGAACCTGCAGGCCGACCAGCTGAGCCGCGTGATCGCCCTGACCGACCCCAGCGTCTTCAACAACGGCGCCACCGGCATGCTGACCGACAGCTTCACGCTGCGCGGCTTCAACGTATCCACCAGCGACGTGGCCTTTGGCGGGCTGTACGGGCTGATTCCCTACTACCGCGTCACGCCCGAGCTGGCCGAGCGCATCGAAGTGCTCAAAGGCCCATCGGCCCTGCTGAATGGCATGCCGCCGGGCGGCTCGGTCGGCGGCACCATCAACCTGGTGCCCAAGCACGCGGGCGACACGCCGCTGGCGCGCCTGACCACCACCTACGCATCCGATGCGCAGTTTGGCGTGCACGCCGACGTGGGCCAGCGCTTTGGCGCCAAACAAGAGCTGGGCGTGCGCTTCAACGGCGTCTGGCGCGATGGCGACAGCGCGGTCGACCACCAATCCAAAACCGCCAAGCTGGCCGCCCTGGGCCTGGACTGGCGCACCGACCGCGTGCGCCTGTCGGCCGACATGTACACCAACAACGACCACACGCAGGGCCTGAACCGCGGCGTGTCGCTGGCCGCAGGCCTGGCGGTGCCCCGCCCGCCCAAGCCCACCACGCTGATGGCGCCAGACTGGACCTTTGGCACCACCAAGGACCGCGCCGTGCTGCTGCGCGGCGAGGTGGACGTGACGCGCGACATCACCGCCTACGCGGCCTATGGCCGCAGCAAGACCGACTTCGACGCGCTGGCCGGCTCCACCTACACCGTCACCAACGCCCAGGGCGACTACCGCAACAACTTCGCGCACCAGCGCTCGATCTACGAAAAGAACACCGGCGAGATCGGCGCGCGCGGCAAATTTGCCACCGGCAGCGTGGGGCACGAACTGGCGCTGTCGGCCGGCTATTACAAGCACGACAACAACTTCGGCTTTCTGCGCAACATGCTGGCGCAGGACTACGTGACCAACATCTACCACCCGGTGTGGGGCGCCAGCGTGGACACCAGCTACAGCAACGCCGCCATTCCCCGCACCGGCGCGCTGCGCACCACCAGCTACGGCATTGCCGATACGCTGTCTTTCGCGCAGAACGCCGTGCAGCTGACCGTGGGCCTGCGCCGCCAAAGTGTGACCAGCGACACCTACGACGCCACCAGCGGCGCCCGCACCGCGCGCTACAAGGCCAGCGCCACCACGCCCGCCGCGGCGCTGCTGGTCAAGGCCACCGACAAGCTGTCGGTGTACGGCAACTACATCGAAGGGCTGAGCCAGGGCGCCACCGCGCCCGCCACCGCCGCCAACGCGGGCGAGGTGTTCGCGCCATTCAAGTCCAAGCAGAAGGAAGTGGGCGTCAAGCTGGACCTGGGCGGCTTTGGCGCCACCGTCAGCCTGTTCGAAATCACCCGGCCCAGCGCCTACACCGACCCGGTCAGCAACATCTATTCCTTCGGCGGCGAACAGCGCAACCGCGGGCTGGAATTCGGCTTCTTTGGCGAACCGCTGCGCGGCGTGCGCCTGATGGGTGGCATTGCCTACACCCAGGCCAAGCTGACCAAGACCGCAGGCGGCGTCAACCAGGGCCGCTACGCCACGGCGCTGCCCCAGTGGCAGGGCAAGCTGGGCGTGGAATGGGACGTGCCCGCCGTGCAAGGCCTGACGCTGACCGGCAACGCGCTGTCGATGTCCAAGCAGTACATCAACGCCGACAACTCGCTGTCGGTGCCCGGCCGCACGGTGTTCGACCTGGGTGTGCGCTACGCCGTGCGCGTGGCCGACCGCCCGGTCACGCTGCGCGCGGGCGTGCAGAACGTGGCCAACAAGGCGTACTGGGCCGGTGCGCTGACCAGCGGCACCGGCGCGCCACGCACCTTCGTGGCTTCCGCATCGATAGATTTTTAATCAAACAGGCCTATAGTGCCCGCCAGATGGGCGCAACCAGCTATCTTTTTTGACATGACCGCCTTCCGCCAACTGCACGCCGCCCTTTGGGCGCTGCCCACGCCATGAGCACGACCAACGGCCCACGCGGCCTGATTCCCCAGCGCCTGGCGCTGCCACCCGGCGCGGTGCGCGCGGCGCTGGGCAAGGTCTGGGCCACCGGCCCGCTGCTCTCGCGCATCATCGCCGCGCTGTTGGGGGGCTACGGGTTGGCCGCGCTGACCTCGGTGGCCACGCTGCTGTTGCCCATGCGCCTGACCGAGGCGGTGCTGACGGGCCTGATGCTCAGCTTTCTGGTCTACGTGGGCGCCGTGATCTGGGTGTTTGCCGTGCGGTCGGCCACGCGCGCCTGGGTGGGCCTTGCGATCGCCGCCGTGCCACTGGGCCTGGCTGCCTGGTGGGTCACCCAAGGGGGCGCGGCATGAGCACCGGCGCCGCCAAAACGCCCGCACCCAAGAAGGCGCCCGGCATTCGCCAGACCATGTCCGATCTGCACATCTGGACGGGGCTGCTGGTGGGCTGGCTGCTGTACGCCATGTTCCTGACCGGCACCGTGGCGTACTTTCGCGACGAAACCTCGCAGTGGATGCGGCCCGAACTGCCGCACCAGTCCAAGGCGCCCGACGCGGCCGAGGTGGCGCAGCGCCTGGTGGGCACGCTGGGCACGCTGGCGCCCAACAGCCCGCAATGGAGCTTTGGCCTGCCGGACGAGCGCAACAACGTATCGGGCGCGTTCTGGCGCGATCCCAAGCTGCAGGGCCGCCGTGGCTTTCAAAGCGCCACCTTCGACCCCGTCACCGGCGAAAAGGTGGCCGCGCGCGAAACGCTGGGGGGCGACTTCTTCTACCGCTTCCACTTCAACTTCCACTACATGCCGGTGCTGTGGGGGCGCTGGCTGGCGGGGCTGTGCGCCATGTTCATGCTGGTGGCGATCTTCTCGGGCGTCATCACGCACAAGAAGATCTTCATCGACTTCTTCACCTTCCGCGGGGGCAAGGGCCAGCGCAGCTGGCTGGACGCGCACAACGCGCTGTCGGTGTTCGGGCTGCCGTTTCACTTGATGATCACCTACAGCGGGCTGATCACGCTGATGGTGCTGTACATGCCCTGGGGGTCGGATGCCGCCTTCAAAACCCCGGCCGAGCGGCAGGCGATGACGATGGAGACCAGCTCCTTCGTGCCCGCCGGCAAACCCGCCGGCCAGCCGGCCCAGCTGGCCCCCGTGGCCGACATGGTGCGGCAGGCGCAAGCGCGCTGGGGCCGCGACAACATCGGCCGCGTGGTGGTCACCAACCCGGGCGACGCCAATGCCAAGGTGGTGGTGGTGCGCGGCGATTTCGAACGCCCGTCGCACAGCCCGCAGTACCTGCTGTTTGAAGGGCCCACCGGCAAGCTGGAAAAGGTCAAGGACAGCGTGGGCCCGGCGGCCGAAACGCGCGGCGTGATGTACGCGCTGCACCTGGGCCGCTTTGCCGATATGCCGCTGCGCTGGCTGTACTTCCTGGTCAGCCTGGCCGGCACCGCCATGGTGGGCACCGGCCTGGTGCTGTGGACCGTGAAGCGCCGCGCCAAGCTGCCCGACCCGGCCAAGCCGTACTTCGGCTTCCGCCTGGTCGAGCGGCTGAACATCGCCGCCATTGCCGGCCTGTCGATCGCCATGGCCGGCATGCTGTGGGCCAACCGCCTGCTGCCGCTGGAGATGGACAAGCGGTCTGAGTGGGAGATCCACATCTTCTTCATGGTCTGGGGCTTCACGCTGATGTGGGCGCTGGCGCGGCCCGCCAAGCGCGCCTGGATCGAACTGCTGTGGGCCGGCGTGGCCGCGCTGGCGCTGTTGCCGGTGCTGAACGCGCTGACCACCGACCGCCCCCTGTGGCGCAGCCTGGCCCAAGGCGACTGGGTGTTTGCCGGGCTGGAGCTGACCCTGCTGGCGCTGGCCGCGCTGCATGCCTATCTGGCGGTGCGCACCGCGCGCCACCAGCCCAGAGCGAAGCCGGTGCGCAAGGCCGCACCCGTGGCCGCCCTGCCTGCCGGAGAAGCCGCATGACGCACCTGGGCATCTTTTTGCTGTGCCTGGCCGGCTTTGCCGCGCTGGCCCTGGCCACCGACCGCGCGCAGGGCACCCTGCTGGGCCGCGAACTGCCGCCCGCCACCACGCGCAAGACGCGCATTGCGGGCTGGGTGCTGCTGCTGCTGGCGCTGTGGCTGTCGGTGGCGGCGCGGGGCTGGGGGCTGGGGCTGGTGTTCTACAGCGGCCATACCAGCGCCGCGGCCGGCGTGGTGTTTCTGGCGCTGGTGGCCTGGGGCCGCCGATCTGCCCGGTGAAGCGCAGGCGCACCGATCACCCCGCAAACCGGCGCACGCTGAACCGCTCTACCGCTGCCCACCGCTGCCCGCCGCGCCCATCGTTTTGTTTTATTGCTTTGTCACATCAAGAAGGTACTGCCATGAAATTGTTGAAATCGCACGCTTTGCTGCCCCTGGCGCTGGCCGCCGCACTGGCCGGCTGCGCGCAGCAGGCGTCTGCACCCGCCGCAGCCAGCGCGCCCAAAGCCGCTGCCAGCCAGGCCGCCGCCGTCAGCCGCCAGGCGCTGGCGCAGGGTTTGTATGAAATCGTCTACAGCGCCAAGCAAGACGCGGTGTTCGTCACCTCGGCCGGTGGTCGTGGCGAAGGCACCGCGCCGGCCAAGATCCTGCGCCTGCACCCTGAAACCCTGGCCGTGCAGGCCGAGATCCTGATGGAACGCAAGGGCTTCGGCCTGGCCGTGGACGATGCCAACAACCGGCTGTACATCGGCAACACCAACGACGGCGCGGTCACCGCGGTCGACACGGTCAGCAACCAGATCGTCGGCGTGGTGCAACTGGCCCAGAAAGCCCAGGTCACCGGGCCGGACGGCAAGCAGGCCGAACGCTACCCGCACAACTTCCGCGAAATCGCCGTCGATTCGGCCAACCACCGCCTGTACATGCCCGGCCTGGCTTTCCAGGACAGCGCGCTGTACGTGGTCGACACGCGCGCCATGAAGCTGGAAAAAGTGGTGCCCGGCTTCGGCTTTCTGGCCACCGGCGTCACGCTGGATGCACCCGGCCGCAAGCTGTATGTGTCCAACCTGCAGGGGCAGCTGCACACCGTCGACACCGGCACGCTGGCCGTGACCAAGGTCGAAGCCGAGGGCGATCAGCTGCTGAACCTGGTGTATGACCGCAGCGCCAAGCAGGTGCTGGCCACCGACCAGGGCTACGAACGACTTGACGGCATGCGCAGCAAGCTGGGCAAGCTGGACACCTACAAGCAGCGCGGCAAAGGCAACCGCGTGGTGGTGCTGGATGCGGCCACCGGCAAACCCGTGGCCAGCCTGCCCACCGGCGCCGCCCCGGTCGCCCTGCTGCTGGACGAACCCCGCGCCCGCCTGTACGTGACCAGCCGCGATGCCGGCACCGTGTCGGTGTTCGACAGCCGCAGCCACCAGCTGCTGAAAACCATTGCGCTGCCCACGCACCCCAACAGCCTGGCGCTGGACACCAAGCGCAACGTGCTCTACGTCACCGTCAAGAACGGCGAGAAAGACCCCAAGGACAGCAACGAAAGCGTGGCGCGCATCCCGCTGTCCTGACCTGACCTGAGCCGATCCGATGCGCCCGTTTATCAAACATTCAGGCCACCAGCGCCCGATACACGGGCGCAGGCAGCTATCCTTTTAAAAGCAGCTGCCACCCAGATAGGCCCGGCGCATCCGCTCTTTCTCTGCCTTTCTCCTCCCATTTCCCATCCTCACAAGGATCAACATGAAACTTCTGAAAACCTCTGCACTGCTGCCCCTGGCCCTGGCCGCCGCGCTGGCCGCTGGCTGCGCCCAGCAGTCCACCACGCCCAACGCCGCAGGCGCCGCCGCCAAGGTGCAAGCCAGCGACGTCAAGCGCCAGGCTTTGGCCAAAGGCCTGTATGAATTGGCCTACAGCCCGCGCCAGAACGCCGTCTTCGTCGCCTCGTCCGGCGGCTTTGGCGCCGACGCCAGCCCCGCCAAGATCCTGCGCCTGAACCCGCAGACCCTGGCCGTCGAACGCGAGATTGCGCTCGAACGCAAAGCCTTCGGCGTCACGCTGGACGACGCGGGCGGCCGCCTGTACGTGGGCAACACGGTCGATCTGTCGGTCACCGTGGTCGACATCGTCAACAGCCGCGTGGTCGGCGTGGTGCAGCTTGAAGAAAAGGTCAAGTCGAAAGACAAGGACGGCAAGGAGATCGAACGCTACGCGCGCGACCTGCGCGAACTGGCGGTCGACCCGGCCAACAAACGCCTGTTCCTCACCGGCCATGGCGGCGGCGAAAGCGGCAGCGTGCTGTACGTCGTCAACACCGAAACGCTGAAGGTCGACAAAGTGCTGCCCGGCCTGGGCAACGCCAAGGCGCCCGGCTTCGCGTTCGACGCCGCGGGCCAGCGCCTGTTCGTCACCAACCTGCTGGGCGAGCTGATCACCATCAGCACCCGCACGCTGGAAATCACCCAGCGCGTCAAGACCGATGCCGAACAACCCCTGAACATCGCCTTCGACCCCCAATCGCAGCGCCTGTTCGTCACCGACCAGGGCGCCGAGAACATCCGCAGCTACCAGGCCAAGAGCATCCCCGGCTTTGCCTCGCAGAACCTTGGCAACCGCGTGGCGGTGTTCGACGCCAACAGCGGCAAACAGGTGCACAACATCACCACCGACGCCGGCCCCATGGGCATCCTGCTGGACGCACCGCGCCAGCGCCTGTACGTGACCCACCGCGCCGCCGGCACGGTGACCGTGTACGACAGCCGCACCTACACCCTGCTGCAAACCATCCTGCTGCCCACGCACCCCAACAGCCTGGCGCTGGACACCAAGCAGAACGTGCTGTACGTCACCGTCAAGAACGGCGAGAAAGACCCCAAGGGCAGCAACGAGAGCGTGGTGCGGATTCAGTTTTGATGCGTGCTGCGTGATGCGCTGAGCGGGGCGCGGATGCGCGGGGTGCAACGTCCCGGCGCTGCCCTTCCGTTTGGCGCTGAACACGTTGTGAAGTTGGCTGCCAGCGCCTGTCAGACGGGCGTTGGCAGCTTTTCTTTTTGTAGCGTTAGGCGTGGAGGCACTTGGGCGCTGGTGTCTGGCTGGCTTGCTTGCTTGCGATGGCGGCTGTGGTTTTTGGTGGTCCGTGATCGGCTGAGGTTGGGAGGCCGGGAACTGCGCCCGGCGGCGCACCATCTTTTCTTGCTCGCACAAGAAAAGAAGGCAAAAGAAGTGCGCCCCGCTGTCCGTGACCCCTTCGCTTTGCTACGGGGCAACCTGCGATGCTCGCGGGCGGGGTGCGGCCGCAGAACTCACTTCGCGCCTTTGGCGCTTCGTTCAGACAGCTGCGGCTAGTCAGAGCACCAAGCGTGGACATCCTTCGGTGTCCCCGCGCAACCCGCCCGCTGCGCTTCTCGGCACGGACAGAGGGGATGGGGGAGACGATTCGGGCCATTGCTTCGCTCGGCCTGGGGAGCCCTCACCCCTGCCCTCTCCCAGGGGGAGAGGGAGGAAGACCGGGGGCTGTTGATGGGGACGTCCACAGCCACCGTTCGGGTTGAGCTTGTCCAGGCAAGCCTTGCCCGACGCTTCGAGCCTTCGTTGAGCGCCCAGCTCCGCGTGAACAGGAGAAAGCGCAGCAGGCGTGCCGCATCGACCGGTCTTCGCGCTCGATCAGGCCAGCATCAGGCCCGCACCAGCCGACGCCCAAGCGAAGGCAAGGGCAAAGGCAAAGCCCAACGACCATCCGCCTTACCCGTGTCTTCCTCCCTCTCCCCCTGGGAGAGGGCAGGGGTGAGGGCTCCCCAGGCCGAGCGCAGCGATGGCCCGTATGGACTTCCACCCCTTCTGGATGCGCCTGGGTCGGGGTATGGGCGGGGTGGCGGCTGCACCGAAGGATGCAGCCGCTTCGTGATCTGACTGGCCGCAGCTGTCTGAACGAAGCGCCAAAGGCGCGAAGTGAGTTCTGCGGCCCACCCCGCCCATTCCCCGACCCAGGTCGCCCCGCAGCGAAAGCTGCGGGGTCGCAGCCAGCGGGGCGCACTTCTTTTGCCTTCTTTTCTTGTGCGAGCAAGAAAAGAGGGTGCGCCGCCGGGCGCAGCTCCCGGCCTCCCAACCTCAACCCAGCCCAACGACCGCCAAGCAAAACACATCAAACCCCATAGCTACCAACGCAAGCCAAACAAGCGCAAAAGCCAGTTTCGACCGATCAAACCTCGATGATCCACGTACCGTTCGCCACGCCGCGCCACGCCCGTCCCAATCACCACCCGTCCCGCCACCCACCGCACCAAGCATCACGCACCCAACCATCACCCAAGGCCTGGTTCAAGGCCACCAACCCCGCGCCCAGGCCAACATGCGCGCCCCAAAAAACCCCCTCCTGCATGAAAAAGCTCTTGCCGCCCCCACCTTCAACCAACCGTTCCACCTCACAAAAGCCCCAAAACACCTCGTCGGCGGGCACCGCCTACACTCGTTCAGCACTTGTTATCTGGCGTGTTTTCTCATATGACCGACTTTGACTTCGACCTTTTCATCATCGGCGGCGGCTCTGGCGGCGTGCGGGCGGCGCGGTTTGCGGCGCAGCGCGGCGCGCGCGTGGGCCTGGCGGAAAGCGGGGCCATGGGTGGCACCTGCGTCAACGTGGGGTGCATTCCCAAAAAGCTGTACAGCTTTGCCGCGCACTACGCCGAGGCGTTTGCCGAATCGCGTGGCTTTGGCTGGCAGCTGCCGGGCGCGCCCAAGCTGGACTGGGCCACGCTGAAAACCCACCGCGCCACCGAGATCACGCGTCTGAATGGCATTTACGACGGCATCGTGGCCGGCGCGGGGGCCGAACGGCTGCAAGGCCACGCCAGCCTGGTTGACGCCCACACCGTACGGGTGAAGGGCGAAGCCGGGCCCGAGCGCACAGTGCGCGCGCGCCACATCCTGATTGCCACCGGCGGCCAGCCTTTCGTGCCCGCATTCCCGGGCAGCGACCTGGTGGTGGTGTCGGACGACATGTTTGACCTGCCCCAGTTTCCCCAACGCCTGGTGGTGGTGGGCGGCGGCTACATCGGTTGCGAGATGGCCAGCATCTTTCTGGGCCTGGGCGCGCAGGTCACGCTGGTGTACCGGGGCGAGCAGGTGCTGCGCGGTTTTGACGAAGAGGTGCGCAGCTTTGCCGCCGCCGAAATGGTGAAGGCCGGCATCGACATCCGCACCGGCACCGACGTGAAAAGCATTCAGGCGCTGCCGGATGGCACGCGCCGCCTGCTGCTGACCGACGGCACGCAGCTGGACGCCGACGTGGTGCTGTACGCCACCGGCCGCACGCCCAACGTGGCGGGGCTGAACCTGCAAGCCGTGGGCGTGCGCCAGTCGAAAAGCGGCCACATCGAGGTGGACGCGCACTTTGCCAGCAGCGTGCCCAGCATCTTTGCGCTGGGCGACGCGGTGGGCCGCAAGAACCTGACGCCGGTGGCGCTGGCCGAGGCGATGGCGCTGGTCGACCACCTGTTTGGCCCCGCGCGGGGCAAGCCGGTGCGCGCGCCGATCGATTACGCGCTGATACCCACCGCCGTGTTCACCCATCCGCCGATTGGCACCGTGGGCCTGGGCGAAGAAGAGGCGCGCGAAAAGCTGGGCGACATCCGCGTGTTCCGCAGCGATTTCAAGCCGCTGAAGCACACGCTGAGCGGCAGCACCGAACGCACGCTGGTCAAGCTGATCGTCGACGCGGCCAGCGACCGCGTGGTGGGCCTGCACATGGTGGGCGCCGACGCGGGCGAGATCGTGCAGGGCTTTGCCGTGGCGCTGCAATGCGGCGCGACCAAGGCGCAGTTTGACGCCACCATCGGCATCCACCCGACCAGCGCGGAAGAGTTTGTGACGCTGCGCGAGGTCACGCGCAGTTGAGCCAGGGGCCTTCTGCCCGTGGCCGCGGGGCAGGTCAGGCAGGCCAGGCAGCCAAGCAATTACTACGTTATTGATAGCTGCCTGCGCCCGTGTATTGGGCGTCAAAGGCCTAAAACACTTAAAAAGCGTGCGGCGTGCCGGCTTGGGCACTGCAGCAGATCGGCCGCCGCATGCAGCGCCGCGCCGCGCAAGCCGATCAGCGCTGCGCAGCGTTGCGGCGCCGCCGCCAGTGCCACAGCGCCAGGCCCGCCATCAAGACCAGCAGCGCCAGGCCGGCCCAATGCTCGGCGTGCTCGATACCGTGCAGCGCCCGTTCGGCGGCATGGCCAAACAGCCAGCCGGCACCGGCCACACCCACGCCCCACAGCGCCGCGCCCAGCGCGTTGAAAGCGACGAAGCGCTGCCACGGCACATGCGTGGTGCCCAGCAGAATCGGCCCCGCGATGCGCATGCCGTACATGAAGCGCACGCCCATGATCATGCCCGGGCCCCAGCGCGCCAGGCCTTTGTCCAGCCGGTCGCGGTAGCTCGTCAGCCTGGGCCAGCGCGCCAGCACGGCGGGGCCGTGGCGCCGGCCCAGGGCAAACAGCGCCACGTCGCTCAAGGCGCCCATGGCGGCGCCCAGCGCCATCACCAGCGGCAGGTGCAACAGGCCGTGGCGCGCCGCCAGGCCGGCCAGTATCAGCACGGTTTCGCCCTCCAGCAGGCAGCCCAGCGCCACCGCCCAGTAGCCGTACTGGGCGATGAAGTGGTTCAGCTGTTCCATTCCGCCTCGGCCTGCGCGTGGGGTGCCGTCGCGCCCAGGGTGTGGGCCAGGCGGATCAGGTTGCCGGCGTGCAGATCGTTGCCCGGCTGTGGCGATACGTCCTTGGGGTGGGCCGCGCCAAATTCGTGTGGCCGTTCGATGTACGCGGTGCGCAAGCCGCAGGCGCGTGCCGCGGCCAAATCGTCGTGGTGGGCGGCGACCAGCATCACCGCTTCGGGCGGTACATCGAAGGTGCGCGCCACGCCCAGGTAGGTGGCGGGGTCGGGCTTGTAGGCGCGAAAGACTTCGGCGCTCAGCACCGCATCCCACGGCAGGCCGGCGCGCTTGGCCATGCGCGTCAGCAGGTTCAGGTTGCCGTTGGACAGGCTGACGATGATGAAGCGATTTTTAAGCCGCTGCAGGCCTTCCACGCTGTCGGGCCACGGCGCCAGGCGGTGCCACACGCGGTTCAGGTGCGCGCGCGCCGCTTCGTCCAGGTGGGCCAGGCCAAAGCGGGGCAGCACTTCGTCCAGGATCTGGCGATGCAGCGCGTCGATCAGCGCCCAGGGCTGTTCGACGCGCATCACCCGCGCCATGGCCGGCGCATAGCCCGCGCGCCAGGCAAGCGCAAACGCGTCGCCATCCACCGCGGGGTGCAGCGCCTGCATTTCACGCACGATGCTGCCGTGCCAGTCGACCACGGTGCCAAAGACGTCGAAGGCCAGCACCTGCACGCTGCGGGCCAGGGGCGATGCGGGTTCAGGTAGATCGTTCATGCGCGGGCGATGGGTGGGTTGACGACGCAAGTATGCGTGCCGGCGGTGCGACGGCGGCGGGCGCTAGGATGATGCCCCTAAGGAACCCTGCATGACCGATCTGTCCAAAATTACCTGTATTGAAGACCTGCGGGTGCTGACCCAGCGGCGTGTGCCGCGCATGTTCTACGACTACGCCGATTCCGGCTCGTTCACCGAAGGCACCTACCGCGCCAACCAAGCCGACTTTCAGCCGATTCTGCTGCGCCAGCGCGTGGCCGTGAACATGGAAGGGCGCAGCACCGCCACCACCATGATCGGCGCGCCGGTCAGCATGCCGGTGGCGATTGCGCCCACGGGCCTGACCGGCATGCAGCACGCCGATGGCGAGATTCTGGCGGCCAAGGCGGCCAGGAAATTCGGCGTGCCCTTCACGCTGTCGACCATGAGCATCTGCTCGATCGAAGACGTGGCGCAGCACGCCGGGCCGGGCTTCTGGTTTCAGCTGTACGTGATGCGCGACCGCGACTTTATCGAACGCCTGATCGACCGCGCCAAGGCTGCGGGCTGCGGCGCGCTGGTGATCACGCTGGATCTGCAGATCCTGGGGCAGCGCCACAAGGACATCAAGAACGGCTTGTCGACCCCGCCCAAGCCCACCATCGCCAACCTGATCAACCTGGCCACCAAGCCGCGCTGGTGCCTGGGGATGCTGGGCACGCCGCGGCGCAAGTTCGGCAACATCCACGGCCACGTCAAGGGCGTGACCGACATGAGCAACCTGGGCGCCTGGACGGCCGGGCAGTTTGACCCGCGCCTGAACTGGGGCGACGTGGAATGGATCAAGAAGCGCTGGGGCGGCAAGATCATCATCAAGGGCATCATGGAGCCCGAGGACGCGCGCCTGGCGGTCGACAGCGGCGCCGATGCGCTGATCGTCAGCAACCACGGCGGGCGCCAGCTGGACGGCGCGCCCTCGGCCATTGCCGCCCTGCCCGCCATCGTCGACGCGGTGGGCCAGCAGATCGAGGTGCACATGGACGGCGGCATCCGCAGCGGGCAAGACGTGCTGAAAGCCTGGGCGCTGGGCGCGCGCGGCACCTATATCGGCCGCGCTTTTCTGTACGGCCTGGGCGCGGCGGGTGAAGCGGGCGTGACCAAGGCGCTGCAGATCATCCACAAAGAGCTGGACACCAGCATGGCCTTCTGCGGCCACACGCAGATTGGCCAGGTGGACCAGCACATCCTGCGCCCCGGCACCTACCCCACGGCTTGACCACGGCGCGGCGTAGCGGCGCCGCACCTTTGCGCCGCCCGTTGGCGGTAACCATAGCGGCGGGCGGACTGGCTTGCTGCGGGCCACGCGCCACGCGCTGTGGCGCTGTTTCCTCTACAGCCACGCCCACAGCAATGGCGCAAGGCAGTAGCGCAAGACGTGTCGAAAAACAACATGCCGCAGCACGCCACATCACTGACATATGTCAAATTATGTCAAGGGATCATAAATTCAATGATAATCGTTCTCATTATGAAAATGAGGCTGGGTGCCGTTGGGCCTGCGCTTCAGATTCGCAACTCAGCCAGCCAGTCCTCTGCGCCTTAGGGCCAGAACGGAGTCCAGGTCAGCCAGCCCTTTCCACCTGCCTTTCAGGACTCGCATGGCCTCGACTTCACCTTTTGTACGCAGCCGCAAACACGCTGCCACCCGCCCCGTTTCCCGCACACCCACCGCCAGCCTGGCCACCACGGCGGCGCTGATGGCACTGGCCGCCCCGGTCATGGCGCAGACCGGCGGCACCACGGACACGCTGCCCGAAGTCAAGGTGCAATCCAACGCCGACGCCGGCTACACGCCTGAGCAGGCGGCCTCACCCAAGTTCACCGCTCCGCTGGTCGACACGCCGCAAACCATCACGGTGATCCGCAAGGAAGTGCTGCAGGACCAGGGCGCCACCAGCCTGACCGACGCGCTGCGCAACAGCCCCGGCATCACCTTCCAGCTGGGCGAAAACGGCAACACCGCCACCGGCGACGCCGTGTACATGCGCGGCTACGACACCTCCGGCAGCATCTTCGTGGACGGGGTGCGCGACGTTGGCACTATCACCCGCGATGTATTCAACCTGGAACAGATCGACGTCATCAAAGGCCCCTCTGGCGCCGACATTGGCCGCGGTTCGCCCACCGGCTACATCAACCTGTCCAGCAAGGCGCCGCAGGCCGACAACTTCGGCGCTGCCGGCCTCAGCTTCGGCTCGGCCAGCCAGAAACGCGTCACGGCCGACATCAACCGCAAGTTCAGCGACACCGGCGCTGTGCGCCTGAACGTCATGGGCCAGGACAGCGGCGTGCCCGGCCGCGACCACGTGACCAACGACCGCTGGGGTATCGCCCCGTCGGTCAGCTTTGGCCTGGGCACGCCGACGCGGCTGACCTTCTCCTATCTGCACATCCAGCAGAACAACCGCCCCGATGGCGGCCTGCCCACGATCGGGCTGGACGGCTACTACCTGGCCGCGCTGGGCGGCAACGGCAATGGTTCGCGCGTGAACACCGACAACTACTACGGCTGGCTGTCCGATCACGACAAGGTCAAGGCCGACATGCTGACGGCCAAGATCGAGCACGATTTCTCTGCCGATACCCGGCTGACCAACATCACGCGCTGGGGCCGCTCGCGCCAGGATCTGGTGCTGACCGCACCGTTCAGCAATGGCCTGCAGACGCCCAGCCTGGCCAACCCGGCCAGCTGGATGACGCGCATCCTGCCGCAGGGCAAGCTGCAGACCAACAAGGTGCTGACCAACCAGACCAACCTGACGGCCAAGCTGGATACGGGCGGCGTCAAGCATTCCATCAGCGCCGGCCTGGAACTCACGCGCGAAGAGCAGGACACCGACGCGCGCGCGGCGCAGATCAACGCCAGCAACGGCATCCTGGTCAGCGGCAGCTACCAGGCCTTCAACAACCTTTACAGCCCGGACCCGGGGCGCGCCCTGGTGCCCGTCACCGCCACCGGCGCGCACGCGTCGGGCAAGCTGACGACCGCCGCGCTGTACGCGTTTGACAACATCGAGTTCAACAAGCAGTGGTCGATCAACGGCGGCCTGCGCTTCGAGCACTACAAAACCGACTACCTGAGCGTGCCCGCGCCCGCCAGCCCGCCGGTCGCCAACACCACGCTGGGCAAATCAGGCAACCTGTTCACGGGCAAGCTGGGCGTGGTCTACAAGCCGGCGGAAAACGGCAGCGTCTACGCCGCGGTGGCCACCTCGTCCAAACCGCCAGGCAGCGACTTCGCCCTGTCGGCCACGGCGGCCAACATCAACAGCCCCAACCTTGATCCGCAAAAAGCCACCACGTTCGAGGTGGGCACCAAGTGGGAACTGCTGGACCGCAAGCTGCTGGTCACCGCCGCCGCATTCCGCACGCAGAACAAGAACGAACTGGCTGCGCCCGACCCGGTCACCGGCGAGATCGCGCAGTTTGGCAAGACCCGCGTGCAGGGCGTCGAGTTGTCCGCCACCGGCCAGATCACGCCCGCCTGGGCGGTGATCGGCGGTATCGCCTACACCAACGCCAAGATCCTGGCGGGCACCGCCACCACCACCGGCTCGGCCATTCGCTATTCGCCCAAGGTCACCGCCACGCTGTGGTCGACCTACAAGCTGCCGATGGGGCTGACGTTTGGTGGCGGTGTGCGCTACGTGGACACCCAGGCGCGTTCGACCAGCAACGCGGCCATTTCGGCCACCAGCTTCGTGCCGAAAATTCCGGCCTACACCGTGTTTGACGCCATGGTCGCCTACGAGGTCAACCGCACGGTGTCGCTGCAGCTGAACGTCTACAACCTGACCGACAAGTTCTACGTCGCCCGGATGAACAATGCCGGCAACCGCTTCACCATGGGCGCGCCGCGTTCGTTCCTGGTCACGGCCAACGTCAAGTTCTAGGCCATCTGAGCGCGGTCAAGCCTTCACCGGCCAGGCCGCGCTATCGTCTCAGCCCGGGCTTGGCCGGGCTTTTCTTCATTGCCAGGCTGCATCCTCGACCGCCGGAGCCATGCCATGCTGATTCACATTCCCCAAGTCCTGACGCGCGAACAGGTGCGCGCGATGCGCACCGCCATCGACGCCGCGCCGTGGGAAGACGGCCGCGCCAGCGTGGGCACGCAGGGCGCGCTGGTCAAGAACAACCGGCAGCTGCCGGAAACCCACCCCGTGGCGCTGGAGCAAGGCCGCATCGTCCTGCAGGCGCTGGCCGCCAACCTGACCTTCTTCTCCGCCGCGCTGCCGCTGCGCACCGCGCCGCCCATGTTCAACCGCTACGCCATGGGCGAAACCTACGGCCTGCACGTCGACGGATCGGTCCGCCAACTGCCGGGCACGGCGACGCGGCTGCGCACCGACGTGTCCACCACCCTGTTCCTGAGCGACCCGGAAGACTACGACGGCGGCGATCTGGTGGTGGTCGACACCTACGGCACGCACGAAGTCAAGCTGCCTGCGGGCGACATGATCGTCTATCCCTCCACCAGCCTGCACCGGGTCGAGCCGATCACGCGCGGTGAGCGTGTGGCCTCTTTCTTCTGGAGCCAGAGCATGGTGCGCGACGATGCGCGGCGCGGCATGCTGTTCGATCTGGACCAAACCATTCAGCGGCTGCGCGCACGCCACGGCGAGGCCGATGAAACGCTGGCCTTGACCAACCACTACCACAACCTGCTGCGAATGTGGGCGGAAGTCTGACCAGCCCAGCGGCATCACGCCGCATAGAAATTTGATAAAAAATGCCTGTAGCGCCCGCCAGTCAAGCGCAGTGCGCTATAAAAACAGTTGCACGCGGCAACTGGCGCGAAAGGCCCCGTAATCAGACCCAGCGCCGCACGCGCGCGGCGTAGCGCGTGAAGTGTTCGCCAAAGCGATCTTGCAGAATGCGCTCTTCAGGCTTGATCTGCAGCGTGTTCAGCAGCCACACGAACAGCGGCAGCACCAGCAGGCTGACCGCGTTGCCCAGGTAGGCGGCCCAGCCCATCAGCAGCATCAGCATGCCCAGGTACATGGGGTTGCGTGTCAGGCCAAACACGCCGGTCTGCACCAGCGCGCTGGCACGCTGCGGCGCCAGCGGATTGATGGTGGTGCGGGCGCGGCGAAATTCCCACACCCCGGCCAGCGCAATCAAGCCGCCCGCCAGCGCCAGGCCCAAGCCCGCCCCCACGCCCAACGGATAGGCGCCCACCGACCACAGCTGCGCCGCAGGCACCGCGCGCGCCAGCAACCACATCAGGCCGATGCAGGCCAGATCGATGACCGGCGGCGGAATGCGGTGTTCCAGCCAGCGCATGGTCAGATCACCGGCGGGCGATGCCGCCTTTGACCGTCAATCAACGAGGCCGCCCCTAGAAGGCTGCGTGGCAGCACGCGTCGAAGCGCAACGTGCGAAAAACGAAGACCGCGTGGGGATGCCGACAAGCCCATCGCCGAGCGATGGGCGCCGCAGGCAGCACCGCGATGGACTGTTCCGCGGCGGACCGTTTGCTCGCGCATTGCAGCCGACGTTCCTTCTGCCGCGCAGACGCCTGGCGCACAGGGCACACCGCCCCTGGGTGGAAAGGCAGCGCCCGCAAGGTGCGGCGCCTTGCGCGCCCGGCGCACGCAGCGCGCGCTGGCGGGCCTAACCGCGCAGCGGCGGGCGACTGGAGCAGATGGATTTGGCATGCTTGATGCGCCTGAATCTGCCGCTGCCCGCTCTGACGTTCGCGCTGTCTACGGTATCTGCGGTATTGCGGTCGTCGCGCTATTTGCGCATCAACACCTTCAGGGCATTTTGCAGACGGCGCGCGGTGGCGTCGTCGTGCGCGGTGCCCAGCACGGTGCCGGTGTCGGCGGCCCAGGTTTCGGCAGGCGACGGGTCGTTGCGGCGGGTCAGCAGCTGCAGTTGCAGCGCGCGGCGCGCATCCAGCTGATCGGCCGGGGTGGGCACGTCGGCGGCCATTTCCAGGCGCAGCAAGGATTCGGCGGCGTTGCCCTTGGGCGCCGCTTCGACCGCTTGCACCCAGGCAGCGCGGGCACCGCCCACGCCACGGCCCAGATCCTGGGCGCTGGGCAGTTGGTCGGCCTGGCGCGCGGCCCAGGCACCCATCAGCTGCGTCAGCGTTTCGCCGTGGGCTTGCGCGGCCAGTTTGCGCAGCTGCGCCTGGGCGTGTTCCACCGCGTCGCGCTGGGCGCGGAAGGCCGCATCGCCCAAGCGCGGGCCACGGTCTTCGCGCGGGGCACGGTCACCAAAGCGGCCACCATCGCGGCGATCGCCAAAGCGCCCGCCGGGGCCGCCAGGGCCACCTGCACCGCCACGGGCGTCGCGGCCACCGGGACCACCAGGGCGCCCGCCATCGCGGCGGTCGCCAAATTTTCCACCGCGGCCTTGCTGGGCCGGCTCGGCGCGCTTGGCGCCGGGGCGGTCGTCACCGCGCATGGCGATCACGGGCTTGGCGGGCTTGGGCGGGGCCACGGGTGCGGCTGCAGGCGCCTCGGCGGCGCCTTCGGTCGATTCATCCTGGGCAGCCGGCGCTTCGCCAGATGCTTCAGTTTCAGTAGCTGCCTGCGCCGATTCGGCGGGCGCTTCAGCCGGTTTTGATTCGGAATCTGTGGTGGCCGCAGCGGGTGCGACTGGGGCGGGCTGGGCGCGCGTTGCGGCGTCCAGCGCGGCCATGGCAGCGCGAATGCGCGCACCGTCGCCACTGGCGTTGGCGGCTTCCAGTGCCTTCGCGGCGTCCAGCACGGCCTTGTCGTGCTCGCTCATGGCGGATTGCTGGCGTTCGCGCTCGGCACCCTTGCGGTTGAAAGCCTCGTCCAGCGGCTTGCGGAAGGCGTCCCACAGCTTCTGTTCGTACTTGCGGTCCAGCGGCACGGCCTGGGCCTCGGCCTGCCAGCGCTGCTGCAGCGCACGCACGGCGTCGATGCGCAGTTGCGCTGCCGCCCCCAGCGATTCGGCTTCGGCGATCAGGGCCTGGCGGCGCGTGGTGCTGTGTTTCTGCGCGGTTTCCAGCGGCGCGGCGGCGGTGTGGATGGCTTCCTTCCACTTGCCTTGCAGTTCGGAAAACGCCTTTTCGCTCAGGTGCCCGGCGTTGCGCCAGCGGTCGGCAAATTGATGGATCTGGCGGTTGAAGCCCTTCCAGTCGGTGCCCTCGCCCGCGCTGGCGTGTTCGGCGCCAAAGGCCTTGACTTCGTCGATCAGCGCCTGGCGCTGCGCGCGGTGCTCGGCGGCTTCGGCGCGCACCTTGGTCAGCCATTCGTCGACATGCTTGTGCGCGGCGTTGATGGCGCGGTCAAAGCGCTTCCACAGGCCGTGGTTGGGCGCGCCGCCCTGGTCGGCGGCTTTCCAGTCCTCGCGCAGTTTGCGGATGGTTTCCTGCAGCTTGCGGCCACCCACGGTGGGCGCCAGTTCGTAACCGGCTTCCAGCGGTTCGGCCACGGGGGCCGGTGCGGGGGCGGCTGCCGACGCGCGCTCGGCCGCCTCGGCATCTTGGGCAAGGCCGGCCTGTTCGGTGGCGGCGGTGGCTTCGTTGGCTTGCGCGTTGGCCTGGGTATCGGCGGTGGGTTCTGCGGTGGCAGCGTCGGCATCGGCAGCTTCACCAGCAGCCGATTCAGCCTCGTTTTGGCCTTCAGCGCTTGCTGCGTCGGCGCTTTCAGCTACCAATTTTGCAGCATCGTCTTGTGCCTGGCCGGCGGCCAGCGTGGCCGCTGTGGCGGCATTGGCCTCGGCGTTCTGCTCGATGGCGCTGGGCGCGTCGGCATCGGCGTTGGCGTTTTCAGCGGTGCCTTGCGTCGCATCGGCTTGCGCGGCTTCCATGGCGCCGGCTTGTTCGGTGGCGGCGGTGGCTGCGTTGGCCCTGGCGTTCTGGGCCACCGCGTGTTCGGCGCCTGCGCCCTTGATCTTGCGTTTGACCAGCAGCGCCTCGGCCTTGGCGACCAGCTGCTCGCGCACCTTGTCGGCGCTCCAGCGCTGCCAGCCTTCCAGCTCGCCGGCCGACACCAGGGTGGCGTGCACGCGCGCTTCCAGCGCATCGTCGATCAGGCGGCCGTGGGCTTTCAGCGATTGGCGCAGGGCCGATGTGGCGCTGTGCATGTTCTTGGTGTGACCGGCGGCGACGGCCTGTTCCAGCAGCTTGACGCCGGCTTCCACGGCCTTTTGTGCGGCGCTGCGTTGTTCGGGGTCCACACGCGGCTTGGCGGCGGGCTTGGCCGCTTCATCGGCACCGGCGGGGGTGGCGGCGGCGGCGGCGGCAGCGGCGGGCGCTTCACCGCGCGCCAGGCGCAGCTCATCGGCCCACACGGGCACCGACGGCAGCGGCGCGGCTTTGTCCTGCGCGGCAACGCCGGCCTGTGCCAGTGCGGCCACGAAGGCATCGCGCACGGCCAGCAGCTGGGCCTGTGCGGCGTCCAGCTGCGGCGGGTAGCGCACATCCACGCTGAGCCACTGCGGATCGGCCAGCAGCAAGCGCGCATGGGTGCGCCATTGCTCGACATCGGAGGCCAGGCCGGCTTCTTGCGTCTGGGCGTCGGCCAGCGGCTTGGTGGACAGCAGTTCGATGCGCTGGGCCAGCATGACGGCGGCTTCGCGCTGCACCATCACGCGCTGCTGCAGGTCTTCGACCTTCTTCACGCGCTCGACCAGCTGCACGCGCAGGCTGGCCAGCGGTTCGCGCGACAGCGGCGCGCCGGCCTTGGCGGCGTCGCGCTGCCAGGCCAGGGAATCGGCAATGTTCAGGCGCGCAGCCTGCAGCAGGGCCTGGGCCTTGGCTTCCCATTCGGCGGCCACGGCTTCCTGGCCTTTGGCGCGGCGCAGCTCTTCCAGCTTCTCACGCAGGGCCTTGGCGGCGCCTTTGTCTTTGGAAGACAGCTCTTTGAAGACTTCCTGCATCTGATCGGGCGTGGGGTCGCTGGCCAGCCAGTCGCGCACGCGCTGGGCGCGTTCGCCCGACGTGGCAGCGCTGAACACGCCACCCGTGAGGGCGTCGAGCGGATGGGCCTCGGCGGCTTTCGGCGCAGGTGCGGCGGCCTCGGGTTGGGGTTCTTTGGGTTCGCGAGAGAAGGGGAACATGGCAATGCTGGTCAACGATGGCGCACGCAGACACGGTGCGCCCGGAACGGCGTATTTTCACCCGGAAATGGCCCGCCCGCGCGTACAAGGTGTGAAGCGCCCCCAGACAAAGGGCTGCGCGGGCCGCATTGCGGCGCTGGCGCGGGTACGAACGGCGGGCCTGGCAGGCGTTGGGGCGGCCATGCGGCGTGCCCGATTTCAACCGTGTTGCCCACTGACGGGCCGGCGTGCAGCGCCGTGCCCAGGCACAGAACCCAGGCACGCCGCGCGGGCGGCGTGCCCAGGGAATGGCTTCAGCGCGAGCTGAGATTCAGCTCGGCGCTGGGCGTCCAGGCGGTCTGGGTTGCGCCACCCGGGGCAGCCGCTGTGCTGGCAGCTGTGCTGGCAGCAGTACTGGCAGAACTGGCGGCGCTGGCGGGTGCGGCAGCGGCGGCAGTGGCTTCTGCAGCCGCATCCGCCCCACCCCGTGCGCGCTGCGCGCCGCTGCGCGCGGCACCCAGAAACAGCCGGTCGGCGGGCAGCTTGCGCGCCGCCAGATAGTCCTTGACCGCCACGCCACGCTGCGTGGCCAGCTGGCGCATGGCGTCTTCGCTGACTTCGATCTGCGCCATCAGCATGTTTTCCATCTCGGCCACCGGAATGTCTTTTTGCAGGCCGATGGCGTTGCGCGGCTTGCCGGGCAGATCGGCGCGGCGATACAGGCGGCGCAGCAGTTGCGGGTATTCGTCGTTGCTGACCACCGCCGTTGTGCCGCCCGAGTTTGTGCCGCCCGATGTTGTGGCGCCCGATGCGGCACCGGCCGGAGCGCTGGCGCCGGCTGCGGACGGCGCCACTTCCGCTACCGATTCAGAAGCGCCTTGCGCAGGTGCAGCGGGCGCTGCAGCCTGATTGGCTCGTTTTTCTGCGGCCACCAGCGCCTTCAGCCGTTCGCGCTTGTAGCCATCGCGTTCGGCCGCCAGGCTGGACGTGCCGACCACGGTGAGCTTCAAAGCAGGCCGATCGGTCAGCGCCTTGGCGATCTTGTCCAGCTGCTCGCGCGCCTTGGGGCTGAGTTCGCTGCTGCCGGCGGCAAACGCCACCTGCGACATATCGTCATCGGGCCCGCCGCCCAGCGCGCGCGCCAGCAGCGTGAACGGCGCCGTGATGGCCTTGCCGATGATGTTGATGATGGCCTTGACGATGATCGGCCCGACCGAGAACTGCGGGTCGTTCAGCGAGCCGCTGATCGGCAGATCCAGATCGATCACGCCTTTGCTGTCGGCCAGCAGCGCGGTGGCCAGTTTCACCGGCAGGCTGGCGGGCGCGCCGGCCACGGGTTCGCCAAATTCCAGCTGGTTCAGCACCAGCTTGTTGGTGGCGGTCAGGCGGCCATCGGGCTGCACGACGTAGGACACGTCCATGCTGAGCTTGCCGCGCTCGATGCCGTGCCCGGCGTACTTGACCGAGTACGGCGACAGCGGCGGCAGTTCCAGATCGGTGACCTTGGCCTGAATGTCCAGCGCCAGCGGCTTGGCCAGCGGGTTGAGCTTGCCGCGAATGTCCAGGCCGGCGGTGCCTTCGGCGCGGCCGGTCAGTTCCAGGTCGGCCATCTGCGGCGCGCCGCCGGGCGGCACCGAGCTGAAGGCGCTGAGCGCGCCGTTCAGTTCGGTCAGGTCGGCCGAGTAGTTGGGGCGGATGAAGCGGTCCGAAAAGTACACGCGGCCGCCGGTCAGCTTGACCGGGCCAAAACGGATCACCGGCGCATTGGGGTCAACCACTTGGGCTGCAACCGGCGCCGATGCGGCGGCGGCAGCTACCGAACCTGTAGCATCAGCGCGCCCAGCGGCGGGTGGGCTGGATGCGCCCGCCGCGGCAGATGCGCCCGCTGCGGGTGCGGTGGCGCCGCCGTCTGCCGACTTCAGCACGTCCTGCAGGTTGATGCGGCCATTGGGGTGAAGGATGAGGCGCGCGTAAAAGTCCGACAGCTGCGTGTCCTTCACGTCGACCTGGGTGGGTTTGCCGGGCTCCAGCTGCACATCCACGCCGCCCAGGCGCAGCTGCTTCCAGCTGAGCAATTCCTCGCCCAGCCCACCTGCACGGGTGGAAGCCGCCATGGGCGCCAGCGGCGCCAGCGATCCGCCTGCCCGTGCCGACGCGCTGCCCGGCGCCACGGCGGCACCGGACGACGCGCCACGCGCGCCCCGCCCTTCGCTGCCGCCCGTGCGGGCCGCCGTGCTGGTGGCCGTACTGGTGGCCGACGCGGCGCGCGCAGCTGGGGTGGACGCGGCGGGTGCGGCCGGTGCCGTGGCCGTGGTGGTGCGGCTGCCGCCCAGGTTGCGCTGGGTGGTGGACACGGGCGCGCCGGGCGCGGGCGGTGCTTCGGCGTCGCTGCTGGTGGCGCTGCCGGGCAGGCTGTGCGTGCGCAGCTCTTCCACCAGCACGTCGCCGCTGACGCGGGCGCGCGGGCCTTGCGCGGTCTGGGTGAAGTTGACCTGGCCTTTGAAACTGGTGTCGGCACGCAGGATGTCGATGTTCAGCGCCTCGCCAAAGTACGGCTCGAACGCGTGCACCGGCAGGCGCACGGCGTCCACCTGCCCTTGCGCGCCCACGGCGGGCAGCACGCTGACGCTGCCGCGCCAGGACAGGCGCCCGGGGTCGGTTCGCCCCGCGCCAATGCGCGTGACCAGCGACACCTGCATGGGCTGGGCGGCGTTCAGGTCGATCTGCTTGGCCGTCAGGTGCAGCTGGCTCAGTTCGGCGCGCACGGGTTGGGCCATGGCGGCGTCCAGCCAGCCGACGGTGCCGTCGTCCACGCTCAGATCGGCCACCTGCACCTTCCAGGGGAAGTCGGTCTTCGATGCGGACCGGGCGGGCGCGGCGGGTTTCGCGGCGGGCTGATCGCCGGTCTTGCCCGGCGATTCGGCGCCGGCCTGGCGCAGCCAGTGCTCAAACATCCAGCGCTGGTCGGCGTCCCGGGCGACATCGGCTTCGGGCTTTTTCACGGCCACCTTGCCCACCGTGACCGCGCGGCTGCGCAGGTCGACCAGGACCTGGTCCAGCGCAAGCTCGTCCACGCTGGCCAGGACGCCCGGTGCGCGCGGGCGGCTGTTGCGGGCGGCGCGCGGCGCCG
This sequence comes from Ottowia sp., assembly GCA_017997715.1. GTDB lineage: Bacteria > Pseudomonadota > Gammaproteobacteria > Burkholderiales > Burkholderiaceae_C > Ottowia. The sequence continues at coordinate 26,509 of JAGOEM010000004.1, forward strand.
TGGCGGCACCGCTTTCGTCGGCCAGCAGCAGGTGGCTGAGCACCAGCCGGTCGGCCGCCACCTTGATCTCGGGCGGCAAGTCTTGCGCCTTGGGCGGCGCCCACTGCAGGCCGACGTGGGCGTCCAGGTTGCCGGTCAGGCGCGGCGCCAGGTAGGGCGCCAGGTACGGCGCCGCCAAACCCAGCGGCAGCGCCGCCACGCGAGCGTTGACCTCGGCCCCCTGCAGGCTGGCCGTGCCCTGGAATTCCAGCGAAGGCACGGCGCCCACCACAGAGGCGCGCACGGCGGCGCCTGCGGGTGCGGCCGCCGATGCGGCCCCGGCAGGACCAGCGGCAGGCGCCGCCGCTGTGGCGGTGGCCGACGCGCTGACGCTGGCCGGCTTGGCGCCAGCCTTTGCGCCCGACGGGGCGGGTTCTTTCTGGTCGGCGGCGCGGGCGGCCTTGGCGCTGCGCTGCGGCGCTTTGGCGGCGGCGGCCGTTGCGGGCAGCGCCCGGGTCAGGCCTTCGGTGCCGACCAGGGCGGCCGAGCCGCTGAACGCCACCGGCTGCGCCATGGGCCAGGCAAAGCGCTGGGCTGCCAGCACCACCTCATTCAGGCGGACCGTGGCGGCGGGGGCGCTGTCGGTCAAGGTGGTTTCGTCGGTCACGTCGACCGAGCCACCGTGCACCGCCAGATCGTCCACCTGCACCTGCCACACGGGCGCGGCCGCCGGGCCGCCAGCCGCGGCGGCGGCACTGGCGCCCGATGCGCCTGCTGCCCCCGACGCGCGGGCCACGGCGGCAGACGCCGCTGCCGAAGCGGCTGGCGCCACGCTGCCCGATGCAGAATTTGAAGGAAATGCGGCCCCAGCGCCCGTACCACGGGCGCTATCAGCTATTGTTTTGGGAGCACCCGGCGCCACCTCGGCCATCAACAGGTTGATGCGCCCGTCCTTGTCGCGCCGCACGGTGACGTGCGGGTTGGTCAAATCAACGCGCGACAGGTGCACCTTGCCCTCCAGCGGCCGCACGTCGGCCAGCTGCAGCTTCAGCCCGTCAAAAGCCAGCGCGTCGGCGCCCTGCCCGTCCTTGGCCTTCAAGCCGCTGACTTCCAGCCCGCCCAGCACGCGCAGGCTGGGCTGCGGCACCTGTTCAAACGCCAGGCGCAAGTCCGCATCCAGCGTGGCCGCCTCCAGCCGGATCGGCAGGCCCGCGGGGATGTAGCCCAGGTACGGCGCCAGATCCAGCTGGCTGAAGCGGAAGGCGGCGTTGGTCTGGCGCGAATCGGTGAAGGGCAGCGCCTCGGCGCTGGAGTCGAACGCGCTGCCGTTGGCGACAAAGGCCAGCTTGGGCTGCACCTTGATCTCGCGCTGCGAAGGCAGGTTGCTGACGAAGGGCACGCTCAGGTGCAGATCGCGCACCTGGTGCTGGCGGCCCACGGCCTGGTCATCAAAATCGATCTGGCCGCCCTGCACCTGGATGTTGTACAGCGCAAAGCGCGCGGGCTCGCCGGGCTCGGTCGATTGCGGGCGTGCAGCCAGCCGGGCCAGGATGTCGTCCACGTCGTAATGGCCGTCGCCCAGGTGGGTGAGGTGCAGCGCGGGCGCATCCAGCTGAATGGCGTCGATCACCGGCGCCAGGCGAAACAGCGATTGCAGCTCGCCATCGACATAGGCGCGCTGCACGTGCAGCAAGGGCGGGCCGGCCTTGGCCGCGGCAACGGTGACGTCGCGCAGCGTCAGCTCCAGCGTCCAGGGTTTGAAGTCGACCTCGCCAATGGTGACGGCGCGGCCCAGCTGCGCGCTGGCGATCTTCTGCGCCTGCCATTTCAGCAAGGGCGGCACCGCCAGCCAGCCCAGCGCCCACAGGCCCAGCACGCCGGCCACGGTCCAGATCGCGCGCCGCGCCCAGCGGTTGGCGGGCAGGCGGCCAGTCAGCCTGTTGGCGCCCCGGGGGCGTTGCGGTGTGGGCGGCGATTCGGCCACAGATTTCGGATCGGGAGATTCGCTGGCGCCAGGCTTCATTGCAATATTGTCGCCTGCCAATCACGCCCGCCGCGCCCACCGCGCCGCCAGATCGCAACCCATTGAAACCGCGCCGTGCCGGCGTGCGCTTTGTCACCTGGGCGTGCGCAGACGCCACATCGGCAGCCGCCATGCGGGCGGCACCCAAGCCGCCAATGAAGAAAGCCCGGCGTTAAGGCCTGAAGCCTGCCCGCCGGGCTTTCTAGGCAGTGTGGCAAAAGCGCCGTGATCTGCCTGGTTTTCCGCACAGGAAAGCTGGTTGTTTCCTGGTGCGGGAAGGCAAAGATTGCCTTCGATGAACGGCTGGAGGTTGGCCCATCCGGCTGCATCTTCTGCAACCGACCGGCTCCTGTCAGCCTGATGCCCGAGTAGCTCGGACAGTTGCCACTCTAGACACAGTCGCCCCTTCGCGCCAGCGGAAAAAAACAATTCGCCCGGGCCACTGGATTGCGGCAGTCAATCGGTTGGTGGCCGCTAGCGCGGCACGCCTTGGTTCTTCGCCCGGCGCGAGGCGCCTGAACACGCCATGATCAGCGCGGCGCCGACGTTTATGCGTTTTTAGAATTTGGACTCAAATTTACCTGGTTGACCGGGCATATGGAGACCTTTAAAATCCGCCGCTTCCGACCGCCCTGGTTGGAAATCGTGATTTGTTGCCGATCCCCGGCAAGCCGTGCGGCCCAGGCCAACGCATTGCGTCCCTACCCTTCGTCAGCCATCGTTGTCTGACCCGGTAGTCGCCCACGGACATGGACTGAAGTTCAGGACTGTTTGCTCAACGCCTTCTCGCCCTTGCCCGCCAGGCAAGCCAGCGGGTCAGCGCGCGGCGAGGTCATGACAAGGAGTGCTATGACAGCAAGAACGAAAATCGCCGCAGTGGGACGCGGCGTGCGGACCTTCGCCGGAGACGTGGCAGAAGGTTTCTTTGAAATCACCCACAACAGCCTGGCCCTTGTCGGCGTGGCCGTGGTCGTTGCCGTGGCGCTGCTCAGCACGCGCCCCGATCTGCGCCAGCAAGGCGAAGACCGCCTGACCGTCTGGCTGACGGAGCGCAAGGTTGCTGCCATGGGCATTCAGCCGGAACTGGGCGCCATCGAGCGGGCCACCGCCACCAACCCCAGCGTGCTGCCGCGTGAGCAGGCTAATGTTGCGCTGTGGATCGCCAAGAAATACCGCGTGGCCCCCGAACCGGTGGCCGCACTAGTCGAGGAAGCCTACGAAGTCGGCGGCGCCAACAAGCTGGATCCCACCTTGATTTTGGCGGTCATGGCGATTGAGTCGAGCTTCAATCCGTTTGCCCAAAGCCCCGTGGGCGCGCAAGGCCTGATGCAGGTCATGACCGAGATCCACTCTGACAAATACCAGCATTTCGGTGGCCAATACGCCGCGTTCGACCCGAAAACGAACCTGCGCGTGGGCGTGAAAGTGCTGCAGGAATGCATAGCCCGCGCCGGCTCGATCGAAGCCGGCCTGAAATGGTACGTGGGCGCAGCCAACCTGGCCTCCGACGGCGGCTACGCCGAGAAGGTGCTGCAAGAGCATGCGCGCCTCTATCAGGTGGCCACGGGCAAGGCACTGCCCAACCAGGCGCCGGGCTTGCGCGCCGCCACCACGCCAGCTGCGCCGGCTGTGCCTGTCCCTGCTGAGGCAGCGGCACCCGCCGTCAAGGTCGCAGCGCTGTCCTGATCGGCACCGGCCGGCGCCTACGCCGGCTCGAAGAGATACTGAAGCAGCCCCTGGGCGTTGCGCACGGGCGTGCAGCGCACACCCCAGATGCGCTCCATGCGCTCGGGCGTCAGTTGCTCGGCAATGGGGCCGAACGCGGTGGATGGCTGATCGGCCATCAGCAACACATCATCGGCATAGCGCAAAGCCAGGTTCAGGTCGTGCAAGACGGCGATCACGCCCAGGCCTTGCGTGCGCGCCCTGCCCTGCAGCAAACCCAGCGCCTGGTGCTGGTGCGCCAGGTCCAGTGCGGCCGTCGGCTCATCCAGCAGCAGCCAGCACGCCGCGCCATCGCCCCGCGTGGCCCATACCTGCGCCAGCGCACGCGCCAGGTGCACGCGCGATTTTTCGCCGCCCGACAGCGTATTGAAGATGCGTGGGGCCAGATCCGCCACATCCGTGGCTTCAAGCGCGCGGGCCACGATGCCTGCCTCATCCGGATCGGGCTGATGGCGGTGCGGATAGCGCCCCAGCTCAGCCACCTCGCGCACCGAGAAATCAAACGCCACCGCGCTTTCCTGCGGCATTACCGCCCGGCGCAGTGCCAGCGTGTGCGATGTGTAGTCGGACAGCGGACGGGCATCCAGCAGCACCCTGCCGCCATCGGGCCGGCGCTGCCCCGACAGCACAGCAAGCAGCGTCGATTTGCCAACGCCGTTGGGGCCAAGGATCGCGGTGAAGCGGCCCGGCTGAAAGCTTGCCGAAAAGCCATCCAGCAGCACCCGGTCGCCAGCCACCACCCGGACGTCGGCACACTGCAGCGTCACACGCGGCTCCTGAAGCGGCGCAGCATGAACAGGAACATGGGGCCGCCGATGGCCGCCGTCAGCACGCCCAAGGGCAGTTCAGCGGGCTGAACCACGGTGCGCGCCACGGCATCGGCCGCCAGCACCAGCGCGGCCCCCAGAAGTGCCGACCCTGGAAGTACCACCCGGTGATCGGGGCCGGCCAGCAGCCGCACCCAATGTGGCGCAATCAGTCCGATGAAGCCGATGATGCCGGTGGTGGCCGTCACGGCGCCCACGGTCAGCGCGGTGATCACAATGGCCGCCCGCTTGGTCCGTTCAACGTTGACGCCCAGCAGCGCCGCCTGCGCTTCGCCCAGCGCGATGGCATTGAGCGGTCTGGCCCACGCCAGCGCCGCGGTGCAGCCCACCGCCACCACGCCAGACACCAGCATCACCGCGCTCCAACGGGCCCCGCCCAGGCTACCCATCAGCCAGAACTGGATGTTGCGCAGTTGCTCGTCGGTGGCGACGAAGTTCAGGTAGCCCAGGCCCGCGCCAGCGACCGCGTTGACGGCAACCCCTGCCAACAGCATCACGCCAACCTGCGTGCCCGCCGGCCCTTGCGCAAAAAGGTAGATCAAGATGGTGACCGCCGCGCCGCCAAAGAAGGCGAACAGCACCAACGTCCAACTGCCCAGTGCATGGGGCAGTTCGGGCAACCAGCGCTGGCCCAGCACAATCGTCAAACCCGCCGCAGCGCCGCACCGCTGCTGATGCCGATCAAGCCCGGGTCAGCCAACGGATTGCGAAAAAGCCCCTGCATCAGCGCGCCGGCCACCGCAAGACCCGCACCCGCAGCGACCGCCAGGACGAGGCGCGGCAGGCGAATATTGAGAAACACCAGTTGTTCTGGCGAATCCAGCGCGCGGCCCGACAGCGCATCGCGCACCAGGCGCCAAAGCTGATCAGCGGATATGTGATACGCCCCACTGCCCGCAGCCACGGCGAAGGCGATGGCCACCAGCAGCACGCCCAGCCATAAGGCAGTACGGTGTGGCAGGCGGCCTGGCGGGCCAGCGGCCATCAGGCGTGCAAGCGCCTATGCAGCTCGCGCACGGCCATTGGCAGGCGGGGGCCAAAGCCCAGCAGCAGCAGCGCGTCTTGCGACACCAGCGCGCGCCGGCGGTACGCCGGGGTCAGTGCCAATTCGGGCCTTTGCCAGAATTTTTCTGGGCCACCCAGGGCTTCCAGACCTTGTTCGGTGGTGAGGACGACGTCGGGCGCTGCGCTGGCCATCGCCTCGGCGGTCATCGGCCGGTAGCCCTGGAAACCCGTCAGCGCATTGGTACCGCCAGCGAAACGGATCATGGCGTCGGCCGCCGTGCCCTGCCCTGCGACTTGCGGCGGTGGTCCGGGCGAAAACATGAACAGAACGCGTGGCTTGGGGCGCTTGTCAGAGCCGATCTGCTGCGTGACCTGTGCCCACTCGGCCTCAAGGCGGGCTTGCAGTTCGCGCGCCGCCGCTTCGCGCCGCGCGGCAAGGCCGACCGCGCGCACTTTGGCGGCCACGTCGTTCCACGTGTATGCCGATTTCACCAGCTCGATCTGCACGCCCGCGCCGCGCAGCTGATCCAGTACCACCGGCGGCCCGGCTTCGGAGGTCGCAATCACCACATCGGGCCGCAGCGATAGAACGCCCTCGGCCGACAGCTGTCGCAAATAGCCGACCTTGGGCGTCTTCAGTGCTGCGGCGGGAAACAGGCTGGAGGTATCGGTACCCACCAGTTGGTCTTCGGCACCCAGGGCGTACACCACCTCGGTAATGGCGCCGCTGACGGTGATCAACCGCGGCGGTCGCAAGCTGGCCTTTTGGGCAATGGAAGTCAGCGGCACGCCGGCCGCCAGTGCGGCGGCCAGCCATTGGCGACGCGAGGTTTTGCAGCGCATGGTTCGAACCTCTTTCTGCATTACGCCGCGGCGCTGGCTGCGGGCGCGGCTTTGCCGACAATGGCACGCCAGTCTTGCCGCTCTGGCTGACCGGGTTTGCGGTCGCCGAAGAACATCGCCATCAGCTCGCCGCTGGCATCAAACAGCTCGACCGAGGTCACCACGCCATCGCTGGTTGGCTTCTCAACCACCCAGGCGTTGGCAATGGCGTCTTCGCGCATGTGCAGGTTGAAGCCAGAATCCAGCACATTCAGCCACTGCGCACCCCGTATCTCCATCGGCTCGACCCGCACCACCGGGCCCGAATGAATCTGGATGCACCCGGGGCTGCCGACAAACACCATGATGGGGGCGCCGTCGAAAGCCGCCTCTTGCAGCAAGTGCCGAGCTACAGCCGCTGGCGCGCGGCGTGTGAACCGACCTTCGGCCACGCGAAAGCTCTGCTGGCGTTCCACACCAAATTTCCTCAGCAACCCGAAGAATTCGTGCGTGTCCTGCATCGCTTCCCATGCGCCCAACAAGCCCCGGGCATCGATGGCGCTGTCGTCTGCCATCGCAACCGGGGCCTGGCGTGGCGTGAATTCGGGAACCAGTGCGGGGTCGGCAAAGCCTTGCATCACCTCCGCAAAGGCGGCTCGATCGGTCGCGTCGCGGCAAAACACCTTGTGAACGGCTTTCCCGTGTGCGTCGAAGAACTGCAGACTTAAGGCCGGCTGTCCGCCGGGCTGCGCCGCGGCTTCGGTCACGGCAAAGCCGGCGTGCCAGTGCATAAAGAACAAGCGAAGGTCGATTTCCTTGCCAAGCGCAATCCCCACGGGGCCGGTGGCCGACAGGTTCTCGTAAACACCGGTCTTTTCATGCACCGTGCTCTCGTTGCGCGTCAGGGCAAGCACCGGGCCGCAGGCCTGCAGCGACTGGAGTGTTTCCAGCCAGGCGCGGCGCAGCGGCACCGCTTGCAAGGGGGCGTCGTGGTCGCCCGCGTGCGCCGCGATGGCTTCGCCTTCGCTGGCGCCTATGGATTCGGCCGCATCCTTGGCTCGCTTGCCTGTGGCACGCGCTTCGGCAAAGTGGGCCCGCAGGGTGATGGCATTCATGGCGTGAGCGCTGCTTTGGAATCGGCAATGGCCAGCGGCCGCACGGGCCGGCCAGCCAGTCCTGCCAGTGCGATGGTCAGGGTGCACCCGCCGGCTGGATGCCGAACTCGAAGGTCCAGGTTTGTGCCCCGGCATACGCAGGTGTCGCCGTTGCGTAGGCAATGTTGGTCAGGTGCATGCGCGCATAGCTGTTGCCTTCACCCGACTTGACCAGCGAGGCCGCATCCGGATTTGCCTTCAACTGGTGTTGACCCAGACCCACCGGCGCAGCTGCGGCGTCGGTCGGGTAGTAGCTGTACCAGCCGAAATTCATGGCGTTCGGATAGGTGCCGGTATAGGCGGGGGTGAGCTGGGAACCAATGTCGTCCTTCACCCAGGCCGCGACGGCGGCCGGCCCAGTCTGCGCGCCCACCAAATCAGGCAAGGTGTCTGTCAAGTTGGTGGTGGAAGTGAACTTGGCGACCACGGGGGTCTTTCCATCGGCCGCGTAGAAGCCCGCAGGCGTCTTGCTGACGAAGCCGGCAACGGTGCCGGTGCCCGAGGTTCCACCGTTCAGCTTGACGTTGTAGCGGTTGAAGGCGATGTGCCAGGTGCCCGCCTGGGTGCTGACGACCTTGTTGACCAGGTCGTAATAGACCCAGCCTGCGGTCGCGTCGACGCTGGCGGTGTTGACCACGGCCGAGTTGGCCAGGTTCACCCAGCGGAAAGACGGCCAGCCCGATGCGGTGCCCGTGGGGCCGCCGTAGTAGCCGGTCATCTGCAGCGCAAAAGCGGGCGCCGACGCGCCGGTGATGTCGGTCGACGCGCTGTTCGTGGTGACGAGGAAGACGCGGAAATTGGGCGACAGCTGGTGGTTGTTGGTCAGGTTGTATTCAAACGCGGCAGCCTGAATCTCGTTGCTGCCGTTGAACACGCTTTTGGCCGAATCGGCGGCGTACAGCGTGGCCGGAATGGCCCCGCCAGCAGGATCGATCAGGGCATCGTTCCACTTCAGCAGATCGGTCCAGGTGTGGGCGAACGGGCTGCCAAACGCACCCCCCGCACCAGTGCCACTGGCGCCGCTGTTGGTGTAGATGTTGGCCGAGCGTCCGCCGCTGACCAACTTGATGTCCCAGGCGGAACCTGTGCAGGCCGCTTCGGCCTTGGCGTCGAAGTCGTAGCACACCGACTGACCGGTCGCGGGCAATGCCACGTTCCAGGTGGCGTTTTGCGTGAACTTGCTGGTGGCAACCGGCGGCGTAGGCGTGGGCGTCACGCCACCCGAATCGTCGCCGTCATCGCCGCCGCCGCACGCGGCCAGGCCCAGCGCAGCCACCGCTGCGGGCAAAAACTTGATCAGTCGAACATGCATGGACGTTGGTTCCTTGGTGAGTGTCATCGGACGGCGTTGCCCAGCGCGATCTTTGCGCCCAGGTAGACGTAGCGACCGGCCACCGGGCCGAAGTCGCTGGCATTGGAAAAACTGCGCTGGCGGTTGGTGAGGTTGTTGACACCGGCAAACAGGGTCACGTTACGCCCCATCCGGTGGTTCAGGCTTAAATCCAGCGTGGTCCAACCCGGTGAACGCGCACGCGTGGCGGTGTCCACCAATTCGCTGCTTTGGTGGCGCAGGCGCAGGCCCAGCACGGTTTCAGCTTGTATGCGCCAGTCGCCACCCAGCCGCACGATCTGGCGCGGACGGCGCGTCAGTTCCCGGCCAGTGGTTTCGTCGCGCGTGGCGGTGTAGGTGTGGGCCGCATTGAGCGACAGCGCACCGCTGGCGCGCCAGTGGATGCTGGTGTCCATGCCCGTGGTTCGCGCCCGCGCCACGTTGGCGTAGGTATAGGTGGCGATGCCGTTCGTCACCGACGCATTGGCCTCATCGGTCTGGATCAGATCGCGCACGCGGTTGTAGAACGCGTTGAAGTCGATCGACAGGCGCTCGCCGCGCTTGAACGTCGCGCCCAGTTGCAGGCTGGTGGACGACTCGGGCTTCAGGTTGGGATTGCCCACCACCCGATAGCCCAGCGCGCTGTGGTCAAACAGATAGTGCCTTTCCTTCAGGTTGGGCACACGGTAGCCCTGCCCCAGGCTGGCACGGAAGATTCCCTTCCACTGCGCGCCGTTCAGCACATTGGCGCGCAGGCTGACCTTGGGCGCCCAGTGGCTGCCGAAATCCGAGTCGTTCTGGCCGCGCAGGCCAAACAGCAGTTCCAGGTTGTCGCTCAGCAAAACGTTGTTCTGCACGAACACCTCTGCGTTGCTGCGGCTGGCGTTGCCGCTGGTGTTCAGCTCGGAAATGCCATTGCTGGTCTGTGCAAGGGTTTCGTGGTGCCAGTCGGCACCGAACGTCCACAACTGGCGCCCCCACGCGGGCAGGTCCAGCTGCGAGCTGAGATGCTGCATGCGCTGGCGAGAAAATCGGTTGGTGGCCAGCACCTCGTTGGAATAGCCGGGTGAATGGCTGTCGTAGCGCTCATGGACACCTGCCACCTGGGCCCGCATGCCATTGGCAAAGCGCCAATCCACCCCACCACTGAAGCGGTCGCGCGTGATGTTCTCCAGCTTGCGCTGGGGTACGTTGACGGGCGGCACGTACTGGTTGTAGCGCTGCGTGTCGTCTTCGGTGTAGTGCGACGCATCCGCCCACACGCGCCCGGACGGGCTGGGCAACCATTCGCCACGCGCTGCCAGTTGTTGGCGCAAGTTGGCGTCGCCCTGGCGGGGGTAGGCTTCCGGGTTGATGCCAAAACCGGCGTCGTCCTGCCGATCGCCCGATACCGACAGGCGCCATTGTTCGCCGCCGCCGCCCACTTGGAACCGGGCGCGGCGGTTGTTGAGGCTGCTGCTGCGCCCGCTGTTGTTCTTGCTGCCATAGCTGCCCGCGTCCAGCGCCACGCTGCCGCCGATGCCCGCCGGCTGGCGCCGCGTGATGACGTTAACCACACCGCCCATGGCCGAACTGCCGTACTGCGCCGAACTGGCGCCCTTCACCACTTCGATGCGCTCGACCTCATCCAGCAGGTACTGGCTCAAATCCACGGTGGAGCCGGTGCTGGCGGTGATCGGCAAGCCGTCAATCAGCACCAACACCTGGTCGGAGCTCATCCCCTGCAAGGACAACTCGAAACCCGATTTGCCAAGCACTTCGCGCAGTTGCAGGCCTGGCACGTTCTCCAGTGCCTGCTTCAGCGTGCCGGCGTGCGTGCGTTCGATTTCCTCGCGCGTCACCACTTCGGTGCGCACCGGCACTTCGTCGATGTCGCGCTCGGTACGGGTGCCCGTGATCACCACTTCTTTCAGGCTGGGCGATTCCAGCTCCTGCGCTTGCACCGACGCGATGGCCATGAACGGAACCAGCCAGTGAATCGGACGAGACAAAGGAAAGCGCATGCGTGCTCAGGAAGGGTGGCAGTGAAAAGGTGGTGCTGACAATTTGGATTGAATGCGAATACAACTGCGACTCAATCTCATTATCAATCATACCATGTGACCCACAAGATCTTTCCTGACCTGTGTCGGCCTGGCCATGGAAAAAGCCGCGCGGCGCCACCGCCCCGCGTGTGTGCAGATCGGCCGATCTGGCCAAGGCGACGCTGGATCAGTCCACGCGATACGGCAAGCCCTGAATGGGAAGGGTATGCAAGGTGCCAATCGCAGCGACAAGCCCGTGCTATCGCGAGCATCTACAGCGCAGCAGGCCGCACGCCACAAGCAGTCAGGCATGCAAAGCGCGCGCCTGACTTGTTCAGCCTTGCCCCAAGCCGCCCTGCTCTGTCGGCTACACTTCGCGCGTGCGCAACTGGCGATAGGCACCCTTGCAACGGTGCTGACGTGGATTCTGGCAACCCCTGCCAACCACCACGGGGAAGCGCACCGCCTGCAGGACAGCCTGCAGCGCGTTTCAGCCGTTCGCCTGGGCAGCCCTTGCCGGTACGCGCGTGCCGGTCAAAGGGGGAGTACCTTGCCATCAGGACTGCCATGTACAACCGCACCACCCATCCGCTTTCCGTCGTCGACGCCGATGTCTTTGCTGCCATCCAAAAGGAAGACCAGCGCCAGGAAGACCATATCGAGCTGATCGCCAGCGAAAACTACACCTCACACGCCGTGCTGGCCGCCCAGGGCAGCCAGCTGACCAACAAGTACGCCGAAGGCTACCCCGGCCGCCGCTACTACGGTGGCTGCGAGTACGTCGACATCGTCGAACAGCTGGCCATCGACCGCGTCAAGCAGCTGTTTGGCGCCGAATCCGCCAACGTGCAGCCGCACTGCGGCGCCAGCGCCAACATCGCCGCCTTCATGGCGTTCCTCAAGCCGGGCGACACCATCATGGGCATGAGCCTGGCCGAAGGCGGCCACCTGACGCACGGCATGCCGCTGAACATGTCTGGCAAGTGGTTCAACGTGGTCAGCTACGGCCTGAACGCGCAAGAAGCCATCGACTACGACGCGATGGAGAAAAAGGCGCACGAGCACAAGCCAAAACTGATCATTGCGGGCGCCAGTGCTTATTCTCTAGCTATTGATTTTGAGCGATTTGCCAAGGTCGCCAAAGACGTCGGCGCGATCTTCATGGTCGACATGGCGCACTACGCCGGCCTGATCGCCGGTGGCGAATACCCCAACCCCGTGCCGCACGCCGACGTGGTGACCAGCACCACCCACAAAAGCCTGCGCGGCCCGCGCGCTGGCTTCATTTTGATGAAGGCCGAGCACGAAAAAGCCATCAACAGCGCCGTGTTCCCCGGCCTGCAAGGCGGCCCGCTGATGCACGTGATCGCCGCCAAGGCGGTGGCCTTCAAGGAGGCGCTGCAGCCCGAGTTCAAACAGTACGCCAAGCAAGTCAAGGCTAACGCCAAGGTGGTGGCCGACACCCTGACCGAGCGCGGCCTGCGTATCGTCAGCGGCGGCACGCAAAGCCACGTGATGCTGGTCGATCTGCGCCCCAAGGGCATCACCGGCAAAGAGGCCGAAGCCGTGCTGGGCAGCGCCCACATGACGATCAACAAGAACGCCATCCCCAACGACCCTGAAAAGCCGATGGTGACCAGCGGCATCCGCGTGGGCACGCCCGCGCTGACCACGCGCGGCTTCAAGGAAGACGAGGCGCGCGCCACCGCCCACCTGATCGCCGACGTGCTGGACAACCCCAAGGACGAAGCCAACCTGAACACCGTGCGTGCCAAGGTGGCTGCGCTGACCAAAAAGTTTCCGGTCTATGGCGGCTGAGTCCCGGTGCGCTACGACTGCCCGTACTGTGGCAACAGCTTGAAGCGCAAGCTGTTGCTCACGCGGGCGCTTCCGGGCCAGCGTCGCTTCCTTCCCGAGCACGCGACGCTTTCATGTCCGGCGTGCAAGGGCCTGTTAGACATCAACGAGCATCCGACGGAGCGATCAAACAGCGTCAAATTCGACGTGCTGGCGGCCATGTTCACTCTGCTGTTGCTCGGTACATCCATGAAACCGGCCGCGCCGTCGAATGTTTTTTTTAGGTTTGGCGCCGCCTCAGTTTTGGTACTTATGGCCGTTCTGCTGTACGTACAGGCGCGGCGCAGTCGCAGCCAACTGAAAGAGTGGCAGCGTTACCGTAAGTTTGAGACCTTGTCGTCAGCCTCCTGATTTCACAGCTCCGATGCACTGCCCCTTCTGCGCCCACACCGAAACCCAGGTGGTCGACACCCGCGTGGCCGACGACGGTGGCTTTGTGCGCCGACGCCGCCGGTGCGGGCACTGCGACAAGCGCTTCACCACCTACGAGCGGCCAGACGTCAGCTTTCCCAGCATCGTCAAGAAAGACGGCCGCCGCGTGGCGTTTGAGCGCGCCAAGCTGCAAGGTTCGCTGGATCTGGCGCTGCGCAAGCGGCCCGTCAGCACCGAACAGATCGACAGCGCGATCGAACGCATCGAAGAAAAGCTGCTGGCCACCGGCGCGCGCGAAGTGCCCTCTGCCCGCCTGGGCGAGTTGGTGATGCGCGAGCTGAAAAAGCTGGACAAGGTCGCCTACGTGCGCTTTGCCAGCGTGTACCGCAGCTTTGAGGACATTGACGAGTTCCGCGCGCTGGTGGACGAGGTACGGCGCTGAATGCCACCGCGCGCACGCAGCCCACAGCTGGCGTGGACGGCAGCGCTGCTGGGCGCCCTGATCCTGCATGCCGCACTGTTGTTGTTCGGCCAACGCGTGGTGGTCAAGCCGCCCGCGCAATCGCGCCCCGCCGCGTGGCACGTCAGCTTTCGCACCGCCACCGCGCCAGCGCCGGCCGCCGCCCCCACGCCATCGCCGGCTGAACCCACGGCGCCCGCGCCAGTGGCAGAGCCCTTGCCCCCAGCCCCTGCGCCGCTCCCACCATCGCCCCGCGCGCGCCCTGTTGCAGCGCCGCAGCCAGAGGCGCAACCCCAAGCCCCCGCGCCAGCGCCGCCCCCGCCCAAGCCAGAGCGCCCCGCGTCGGCCTCCCTGCCCGATTCCGCCCGCACCACCAGCGCCCAGGGCGGTTGGCTGGAAGCCACACACGCCGACCATTCCCCGGTGCCCATCGACAACGAATGGCGGCTGTCCGACGGCCCCTGGCCCACGGCACATCCGCGTCTGACGCTGCAGCTGTGGATTTCGTCCCAGGGCGTGATCGAGCGCTACGAGGTGCAAGGCGAAGCCGCCAACGACCGCGCGGTGCAAGCCCTGCTGGCCCCCTTCATGGAAACACCGATGGAGCCCGCCCGCATCGGCCGCATGCCCGTGCCCAGCACCATGCGGATCGAGCTGTGGGAAGGCGACGGCGCCGTGCCCAACTTTGTCGGGCCGCTGGCGCCTGGCGCCAGGCCGGGTCAGTAAACGCCAGATCGGCTCGTGGCGTCGTCTGCTCTATCAAATATTCAGACAAAAACAGGCTATGGCGCTTGTCAGACGGGCGCAGGTAGCTCCTGATTGAATAGCATTCGCCACGCTGCAAGCGTTCGGCTGCGCCAAGCGATCAGGCGCAGCGCTCAGCCATTCACCGCCTGCGCCTGCAACGCAGCGTCGGTCGGTGCGGCCAGCGTCACGGTCCGAACCTGGCCGCCCCGCCCGTCAGCGATCAGGCAAAGGAGAAAGGCGGTGCAGGATACCGAGCGCGGCACGGCCATCACCTGAAAGGCCAAGGCAAGGCTGGACAAGCCCTGCGCGCATCGCCCGCCTGAGTGCGGGCAGTCTGCCACTGCTACGACTCTTCGCAATGGCACGGGGCTATCGCTGCGGTGTGCGCCTTGCAGTTCGTTTGTATTCAGGGCGCGTGCGTCGCCAGCACTGGTGCACTCGCCTTAAGGAAAGCCGCGCCAAGCGCAAAGCCCTCGACCGTGATGTCGAAAGCGGCCGGGGTTTGAAAGTCGGCCCCGCGAAAAGCCTCAACCCAAACGCCTCAACCCGCAGGCGTGTGCGCGCGCACCCACTGCGCGATCTGCGCCGGGTTGGTCATGGCGCCGGGTTGGCGGGCGACCTCTTTGCCGTTCACGAACAACGCCAGCGTTGGAATGCTGCGGATGTTGAAGCGCGTGCCCAGCGCGGGCGCGGCTTCGGTGTTGACTTTGGCAACGCGCACGCGCGGCTCCAGCTCGGCGGTGGCCTTTTCGTAGGCGGGCGCCATCGCGCGGCAGGGGCCGCACCAGGGCGCCCAGAAGTCGACCAGCACCGGTATCTGGTTGCGGCCGATCTGCTTGTCAAACGCGGTCTCGTCGTCCAACTCGACCGGGTGGCCTGTGAACAGCGCCTGCTTGCACTGCCCGCACGTGGGCGCGCTGCCCAGCTGGTCGGCGCGCACGCGGTTGGTGGTGTGGCAGTGCGGGCAGACGATGTGCAGGGGGGCGCTCACTGTGCGTTTCTTTCTCAGGCCGCGGGCGCAGCGTCCGGCGAGGCCGGATCGGCTTCGGGCGTGCGGCGGGCCGCTTCGATGGCGATGCGCGCCTGCAGTTCGGCGTCCATGGCGGCATCCAGCGGAGAACGGCACAGGCCGGCTTCGGCGTAGTGCAGGTTTTCGTAGATCGCGGCGGCGGCAGGGCTTTCGGCCAGCAGCGGCTGCCATTCGACGCTGTCGTCAGACAGCATCTGCGTGAGGCCATCCACCACGGTGCGGTATTGGTGCGCATCGACAGGGATGCGGCTCGCATCCAGCCGCTCTAGCAGTTGCGCCAGCACGGCAGCGGTTCGAGAGGGGGATTGGAGTGTCTTCATGCCCTGACACGTGGGGCCAGCGCGGTGTTTTGCAAGGGGCGCCGTGGGTGTTGGATGGGTCGCCCAATGCACCCTAATTACTACTTTATTGATAGCTGCCTGCGCAAGCTCATCAAGCGCCAGAGGCCGATTTGATGGGTATTTTTTCTGCCTGCGCGCGCAACGGGTCCAGCACCTTGCGCACACCCGCCTGGTCGATCTCGTGCATCAGCGCCAGCAGGCGGCCGATCTCGCCATGGGGAAAGCCCTTTTTGGCAAACCACACCAGGTAGGCGCTGGGCAGGTCGGCCAACACCCGGCCCTGGTATTTGCCAAAGGGCATGGGCAGGCTGACCAGCCGCTCCAGCTGCGCGGCCGGGTCGGCCGTGGCAGATCGGTCTGGCTGGTCCGCCACGGCTGCGCCGATCAGCCCAGGGCCTTGGCCAGCCGCGCCACGCCTTCGCGGATCTTGTCTTCGCCCACGGTGGCAAACGACAGGCGCAGCGTGCTGACATCCGGGTTGGCGCAGAAGAACGGCGCGCCCGGCACAAAGGCCACGCCCTGCTCGATCGCCTGGCGCGCCAGCACGCCGCCATCGGCCAATTTGCCGCCCGCGCCGGTCAGGCGTGCCCACACGAACAAGCCGCCCTGGGGCTGCACAAAGCTGACGGCGTCGCCCAGGTCGGCGCGCAATGCGTCGCCCATGGCCTGGGCGCGCGCGCCATACACCTTGCGCACCCGCGCCAGCGTGCCGGGCATGCGGCCGGCGGCCAGGTATTGGGCGGCCGTGGCTTGCGCAAAGGTGCTGGTGTGCGCGTCCGAAAACTGTTTGCACATGGTGGCCTTGGCCAGCAGCGCGGCGGGTGCCACCATCCAGCCCACGCGCAGGCCGGGCGACAGCACCTTGCTCATGCTGCCGCAGTGCACCAGCCAGTCGCGGCTGCCGGGCACTTCGGCACTCAGTGCCAGCAAGCTGGGCGGCGGCGGTATGTCGAAGTACAGATCGCCATACGGGTCGTCTTCGATGATCAGGGTTTGGTATTGCACGGCCAGTTCCAGCACGCGCTTGCGGCGCTCCAGGCTCAGCATCGCGCCGCTGGGGTTGCCAAAGGTGGGGATCAGGTAGACGAACTTGGGCCGGTGGGTCTTGATCAGCTGTTCCAGCTCGTCCACCTTGACGCCATCGCCGTCGATCGGCGCGCTGACCAGGTCGGCGCCGTACAGGCGAAAGCACTGGATGGTGGCCAAAAAGGTCGGCCCTTCCACGATCACCTTGCTGCCCGGATCGACCAAGGCTTTGCCCAGCAAGTCCAGCGCCTGCTGGCTGCCGGTGGTGACGATCAACTGATCGGCCGCCAGGTCGCCCACGCCCTTGGATTGCATGAACGCGGCCAACTGCTGGCGCAGCGGCTGATAGCCTTCGGTAGCGCCGTACTGCAGCGCGCCGCCGGGCTCGTCGGCCAGGGCCTGGTTGACCGCTTCGCGGATGCCGTCCACGTCGAACAGCGCGCTGTCTGGAAAGCCACCGGCAAAGCTGATGATGCCGGGCGTGCCGAGCAGCTTGAACAGCTCGCGGATGGCCGAGGTTTCAACGTTGTCAAGGCGTTGGGCAAAGGGGATGGCAGCGGTCATTGCGGCGGTGTCCGTCAGGTCTGGGGTAACAACCCGCATTCTCGCGCACCCGCGTGGGTGTCTTTTCAGGCGCTTGGCCGCCCCTGCGGGGCGGGCGCCGATCAGTGGCTCGTTGAGATGCCGCCTTGCCCCAAGGCCGCTGGCTTCGATGCGTTGCCCTCATTGCGCAGCAGCTTCTTCGCATTCCCGACAATAGGCGCGCTCAGCCCCATCCCACGCCCACCATGACCCCCGTTCAGATCGAGACCTTCTTCGCCACCTTGCAGGCCGCCAACCCGCAGCCCCAAAGCGAGCTGGAATACACCAGCGTGTTCGAGCTGCTCACCGCGGTGCTGCTGTCGGCGCAGGCCACCGACGTGGGCGTGAACAAGGCCACGCGCAAGCTGTTTCCCGTTGCCAACACGCCAGCGCAGATTCTGGCGCTGGACCAGGACGGGCTGGAGGGCTACATCAAGACCATCGGCCTGTACCGCAGCAAGGCCAGGCACCTGCTGGAAACCTGCCGCATCCTGCTGGAGCGGCACGGCGGCGAAGTCCCCCACACGCGCGAAGCCCTGGAAGCCTTGCCCGGCGTGGGCCGCAAGACCGCCAACGTGGTGCTGAACGTGGCCTTTGGCGAGCCGACGATGGCGGTCGATACGCACATCTTTCGCGTGGGCAACCGCACCGGCCTGGCGCCCGGTAAAACGCCGTATGAAGTCGAGCAAAAGCTGCTCAACCGCGTACCCGCCAAGTACATGGAACACGCCCACCATTGGCTGATCCTGCTGGGCCGCTACGTGTGCCAGGCGCGCAAACCCCGCTGCTGGGAATGCCGCGTGTCAGCGTGCTGCGACTTTGCGCCCAAGACCCCGGCCCTTTGAAGGCGTGCCCCTGGTCTGCGTCTGGCAGGTATGGCAGGCATGGCAGGCCGCTTCAAGCCTTCGGCGCTGGCAGGCCGCGCCACGCACTGCGCGCACCGTGTTCTAAGGCTTGAGCGCGACTTTGCTTGCGCGGGGCGGCCCAGCCAAACCAGGCACACGAAATTGCCGCCAGCCATGCCGAGGCCATGGCTCATGCCCCGCCGTGTGATCGCAGCCGCGCTGCCTTCATATCGCTGCGCGCGGACAGCCGCAACGCGGGAAATGCCGCCGCCGGACGGACCCCGGTGACGTTCAGCGCGCGGGTGCGCTGGCTGCGGCAGCAGGCGCTGGCGCAGCGCCATCCGTTGGTGCCCCGGGCGCCAGCCAGGGCGCTTGCCAGCCACCACCCAGGGCTTGCATCAAGGACACCGCGGCCTGCTGGCGCTGCAGTTGCAGTTGCATGACCGAGCGGCGCGCGCTGAGGGCGCTGGCCTGCACGGTGACCACTTCGGTGTAGGCCGCCAGGCCCGACTGGTAGCGGTTCAGCATTTGCTGCTCGATGCGCTGGGCGGCGTCGGCCGACGCGCGGGTGCGCTCTTGCTGCGCGGCCAGCGCGGTCAGCGTGGCCAGCTGGTCTTCCACGTCCTTCATGGCGCTCAGCGCGGTCTGCCGGTAGGTGGCGGCGGCGCCTTCGTGCGCGGCCACGGCCTGGTCGACCGCTGCGGTGCGGGCACCGCCGTCAAACACGTACTGCGCCAGCGACAAACCCAGCGACCACAGCAGCGTGGGCGCCGACACCAGATCGGCCAGGTGGCTGCCCGACGCGCCAACGCTGCCCGTCAGCGTGAACTGCGGAAAGTACGCCGCGCGCGCCACGCCAATGCGGGCGTTGGCGGCGCTGACGTTGCGCCCGGCCGTGGCCACATCGGGGCGGCGCAGCAGCAGCTCGGACGGCACGCCCGCTGGCGCTGCGGGCACCTGGTCCACCCAGGTGGCGGCGGGCAGTTGGAAGCCGGCGGGCGCTTCGCCAATCAGCAGCGCGATGGCGTGTTCGCTCAGGGCGCGGTTCAGTTGCAGGGCGGTGCGGCTGGCCAGCGCGTTGTCCAGCGTGCTTTGCGCCTGCAGCGTGTCGGTGCGCGCGGCAATGCCGGCGTCGTAGCGGTTCTGGGTGATCTTGGCGCTGCGTTCGTAGCCGGTGATGATGTCGTTCATCAGCGCGATCTCGGCGTCCAGCTCGCGCAGCGAAAAGTACGCCAGCGCCAGGCTGCCCTGTGCGGACAGGCGCGCGCCGGCCAGGTCGGCCTCGCTGGCCTGCACGCTGGCGCCTTGCGCGCGTGCGGCGTCGCCCAGGCGGCCCCACAGGTCGGGCTCCCAACTGACGTTCAGGCCCAGGCTGGCCGACCGCGTGGTGCTGCGGTCTTCGCCACCGCTGCGTTGCTCGTTGGCACTGGCGCCCACGGTGGGCCACAGCTGCGCCTGCTGCTGGCGCAGCGCGGCCTGCGCCTGCCGCACGTTGGCGATGGCCAGCGCCAGATTCTGGTTGCCGATGTGCACCCGGTCGATCAAGGCATCGAGCTGCGCGTCATTGAACAGCGTCCACCAGCGGCCGGCCTGCCAGTTGCGCGCAGCTTCGGCGCTGATCCAGCCTTCGACCGGCGCGGCGGATTTCCAGGCGGCAGGCACCGCCATGGGCGGAGTCTGGTCAAGCGGGGCCAGGCTGCACGCGCCCAGCGCAAGCGCCATCGACAAGGCCAGCGCGGTGCGCGGCACTGGCACAGCGCCGCGGCAAAAGAAAGTAGCGAAGGCATTCATGCGGTAACAGCCCGAGCAAGGGATCGCTCATTGACAGGGTGGCGGCGCAGGCGGTCCAGCAGCACGTAGACGGCTGGCGTGGTCAGCAGGGTCAGCATCTGGCTGGCGATCAGCCCGCCGATGATGGTCACGCCCAGGGGTTGGCGCAGCTCCCAGCCCTGGCCAAAGCCGATGGCCAGCGGCAGCGCGCCCAGCCCGGCGGCCAGCGTGGTCATCATGATGGGGCGAAAGCGCTTCAGGCAGGCTTCGCGCACGGCGTCCACCGCGCTCAGTCCGCGTGCGCGTTCGGCGTCCAGCGCAAAGTCGATGATCAGGATGGCGTTTTTCTTGACGATGCCAATCAGCAGAAACACGCCGATCAGCGCCATGATGGAAAACTCCATGCGCAGCGCCAGCAGCGCCACCACCGCGCCAAAGCCGGCGCTGGGCAGCGTGGTCAGCACCGTCAGCGGGTGGATCAGGCTTTCATACAGCACGCCCAGCACGATGTAGATGACCACCACCGCGGCCAGAATCAGCCAGGCCCGCTGCGACTGCTGGTTTTGCGATTCGCCGGCCGCGCCGCTGAACGCACCGCGCACGTTGTTGGGCATGCCGATGGCGTTTTCTGCATCGCGCACGGCGGCACGGCCCTGTTCCAGCGACGCGCCATCGCCCAGGTTGAACGACACGGTGCTGGACAGCTCGCCGCCGTCGTGCCAGACCGTGGTCGGCACGGTGCGTTCGGCAAACGTGGCAAAGGCCGACAGCGGCACCATCGCGGTGGCCGCCGTCGATATCGCCTGGCCGATGGACGCATTGCGCAGGCCGGGGTTGGCCGAGGTGCCGCCGGTGACGTTGGTCGCGCTGGATGAGGTGCTGGAAGTGCCTGTAGCGCTTGTCCCACCTGCGCTGGCAGCTACGGTATTTGCAGCAGCGGTGGCCGCCGCACCCGAGCCCGCCACATACACATCGTTCAGCACAATGGGCGATTGCGCGTAGCGTGGCGCCCATTCCATCACCACGGCGTACTGGTTCAGATCGCTGTACATGGTGGCCACCTGGCGCTGGCCAAAGGCGTCGTACAGCGCGGCGTTGATGGCGCTGGTGGTCACGCCCAGTTCGGCCGCGTGGTTCTTGTCGACCTGCACAAAGGTTTCGACGCCGTTCTCGGTCTGGTCGCTGTCCACGTCGGTCAGGCGCTCGTCGGTGCGCATCTGGTCGGCCAGTTTGGCGACCCAGGTTTTCAGATCGGCGGCGTTGTCGGCCTTCAGCGTGTATTGGTAGGTGCTGTTGCTGCTGCGCCCGCCCATGCGCAGCTCTTGCACCGGGTTCAGGAAAACCGACAAGCCGGTGATCTGGCTCAGCTGCGGGCGCAGCCGGTTGATCACGTCGCGCGTTTTTTCCTTGGCCGGGCGTTCGCTGGCGGGCTTCAGCGCGGCCGACAGAAAGCCGCCGCCCGTACCCCCTGAAAAGCCGACCACGGTGGCCATCGATGGATCGGCCGACACGATGTCCATGGCCTGCTGCAGCTTGTCCGACAGCGCAGTGGATGAAATGCTCTGGTCGGCGCGCAGGCCGCCCATCAGCTGGCCGTTGTCCTGCTCGGGGAAAAAGCCCTTGGTGATCGAGCTGAACAGGTAGCCGTTCAGGCCCACGATCACCACCAGCACGGCCACCACCACCCAGGGCATGGCCAGCGTCCAGTCCAGCGCGTGGCCGTAGCCGCGTTCCACCGACTGGCCGGCGCGCGCGGCCATCCCGCCCAGCCGGGCGCGCAGGCGGCCCATGACGCTGTGGCGCGTGGGCGCGGTGCGCTGGCCCATGTGCTGCGGCAGCAGCAGCGAACACATCATGGCCGTGGTGGTCAGCGATATCAGCAGCGAAATCATCACCGCGATCGACAGCGTCATGGCGAATTCGCGGAACATCGCGCCGACCGAACCGCCCTGCATCAGCAGCGGAATGAACACCGCCACCAGCGACAGGCTGATCGTCAGCACCGTGAAGCCGACTTCGCGCGCGCCCACCAGCGCCGCCTGCTTGCGCGGCATGCCCTCTTCCATGTGGCGGGCAACGTTTTCCAGCACCACGATGGCGTCGTCCACCACAAAGCCGGTGGCCACCGTCAGCGCCATCAGCGTCAGGTTGTTCAGCGAATAGCCCAGCGCGTACATGGCGGCAAAGGTGCCCAGCAGCGACACCACCGTGGCCACCGCCGGAATCAGCGCTGCGCGCACGTTGCGCAGGAACAGCCCCACCACCAGCACCACCAGCAGCACCGCAATCACCAGGGTGATTTCCACTTCGTGCACCGACGCGCGAACCGAGCCGGTGCGGTCAATCGCCACCTGCAGGTTGATGTCTTGCGGCAACTGGGCGCGCAGCTGCGGCAGCAGCGCGTCGATGGCGTCGGCGGTCTTGATCAGGTTGGCGTCGGGCTGCTGCGTGATGTTGACCACGATGGCCGGCTTGCCGTTGAACATGCCGCGCGTGCGCACGTCCTGCACGCTGTCGGTGACGGTGGCCACGTCCTTCAGCCGCACTTCGGTGCCATCGCGCACGGCGACGATCAGATCGCGGTAGCTGGCCGCGCGCAGGCCGGGCGCGGGCGTCAGCACCTGCAGGGCGCGCCCGTCTTCGGCGCTGCCCACTTCCAGCACGCCCTTGGGCCGGTTGGCGTTGTTGGCCTGGATGGCGGCGCGCACGTCCTCGCCCGTCAGCCCCAGGTCGTTGAGGGCGAACGGGTTCAGCGACACCCGCACCGCCGGCAGCGATCCGCCGCCCAGCGTGACGTCGCCCACGCCCTGCACCTGCAGCAGGCGCTGGCTGACGATGTTGCTGACCGCGTCGTAGATCTGGCCCGGCGTGCGCGTGTCCGACGTCAGCGCCAGGATCATGAAGGGCTGCGCCGCCGGGTTGGCCTTGCGGTAGCTGGGCATGCTGCGCAGGTTGGCCGGCAGGTCTACCCGCGCGGCGTTGATGGCGGCCTGCACGTCGCGCGCGGCGCTGTCGATGTTGCGCTTCAGGTCAAACTGCAGCGTGACCCGCGTCTGCCCGGTGCCGCTGTTCGACGTCATCTCGTTCACGCCCGAGATGCTGCCCAGCGTGCGTTCCAGCGGCGTGGCGACGGTGCGCGCCATGTCGGCCGGGCTGGCGCCGGGCATGTTGGCACTGACGCTGATCACCGGATAGTCGACCGCGGGCAAGCGCGCAATCGGCAGCAGGAAGAACGCCGCTATGCCGGCCAGCGCCAGGCCCAGCGTCAGCAGCACGGTGGCGATGGGCCGTTCGATGAACGGGCGCGACAGGTTCACGCGGTGCCCCTGGGCGACACGGGCGGCTCGTCCGTGCTGCCTGTATTTGAATCAAATGGGCCGCCAGCGCCCGCCGCATCGGCGCTACCAGCTTCTTTATTGATAGCATTTTCGCCAAAGCGCTGGCCCAGCCGGTCGAACCACAGGTACACCACCGGCGTGGTGAACAGCGTCAGCAGCTGCGACAGCACCAGCCCGCCGAAGATGGCCAGACCCAGCGGGCGGCGCAGCTCGGCCCCGTCGCCCACCGACAGCATCATGGGCAGCGCGGCGGCCAGCGCGGCCAGCGTGGTCATCAAAATCGGCCGAAAGCGCAGCAGCGCCGCCTGGTGGATGGCGTCCTGCGGCGACTTGCCCTGCACGCGCTCGGCCTCAATCGCGAAGTCGATCATCATGATCGCGTTCTTCTTCACGATGCCGATCAGCAGCACCAGGCCGATGATGCCCACCACGTCCAGCGGGTGGTTGGTGATCCACAGCGCCAGCAGCGCGCCCACGCCGGCCGACGGCAGCGTGGACAGGATCGTCAGCGGATGCACATAGCTTTCATACAGCACCCCCAGCACGATGTACACGCACACCACGGCCGCCAGAATCAGCCACAGCTGGTTGCTGAGCGAGCTTTCGTACGCGCCGGCCGCGCCCGTCATGCGCAGCTGAATCGCCTCGGGCAGGCCTTCGGCCTGGGCGGCGGCCTGCACCGCATTCACCGCCGTGCCCAGCGACACGCCGGGTGACAGATCAAAGCCCACGGTGGCCGACGGGTACTGCCCGACGCGCGTGACCTGCAGCGGCGCGGGTTCTTCGGCCACGGTGGCGAACGAAGACAGCGGCGTGGTGCCGCCGCTGGAGGTCTTCACCGGCAGATCGCGCAGCGTGGCCAGGCTGACCACGTCGCCGCGCGCGGCTTCCAGGATCACGCGGTACTGGTTGGTCTCGGTAAAGATGGTCGAGACGATGCGCTGGCCGTAGGCGTTGTACAGCGTGTTGTCCAGCGCGCTGGCGGTGACGCCCAGGCGCGAAGCGGTGTCGCGGTCGATGTGCACCATGGCCGACAGGCCCGCCGCGCCCGCGTCGGTGGTGGCGTGGCGCACTTCGGGCACGTCTTGCAGGCGGCGCACCAGGCGCTGCGCCCATTCGTTGACCAGCGCGGTGTTCACGCCTTCCAGGTCAAACCGGAATTCGGTCGCGCCGCGGGCCGAATCCACCGTCAGATCCTGCGTGGGCTGCAGGTACAGCGTGGCGCCCGGCACGCTTTGGGCCACGCCGTCGCGCAGGCGCTGCATGACGGTCGCTTCGGAATCGCCCAGCACGCCGCGCGATGCCAGGTTGATGGTCAGCCGCCCGCTGCTCAGCATGGTGTTGTTGGCGGCATCGACCCCCACCACCGAGCTGATCGACTGCACCGCCGGATCGCGCAGCACCAGCTTGGCCACCGCGTCCTGCAGCGTGGCCATGCGGTCGAACGACACGGTGGCGTCGGCCTGCACGCTGCCCTGCAGCTGGCCGGTGCTCTGGGTCGGAAACAGCGACTTGGGCATGCCCCAGTACAGCAGCCCGGTGACCACCAGCGTGGCCACCGCCACCACCAGGGTCAGCGGCTGGTGCGCCAGCACCCAGTGCAGGCCCCGGTCGTACTGCGCCACCACGCGATCCAGCCGGCTTTGCACCCAGCGGCCCAGGCCGCGCTGGGCGGCGTGATCCAGCGGTTCCAGCCAGCGCGCGGACATCATCGGCACCAGCGTCAGCGAAACCACGGCCGAAATCAGGATGGTGATGGCCAGCGTGACGGCAAATTCGCGGAACAGGCGGCCAATCACTTCCTGCATGAACAGCAGCGGAATCAGCACCGCAATCAGCGACACGGTGAGCGAGATGATGGTGAAACCAATTTCGCCCGCGCCTTCCATGGCGGCGCGAAACGGGGGTTTGCCCATTTCACGGTGGCGCGAGATGTTTTCGATCATCACGATGGCGTCGTCCACCACGAAGCCGGTGGCGATGGTCAGCGCCATCAGGCTGAGGTTGTTGAGCGAATAGCCCATCAGGTACATCACCGCAATGGACCCGATCAGCGAGATCGGCACCGCGATCGACGCAATCAGCGTGGCCCGCCAGCTGTGCAGGAAGAAGAAGATCACCAGCACCACCATGACCACGGCCAGCAGCAGTTCCAGCTGCACGTGCTGCACGGACGCGCGAATGCCCAGGGTGCGGTCGGTCAGCACCTCCACCGTCACGCTGCCGGGCAAAGACTGTTCCAGCGCGGGCAGCTGTTTCTTGATGGCGTCGACGGTGGCGATGACGTTGGCGCCGGGCTGGCGCTGCACGTTCAGGATGATCGCCGGGTAGAGCGCTCCGTTTTCAGACGAATCAACCCCCTGGCGCGCGTCAGACGGGCGTGATGCGCTCTCATTTTTGATGCCCGTCCAGGCACCCAGGCGGTCGTTTTCGGACCCATCCACCACCTTGGCGACGTCTTTCAGGCGGATCGGCGCGCCGTTCTTGTAGGCCACGATCAGCTCGCGGTATTGCTGCGCCGTCATCAGCTGGTCGTTGCTGTTGATGGTGTAGGCGCGCTGCGGCCCGTCGAAGCTGCCCTTGGCCCCGCTGGCGTTGCCGGCGGTGATGGCGCTGCTGATCGAATCCAGCCCCAGGCCCAGCGCGGCCAATGCCTCCACATTGCCCTGCACCCGCACGGCGGGGCGCTGCCCGCCCGCCAGCGTGACCAGGCCCACACCGCTGATCTGGCTGATCTTCAGCGCCAGCCGCGTGTTGACCATGTTCTGCACTTCGGTCAGCGGCAGGCTGGCCGAACGGATGGCCAGCGTCAGGATGGGCGCGTCGGCCGGGTTGACCTTGGCGTACACCGGGGGCGCGGGCAAGTCGGCCGGCAACAGCGTCGAAGCGCCGTTGATCGCCGCCTGCACCTGCTGTTCGGCCGCATCCATCGATTCGGACAGGGCGAACTGCAGCGTCACCATCGACACGCCGGTGGCGCTGGTGCTGCTCATGCGCTCCAGGCCGGACATCTGGCCGAACTGGCGTTCCAGCGGCGCGGTGACGGTGCGGCTCATCACATCGGGGCTGCCGCCGGGGTACAGCGTCTGCACCTGAATGGTCGGGTAGTCCACCTGCGGCAGCGCCGCCAGCGGCAAAAAGCGCAGGCCGACCAGGCCCGCCAGCACGATGGCGACCATCAGCAAACCGGTGGCCACCGGGCGCTGGATGAATAGGCGCGAGACGTTCATGCGCGGCCCGTCGGGTCAATGGCGGCAGGCCGCTGCGCGCCACCGTGGCGGGCGGCCAAGGCGCACCGCGCCAACGCGGCGCGGGTGGCGGCAATCGGTTGCAGCCCAAACAGCAGGCGGCTTGGTGGATGTGGCATGGCGGCTGGGTTCACAGCGTGTCAGTTGGCGGGTGCGCCGTCACTGGCCTGCCGGCGGGCGCGCAGCTGCTGCAGGTAGGCGCGGCGCTCATCGGCGGGCATGGCCATGATCTTGTCGCGTTCTTCGGCCGGCAAACGATCCAGCCAGGGCGGTGCGCCGTTGCCGTTGCCGTTGCCGTTGCCGTTGCCGTTGCCATTGCGATTGCCACCACTGGCGCTGGCCGGCGCTTGCGCGGCCGCTGCGGTGCTGGTGGTGCCTGAACCCTCTGCGGGCCCCGCGCGGGTGCCCGCTGCGCCGCCGGCAGGGTTGTCAGCCGCCGTCTGCCCGCCCGGCCCGGCCGATCCACGTGCCTGCCTGCGTTCAGACAGCGCTTCGCCGCTGGCCTGGGCGCCCGGCGCCGAAGCCGCGCGCCCAGGTGCCGACGCACCGCCACGCCGCCCGCCGCCGCTACCGCGCCATTGCCCGCTGCGCGGCGCCGACGCGCCCGCCGCGGGCGCCTGGCCCTGCTGCTGCACGCGCGCACCGTCTTTCACCCGGTCGCCGCCTTCGGTGATCACGCGTTCGCCGGCCTCCAAGCCCTTGGTGACCAACATGCGGTCCACCGTGGCCAGCCCGCGCGTCACGGCGCGGGTGTGCGCCACGCCTTCGGCATCAATCACGTACACATAGTCGCCCTGCGGCCCGGTGCGCACGGCGGTGACGGGCACCAGCACGCCCGCCACGCTGCCCAGTTGCAGGCGCACGTTGACGAACTGG
The DNA here is from genome assembly GCA_017997715.1 of Ottowia sp. Taxonomy (GTDB): domain Bacteria; phylum Pseudomonadota; class Gammaproteobacteria; order Burkholderiales; family Burkholderiaceae_C; genus Ottowia. The sequence continues at coordinate 53,890 of JAGOEM010000004.1, forward strand.
TTGGGGAACAGCATGCCGTCGGAATTGGTGAAGCGCGCCTTGGCCCGCACCGTGCCGGTGGCGGTGTCGATCACGTTGTCGAGCGTGGAAAAAACGCCCTCGCCCACCGACTGGCTGCGCGCCCGGTCCAGCGCGGTCACCGGCAGGCTGCCCGCGCGCTGGGCTTCCAGCACGGCGGGCACGCGGTCTTGCGGCACGGCAAATTCCACATTGATCGGGTCCATCTGCGTGATGGTGGCAATGCCGGTGGTGCCGCCGGACGACACCAGGTTGCCCGGATCGACCGCGCGCAGGCCAATGCGCCCCGCTATTGGCGCCACGATGCGCGTGTAGCTCACATTCAGCTGCGCCGCCTGTTCGCTGGCGCGGTCGCTGGCCACGGTGGCGGCCAGTTGCTTGACCAGCGCGGCCTGGGTGTCCACGTCCTGGCGGGCGATGGAATCCTGCTTCCACAGCGTTTCATAGCGTCTCAGGGTGACCTGCGCGGCCGCCAGCTGGGCGTCGTCGCGCGCGCGGGTGGCCTTGGCCTGCGCCAGGGTCTGTTCATATTGCCGCGGGTCGATGCGCGCCAGCAACTGGCCCTTGGTGACCTGCTGGCCTTCGGTGAACAGCACTTCCGTCAGGGTGCCGGTCACCTGGGGCACCAGGGTTACCGTGGTCTGGGGGGTGACCGTGCCGAGGGCTTCCACCAGCACCGGTAATTCGCCCTGCGTGGCAACCGCCGACCCGACGGTGACCGAACTGCCGCCCCTGCCCGGGCCACCTGGGCCCGGGCCGCCGGGGCCCCCTGGCCCGCCAGGGCCGCCGGCCGCGCGTGCGCCAGCGGGTGTCTTGGCGCGCTGCACCAACCAATACGCACCGCCGGCCAGCAGGCCGACCACGACCAGGGCCAACACCATCCCCAGCCAGCGCCGCCGGGGCCGGGGGGCTGGCGGCGGCAGTGCCTCGGGCGCGCTGGGGGTGGGGTCAGCGGAGCGGGAATCGGGTGTCTGCATGGTGGGTGAAAACTTCTGGTTCGGCGGGGCTGGGCGGTGCGCATCGTGCGCACCAGCTGACCAGACGGCGCATCGTAGCCGTTGCACCTGCCGCCTTAATTGTCGGCCTATTGAAGATTTGTAAAGCCCGCCCGGTGCCCGGTAAAAGTTGCGCCGTTGCCTGCTATTTGCGCGCCGACCTGCTATGGTCGCCGCCACTGGAATGCCCGATGGACGCCCCCGACCACCGCCGTCACCGATCCGAAAAGCGCACCTGGGTGCGCGAGGAGCTGCTGCAACTGCTGGCCGTGGCGGCCACGCTGGCCGGCTTGTCCATCACCTCGGTGGCGCTGCTGCACACGGTGGGCCACACCCGGCTGACCCCCACCATCGCCGACGACGTGCTGATGCTGTCGGCGCTGCTGTTTCTGCTGTGTACCTACGCCATCTTCTTTGCGCTGCGCACGCGCAAGCCACGCTGGGCGCTGCTGCTTGAACGCGTGGCGGACGCCCTGTTCCTGCTGGCGCTGACCGGCATGGTGGCGTCGGGCTTCATCATGGTCTACACCTTGCTCTAAACGGCCCTAAGCGGCCGCGCCCGCCGGCCAAAGGCCTGGCCCGGCGTGCCAGGCGCGCGCAGCACTGGTTCGGCCTTGCCTCAGGCCGCCAGCGATACCAGGCGCCAGCCTGCCTGGGCGGTGCCGTCTTCCAGCAGCAGATCGATGTTGGGGTGCGCGCCGGGGTGGGCGCGCGCGTCGGCCACGTGTTCGGCAAACCAGGCCAGGCCTTGCGCCACCGCTGCGGGCGACAGCGCGCCGCCAAAGCGCTCGGCCAGCGCGTGGTACACGCGCAGCGAACCCATCTTGCCGGGCGCAGCGGGAATGTGGTGCACCACGGCGCCGCTGGCGTCCACGATGTCCAGGCCGCGCAGGTGGTCGGCCGCTGGCAGGGTGGCCAGAATGTCTTTGAAGGTCGATGTGCTCATGCGCCTGATTGTGCCAACGCGGCCTCTGGCATCGGCCGCCGCGGCGGTCAGAACGCCAGCCCGTCCACCGGGGTGCGCACCAGGCTGGCCAGGTCCACCCCTTCCAGGCAGCGCACGTTGATGGCCGCCAGTTCGGTGCCATCCGGCGCGCGGCCCAGCCCGAACGGCGCGCAGCCGCAGCGCGGGCAGAACTTGTGCGCGATCACGTGCTTGTGAAAGCTGTAGCTGGCCAGTTCGCCCTCGCCCGCCTGTATGTGCAGCAGCGCCCGGTCATGAAAGCTCAGCAGATAGCCCTTGCGCTGGCAGTGCGAACAATTGCATTCGGCCACCGGCCCCAGCGCCGGGGCATTCAGCGTAAAGCGCGTCTGGCCGCAGTGGCAGCTGCCCTGGTACATGGCGGGTTCAGTCCTGCCACACCACCCAGCCCATGGACCAGGTCAGCAAGACGATCACGCCAAAGGCGATGCGGTACCAGGCAAAGGGCACAAAGCTGTTGGTGGAGATGTAGCGCAGCAGCCAGCGCACGCACAGCCAGGCGCTGATGAAGCTGAACAGCAGGCCCACGCCAAACATCGGGATGTCGGCCACCGACAGCAGGTCGCGCTCTTTGTACAGTGAATACACGCCCGCGCCGATCAGCGTGGGAATGGCCAGGAAGAAGGAAAAATCTGTCGCCGTCTTGCGCGACAGGCCCAGCAGCATGCCGCCGATGATGGTGGCGCCCGACCGGCTGGTGCCCGGAATCATGGCCAGGCACTGCACCAGGCCGACCTTCAGCGCGTCCAGCGGCGTCATGTCGTCCACGCTGTGCACGCGCGCCGCGCTTTGCGGGCGCCGTTCGGCCCACAGGATGACGAAGGCGCCCAGGATGAAGGTGGTGGCCACCACCTGCGGGGTGAACAGGTTGGCCTTGATCGCCTTGCCGAACAGCAGGCCCAGCACCACGGCGGGGAAAAAACCAATCAGCACATTCAGCGCAAAGCGCTGCGCCTGGCGGCTGGTGGGCAGCGCCACCACGGTTTCGCGGATCTTTTGCCAGTACACGATGATCACCGCCAGGATGGCGCCGGTCTGGATGGCGATCTCGAACACCTTGGCCTTGGTGCCGGTGAAGTCCAGCAGGCTGCCGGCCAGGATCAGATGCCCGGTGGATGAGATGGGCAAAAACTCGGTCAAGCCCTCCACGATGCCCATGATCGCGGCCTTGACCAGTAAAACGGTGTCCAAGCGAATTCCTTGATTAGCGGATGTGATGCGCGGCCAGCGCGCCAGTCAGCTACACCATTGGTAGCTGCCCGCGCTGATTCTACGGGCGTTAGAGGCCGTTTTTGCTTAAGAAAAGGTAAGCGCGCGGCGCGGTGCCTGTGCGGTGGGCGCGATCCGGGACGATGTGCGCGTGCGCCGGCTTGGCCGGAAGGCGCTGCCTTGCAGCCCGTGGGGCGCGTTGACGTTGGCGCCGCGTGCCATCGGCTGCTGGCACCAGCGCGTGGCATCAGCGCGCGCCATGACCGCCTGCGCTGTAGCGGCCATGGGCGGGCACGCTGGTGACGGCGCGCCGCCCTTGAAT
>JAGOEM010000167.1 GCA_017997715.1 Ottowia sp.
CGAGGGCGCTGGCCGAATTTCTCTCACCCAACCTGCCGGATTACAGGCGCGCCAGCTTGCGCGATCCGCTCAACAGCAACGATGGCATTGCCATTCAGGCCGGCGACACCGTGGTTGGCTCGGTGCGCGAAGCGGCCGGGCGCTACGTGATCAGCTTGGCTGTGGTGGCCGACCCGTCCGCGCGCCCCGTGGTGGATCGACCGCCTGTGCCCGGTGAAGGCCCGCCGCCCGGCGCGCGCATGGATGAGGGCCGGCAGGCGGGACAGGGCCCAGGGCCGGGTGGGCCAATGGGTGGGCCGAGCGGTGGGCCGCCACCGCGTCCCACAGCGTTGACCGGGCTGGCGCGCAACCAGGCGCTTTTGCCGACGGCGGCGCGCCAGGCCGCCATGCCGCCTGGGCCACCGCAATAAGCTTTTCGGTGCGCCGCTCGGTTTGCCGATTCGGCGGCGGCGCGGCGGCCTGACGGCACGGGCAGATCAGATCCGAGGGGTTGCGCGCGGTTGTTGCTACAATCCGACGGTTTTGCATTTCTGCAGAACGCACGTGGCATGCAGTTCCGGCGCGCCACGCAAGTCAAATCATTTGGAACAAGGAAATTGCCATGATCTCTAAAGAGAACAAGGCCGCCGTCGTCAAGGACAACGCGCGCGCCGCCGCCGACACCGGCAGCCCAGAAGTGCAGGTCGCCATTCTGACCGCACGCATCAACGAGCTGACCCCGCACTTCAAACAGCACGCCAAAGACCACCACGGTCGTCGTGGCCTGCTGCGCATGGTCAGCCGCCGTCGCAAGCTGCTGGACTACCTCAAGGGCAAGGACGCTGACCGCTACCTGGCCCTGATCGCCAAACTGGGTCTGCGCAAGTAAGCCCATGGTCGCCAAAGACGCCTGACGCTCGCAAGGGGCTTCAGGCGTTTTTGTCTTTTTTCGTACCGCGGAGTGCGGGCTTTCAGAGCGAAGCTGTGTCATTCCATCAACCGCCACGCAGCAGTTTGCGGCGGTTCATGGAATGGCATCGTGATACTGAATAAATCCGGCTCCAGCGCTTGATGGACAAGCGCAACCAGCTACTGATTTAGGAGCATTCATGAGCCTCTTCAACAAAGTCACCAAGTCCTTCCAATGGGGCGACAAGACCGTCGTCATGGAAACGGGTGAAATCGCCCGCCAAGCCAACGGCGCTGTGCTGGTCGACATCGACGGCACCGTCATTCTGGCCACCGTGGCCGCCAGCAAGAAGTCCAAGCCAGGCCAGGATTTCTTCCCGCTCACGGTCGACTACATTGAGAAAACGTACGCCGCTGGCAAGATCCCCGGCAGCTTCTTCAAGCGCGAAGCCAAGCCCAGCGAACTGGAAACGCTGACCAGCCGCCTGATCGACCGCCCGATCCGCCCGCTGTTCCCCGAAGGCTTCCTGAACGAAGTGCACGTGGTCATCCACACGCTGTCGCTGAACCCTGAAGTCGATGCCGACATTGCCGCCCTGATTGGCGTCAGCGCTGCGCTGTCGATCAGCGGCGTGCCGTTCAACGGCCCCATCGGCGCCGCCCGCGTGGGCTACGTCAACGGCGAATACGTGCTGAACCCCGGCCCCACGCTGCGCAAGAGCAGCAAGCTGGACCTGGTGGTTGCCGGTACCGAAGCCGCTGTGCTGATGGTCGAATCCGAAGCCGATCAGCTGACCGAAGACGTGATGCTGGGCGCCGTGGTGTTTGGCCACGAGCAAGGCGTCATCGCCATCAACGCCATCCACGAACTGGTGCGCGAAGCCGGCAAGCCGCTGTGGGCCGACAACGGCGACTGGGCGCCCGAAGCCAAGGACGAGTCCTTCATCGAGCAAGTGGGTGCCGTTGCCGAACCCAAGCTGCGCGACGCCTACCAGATCCGCAGCAAACAAGCCCGCACGCACGCCCTGCGCGAAGCCAGTGCCTCCGTCAAGGCGACGCTGGCAGGGCAGGGCGTTGAATTTGACAACGCCAAGCTGGAAAGCCTGCTGTTCGACATCGAAGCGCGCATCGTGCGCAACCAGATTCTGTCGGGCGAGCCGCGCATCGACGGCCGCGACACGCGCACCGTGCGCCCCATCGAAATCCGCAACAGCGTGCTGCCCCGTACCCACGGTTCGGCCCTGTTCACACGCGGTGAAACGCAGGCGCTGGTGATCACCACCCTGGGCACCGAGCGCGACGCGCAGCGCATCGACGCGCTGGCGGGCGAGTTTGAAGACCGCTTCCTGTTCCACTACAACATGCCTCCCTTCGCCACCGGCGAAGTCGGCCGCATGGGCAGCACCAAGCGCCGCGAAGTCGGCCACGGCCGCCTGGCCAAACGCGCGCTGATCCCGCTGCTGCCAGCCAAGGAAGACTTCCCCTACACCATCCGCGTGGTGTCCGAAATCACCGAATCCAACGGTTCGTCTTCCATGGCTTCGGTCTGCGGCGGCTGCCTGTCGATGATGGACGCTGGCGTGCCGATGAAGGCCCACGTGGCCGGCATCGCCATGGGCCTGATCAAGGAAGGCAACCGCTTTGCGGTGCTGACCGACATCCTGGGCGACGAAGATCACCTGGGTGACATGGACTTCAAGGTGGCCGGCACCACCGGCGGCATCACCGCGCTGCAGATGGACATCAAGATCCAGGGCATCACCAAGGAAATCATGCAGGTTGCCCTGGCACAGGCCAAGGAAGCGCGCATGCACATCCTGGGCAAGATGCAAGAGGCGATGGGCGAAGCCAAGACCGAGATCAGCAGCTACGCGCCCAAGCTGTACACCATGAAGATCAACCCCGAGAAGATCCGCGACGTGATCGGCAAGGGCGGCGCCACCATCCGCATGCTGACGGAAGAGACCGGCACCACGATCGACATCGGTGAAGACGGCACCATCACCATCGCCAGCACCGACGCCGCCAAGGCCGACGACGCCAAGCGCCGCATCGAAGCCATCACGGCCGAAGCCGAAGTGGGCCGGGTCTACGAAGGCCCCATCACCAAGCTGCTGGAATTTGGCGCGCTGGTCAACATCCTGCCCGGCAAGGACGGCCTGCTGCACATCAGCCAGATCGCCCACGAGCGCGTGGAGCGCGTGGCCGACTACCTGCAAGAAGGCCAGGTCGTCAAAGTCAAGGTACTTGAGACGGACGAAAAAGGCCGCATCAAGCTGTCGATGAAAGCGCTGCTGGACCGTCCGGAAGGTTTTGAAGACCGTGCGCCGCGCGAGCCGCGTGAATACCGCGAGCCGCGCGGTGACCGTGGCGATCGCGGCGGTGACCGGGGCGACCGTGCACCGCGTGGCGATCGTGGCCCGCGTGAAGACCGTGGCGACCGTCCGCCGCGCGCTGACCGCGAACCGCGTCCTGAAGGTGCCGAAGCCGCCGACGCACCGGTGGCCGAAGGCCAGGCCCAGCAACAACAGCAGCAGTAATTACTTCACTTTTGATAGCTGCCTGCGCCCATATATAGGGCGCTGGCGGCCGATTTGACTATGAAGTGTATTGAGATTCGCGACTACGGCGCGCCCGAAGTGCTGGTGCCGGCCGAGCGTGCCCGGCCCGTGCCTGGCGCGGGCGAATTGCTGATCCGCGTGACCGCGTCGGGCGTAAACCGCCCCGACGTGTTGCAGCGCACCGGCAACTACCCGGTGCCGCCGGGCGCGTCGGATCTGCCGGGTCTTGAAGTGGCGGGCGTGGTCGAATCCGGCGACGCTGCGGCCATGGCACAGGCTGGCTTGGCCGTGGGTGACCGCGTCTGTGCGCTGGTGGCCGGTGGCGGCTATGCCGAATACTGCGTGGCGCCCGTCGCGCAATGCCTGCCCGTGCCCAAGGGCCTGAGCGACATCGAAGCGGCCTCGCTGCCCGAAACCTTTTTCACCGTGTGGAGCAACGTGTTCGACCGCGGCCGCCTGCAGGCGGGCGAGACGCTGTTGATCCATGGCGGCACCAGTGGCATTGGGGTTACGGCGATCCAGTTGGCCAAGGCCGCTGGCGCCACCGTCATCGTCACGGCCGGCAGCGACGAAAAGTGCGCCGCCTGCCTGAAGCTGGGCGCTGACCACGCCATCAATTACCGCAACGCCGACTTTGCCGAGCAGGCCAAACAACTGACCGGCGGCAAGGGCGTGGATGTCATTCTGGACATGGTGGCCGGCGACTACATCCGGCGCGATGTCGAATGCCTGGCCGAAGATGGCCGCGTGGTCGTCATCGCCGTGCAAGGCGGCACCAAGGCTGAGTTCAACGCCGGGCTGGTGCTGCGCCGCCGCCTGACGATCACCGGGTCCACGCTGCGTGCGCGGCCCGTCGCCTTCAAGGCGGCGATCGCCCGGGCGCTTGCGCAACATGTGTGGCCCTGGCTGGAAAGCCGCCGCGTGCAGCCGGTGATTCACCGCGTGTTCGCGGCCACCGAGGCGGGCGATGGCCTGCCCAGTGGCGCCGCACGCGCCCACGCGCTGATGCAAAGCGGCGAACACGTGGGCAAGATCGTTTTGACGTGGGAGTCCGCATGAGCCGCAAACCCCTGATCGCCGGCAACTGGAAGATGAATGGCGGTTTTGGTGCCAACCAAAAGCTGCTGGACGAGGTGCTGGCCGGCATTGCGTCCGCCCCGCCGCGCTGCGACGTGGCGGTGTGCGTGCCTTTTCCCTACCTGGTGCAGGTGCAGGACTACCAGGACCGCAGCCGCGACGCCTCAGGTCGCCCGCAACTGGCGCTGGGCGCGCAAGACGTGTCCGCGCACGAATCGGGCGCCTACACCGGCGAGGTGTCTGCCGCCATGCTGCGCGAATTTGGCGTGCGCTATGCCATCGTCGGCCACAGCGAACGCCGCCAGTACCACGGCGAGACCGATGTGCAGGTCGCGCTGAAGGTCAAGCGCGCCCTGGCTGCCGGCATCACCCCCATCGTCTGCGTGGGCGAAACCCTGCGCGAGCGTGAGGAGGGCATGACCGAATTCATCGTCAAACGACAGTTGTCGGCGGTGATTCACCTGAACGGCCATTGCGTCAGCGAGATCGTCGTCGCCTACGAGCCTGTCTGGGCCATTGGTACCGGCAAGACCGCATCGCCCGCCGAAGCCCAGGCCGTGCACGCCGTGTTGCGCGCCCAGCTCAAGGCCGCCAGCGAGCACGGCGGCCGCGTTGCGATCCTCTATGGCGGCAGCATGAATGCGGCCAACGCGGCAGAGCTGCTGGCCCAGCCGGATATCGACGGTGGGTTGATTGGTGGTGCGTCGCTCAAGGCGCCAGATTTTCTGAAGATTTTGGCCTCCGCCCGTTGATGGGTCGGCGTGGGCAGCTATTGAATTTGGAGTAATGGAATGAACTTTGTCCTCAATTTGGTGTTGGTGGTGCAGATCCTGTCCGCACTGTCCATGGTCGGTCTGATCCTGATGCAGCACGGCAAGGGTGCCGATATGGGCGCAGCCTTTGGCAGCGGCTCGTCCGGCAGCCTTTTCGGCGCGTCGGGCAGCGCCAACTTTCTGTCGCGCGCCACCGCGGTGCTGGCCACCTTGTTCCTGGCCAGCACGCTGGCGTTGGCATATTTTGGTTTTAGCATTCGCACGGCGCCTGCATCGGGCGGCAGCGTGCTGGAAGATGCGGCAGTGACGGCACCGGCTACGCCTGCTTCCGGTGCCGCTTCGGCGGCATCCGGTGGCGCCCCCGCCGAGATCCCGACGGGGGCAGTGCCCGCCGCCAGCGCGCCGGTCGCAGGCGCGGCATCCCCCGCGGCGTCGGCAACCGGCGCCGCGCAGATTCCAACCAACTGAGTGTTGTTGGGGCACCCTGAAAAACCCCGTCGCCAGCTATGTAACGGGGGGGTTTCAGGGTAAACTACTAGTTGCCGTTGAGCCTGTGGTTGGCGCTGTTTTGCGAGCACACAGAGCCTTTGGCTGACACGATTGCCGTCGTGGTGAAATTGGTAGACACGCTATCTTGAGGGGGTAGTGGCGAAAGCTGTGCGAGTTCGAGTCTCGCCGACGGCACCAAGCACAAGATGCGCCCGCACTTGCCCGAGTGCGGGCCGCAGACGACACAGAGCCTACGATGAATCTCGCCGAGTATCTCCCCGTCCTGTTGTTCATCCTGGTCGGTCTGGCGGTCGGTGCATTGTGTTTGGGAATGGGATCGTTTCTCAAGCCGCACAAGCCCGACGCGGCAAAAAACTCACCCTACGAGTGTGGTTTTGAAGCGTTCGAGGACGCGCGCATGAAGTTCGATGTGCGTTACTACCTGGTCGCTATCCTGTTCATCCTTTTTGATCTGGAAATCGCCTTTCTTTTTCCTTGGGCGGTTTCGCTGCGTGAAGTGGGCATGCCCGGGTTCGTGGCCGTGCTGATCTTCCTCAGCATCCTCGTAGTGGGTTTTATCTACGAGTGGAAAAAAGGCGCTCTGGATTGGGAATGAAGCGGATCGACGCAGGTCGCTTGAAGGACTCTCGTACATGAATGAACAGCTTCAACAAAAGGGCTTTTTGCTCACCGGCGTGGATGCGGCGGTGAACTGGGCCAAGACCGGTTCGCTTTGGCCGGTCACTTTCGGTCTGGCTTGCTGCGCGGTCGAGATGATGCATGCCGCTGCGGCGCGCTACGACATCGGTCGTTTCGGCGCCGAGGTGTTCCGTGCCAGCCCGCGCCAGTCGGATCTGATGATCGTGGCCGGCACGCTGTGCAACAAGATGGCGCCCGCGCTGCGCAAGGTCTACGACCAAATGGCCGAGCCGCGCTGGGTGCTGTCGATGGGCTCATGCGCCAACGGCGGTGGTTATTACCACTACAGCTATTCCGTGGTGCGCGGCTGCGACCGCATCGTGCCGGTGGACGTGTACGTGCCAGGCTGCCCGCCGACAGCCGAAGCGCTGCTGTACGGCATCATCCAGCTGCAGCAGAAAGTGCGCCGCACCAATACGATTGCCCGGGTATGAGCATGGCAGACATTGCAATCGCGCCCGAAGCACTTCGAGACACCATCGCCGCGGCGCTGGGTGACAAGGCCCAAAAGCTGGAGGTCGCGCTGGGCGAGGTCGTCTTGACCGTTGCCGCGGCCGACTACCACACGGTGGCACAGACGCTGCGCGATGCGCCAGGTTGCCAATTCGAGCAATTGATCGATCTGTGCGGCCTGGATTTTTCCGCCTATGGCGACGGCCGTTGGGAAGGCCCGCGCTTTTCCGTGGTGTTGCAGTTGCTTTCGGTCAGTCTGAATCAGCGTGTGCGCGTTCGCGTGTTTTGTGCTGACGATGATTTTCCGGTGCTGCCCACGCTGACCGACCTGTGGAATGGCGCCAACTGGTACGAGCGCGAAGCGTTTGACCTGTATGGCATCGTGTTTGAAGGGCATGACGACCTGCGTCGCATCCTGACGGACTACGGCTTCATCGGCCATCCCTTCCGCAAGGATTTCCCGCTCTCGGGTCACGTTGAAATGCGCTACGACGCCGATCGTCAGCGCGTGGTGTACGAGCCGGTATCGATTGAACCGCGTGAAGTCGTGCCCCGCGTGATCCGCGAAGACCACTATGGGGGGCTGCACTGACGCGCCCCGCGGCGCATTGGTATTCAAGTCATGGCAGAGATCAAGAATTACACCCTGAACTTCGGGCCTCAGCACCCTGCCGCGCACGGCGTGCTGCGCCTGGTGCTGGAGCTGGATGGCGAAGTGCTGCAGCGCGCCGACCCGCACATCGGCTTGCTGCACCGCGCCACCGAGAAGCTGGCCGAACACAAGACTTACATCCAGTCGTTGCCGTACATGGATCGGCTCGATTACGTGTCGATGATGTGCAACGAGCACGCCTACTGCCTGGCAGTGGAGCGGCTTC
>JAGOEM010000168.1 GCA_017997715.1 Ottowia sp.
CTTTCGAAAGCGGCACCGTGGGCACGCCCTGCGCCTGGCTGCGCCCCGCCCACCTGCAGATGGGCATGGACGATGTGCAGCTGATCCCGCTGGACGAGCTGCAGCTGGGCGCCGACGAATCGCAGCAGTTGCTGACCGCCTGCGCCCCGCTGCTGACCGACGACGGCCTGACGCTGCGCGCCGCCTTCCCCGGTGCCTGGCTGGCGCAGGGCGAATTGCTGCGCCAGGTCTACACCCCCGCGCCCGAACGCGCCGCCGGCCTGCGCCTGACGCGCGACGAACTGGCCCGCGCCGACGACCCGGCCCAGCGGCGCCAGCTGGCGCGCCTGCTGTCCGAGCTGGAGATGGTGCTGGCCACCCACCCCGTCAGCCGCGCGCGCGAAGCCACGCGCCGCTGGCCCGTCAACTCCGTCTGGGTGCATGGCGCCGGCGTGCTGGACCAGGCCCTGCCGCCCGCGCCGGGCGTGCGCGTGGCCACGCAACTGTCGCAGGGCGACGCGCCCCACAGCCCCGCCGCCCACGCCGCCGCCTGGCAAGCCATTGACCAGCAAGAGGCAGCCGAACTGCTGGCCACGCTGCGCGCCGGCCAGCCGGTGAAGCTGACGCTGAGCGGCCCGCGCCGCGCCATCACCCTGGCCGGCCCGGCAGTCGGCCTGATGGGTCGTGTTTCAAGCCTTTTTGGCCGCCCGTCCTTACCTGACTTGCGCAAGCAGCTATGAAAATTGAAGTAAGAAGCGTGCCACCGCGCGCCGCCTGGGCCCTGGAACAAGCCGGCGTGCACCCGCTGCTGGCGCGCCTGTACGCCGCGCGCGGCGTGGCCACGCAAGACGATCTGGACGAAGGCCTGGCCCGCCTGCTGGCGCCCGCCGGCCTGCTGGGCGCCGACGCCGCCGCCCGCCTGCTGGCCGACGCCATCGCCGCCGACCAGCGCATCTGCATCGTGGCCGACTACGACTGCGATGGCGCCACCGCCTGCGCCGTGGCCCTGCGCGGCCTGCAGCTGCTGGGCGCCGCCCACGTGCATTACCTGGTGCCCGACCGCGTGGTGGACGGCTACGGCCTGACCCCGCCCATCGCCGAGCGCGTGGCCGCCACCGGCGCACAAATCCTCGTCACCGTCGACAACGGCATCGCCAGCGTGGCCGGCGTGGCGCGCGCGCGCGAACTGGGCCTGAAAGTGCTGGTGACCGACCACCACCTGCCCGGCGAAGAGCTGCCCGCGGCCGAGGTCATCGTCAACCCCAACCAGCCCGGCTGCAGCTTTGAAAGCAAATCGCTGGCCGGCGTGGGGGTGATGTTCTATGTGCTGATGGCGCTGCGGGCCGAGCTGCGCGCGCGCGGCCTGTGGGCCGATCGCGCGCAGCCGAAGCTGGACAGCTTGCTGCCGCTGGTCGCCCTGGGCACCGTGGCCGACGTGGTCAGGCTGGACGCCAACAACCGCCGCCTGGTCGCGCAGGGGCTCAAGCGCATCCGTGCCGGGCAATTGCCGGCAGGCCTCAGCGCTCTGTTTTCAGTAGCTGGCCGCGCTTATCCCAAGGCCACCACCTTCGATTTTGGTTTTGCACTGGGGCCGCGCATCAACGCCGCCGGCCGCCTGGCCGACATGACGCTGGGCATTGAACTGCTGCGCACCGACGACGCCGCGCGCGCCGACGAACTGGCGCACCAGCTGGACGCCATCAACCGCGAGCGGCGCGAGATCGAAGGCGGCATGCGCGAACAGGCCATGCAGATCGTCGACGGGCTGTGGGATGAAAGCGAAGCGCCGCCATCCGCGCTGGCCGTGTTCGACCCGGACTTTCACGAAGGCGTGGTCGGCATCGTCGCCGCGCGGCTGAAGGACAAGCTGCACCGCCCCACCTTCGTGTTTGCCGCCAGCGCCGCGCCGGGGCACGAGCATGAGCTGAAAGGCTCGGGCCGTTCGATTCCCGGTTTTCACCTGCGCGACGCGCTGGACCTGGTGGCCAAGCGCCACCCCGGCGTGCTGCTGAAGTTTGGCGGCCACGCCATGGCGGCCGGCTGCACCATCGCCGAAGCGCACTTTGAAACCTTCGACCAGGCGCTGCAGCAGGTCGCCGCCGAATGGCTGGACGAAGCCACGCTGACGCGCCGGCTGGAAACCGACGGCCCGCTGCCGCCCGAATACCGCCGCGCCGACATGGTCGACACGCTGCACCAGGCCGTGTGGGGCCAGGGCTTTGCGCCGCCGGTGTTCAGCGAAGAGCTGGAAATCGTCAGCCAGCGCCTAGTCGGTGAAAAGCACCTGGCGCTCAAGCTGCGCCACCAGGGCCAGGCGGTGGACGGCATCTGGTTCAGCCACACCGAGCCGCTGCCCGCGCGCGCCCACCTGGCCTTCCGGCTGGAGACGGACGAATGGCAAGGCGTGCGGCGGGTGCGCCTGCTGGTGGAAGGGCTTCAGTCCTGAATACGGCTGTAGCGCCCGCCTGTAGGGCGCAGGCAGCTATTTAAAACAGAGCAATCAGCGCGCCGCCGCAAAAAAGGCCACCATCCGCGCCGTGGCGTCCTGGCTGACTTGCGCGTCGTACACGTAGCCGCGCGACGCCAGGCTGGGCTTGTCCCAGCCGTGCGTGGCTTCGGGGAACACATGCCATTGCACCGGTTTGCCCGCGGCCTTCAGCTCGTCCAGCAGCGGAAAGCACGGCGCTGAGGGCACTTCGGTGTCGCGCCCGCCCATCAGCAGCAGCAGCGGGCGGTCGATGTCCTTCAGCACCAGCGCGTGCTGCTTGTAGGCGCAGCTGCCGTAGTGGACGACCGTGGCGGCAAAGCGCTGCTCGGCACCCACCAGCTGCGCGCTTTGTGGTGACGCCAGCAGGGCCGACGCGAACGCGCCCCAGCTGTAGCCCGCCTGATAAATGCGCGCCTTGTCGACGAAGGGCTGTGCCGCCAGGTGCGCCAGCGCGGCGTAGGCATCGGCGATGCCGGTGGACGTGGCGGGCGAGCGCGCGGCGCAGTTGTCAAAACCGCGCGGGCCAAAGCTGTCGACCACCAGCACCGCGTGGCCGGCGGCCAGCAGTGCTTGCGCGTGCTGCTTCATGTGGACGTTGGGCGGTCCCTTCAGGCCGCCGCAGGTGTGCATCAGCACCACGGCAGGAAAAGGCCCGTCGCCCGCTGGCTTGAACACCACGTTGGCCACATCGGTGAAGGTGCCGATGGACGCCTTGGCCTCGGCCGCAAAGGTGACGGGCTTCAGGTCGATCGGCTGCGTGAGCTGCGCCTTCAGATCCTGCGCCAGCGCGGGTGCGGTGGCGGCTGCGGCAGCGATTAGCGCCAGGCAGCTCAGCCATCGGCGCGCCCGCGGCGGTTGGGTTGATCGTTGCATCCTGCCCATGCTTTTCCCCTTTGGATGGAAATTTGCCCGCGTAGCACGGCATTGTTGCCCGGCGGTTGATGACGCGCAAGATTCAACGCATATATGTATGGCGTAGAGCTATATAGAGTCAGCGACAATCCGGGCTTCCACCCATCCACAGGCGCCGTTGCGCCTTGAACTCCTAGACGCCATGGCCGCTTTCGACGAAGAAGAAGTCCTTACCGTTCACCACTGGACCGACCGCCTGTTCTCGTTCACCACCACGCGATCGACCAGCCTGCGTTTTTCCAACGGGCACTTCACCATGATCGGCCTGCGCGTGAACAACAAGCCCTTGTTGCGCGCCTATTCCATCGCCAGCGCCAACTACGAAGAGACGCTGGAATTCCTCAGCATCAAGGTGCCCGACGGCCCGCTGACCAGCAAGCTGCAAAGCATTCAGCCGGGCGACAAGGTCATCGTGGGCCACAAACCCACCGGCACGCTGCTGATCGATTACCTGTTGCCGGGCAAACGGCTGTACATGTTTGGCACCGGCACCGGCCTGGCGCCGTTCATGAGCATCATCCGTGACCCGGACACGTATGAAAAGTTTGAAGAAGTGGTTCTGGTGCACGGCTGCCGCCTGGTCAGCGAACTGGCCTACCGCGACTACATCACCAAAGAGCTGCCGGAGCACGAATTTCTGGGCGAAATGGTTCGCCAGCAGCTCAAGTACTACCCGACCGTGACGCGCGAGGATTTCCCCACCCGCGGCCGCATTCCCGACCTGATTGAAAGCGGCCAGATGGCGCGCGACCTGGGCCTGCCCGAGCTGAACCCCACCACCGACCGCGTCATGCTGTGCGGCAGCCCGGAAATGCTGAAGTCGATCAAGGAAGTGCTGGAACACCGCGGCTTCAACGAAGGCAACACCACCACGCCGGGCGACTACGTGGTGGAACGCGCCTTCGTCGATCAGTAAGCAAGCCAATCAGGCCAAGCCAGGCCAGCGCACTGCCGGTTTTTTTTAACCAAATCGGCCTGTAGCGCAATAAACACGGGCGCAGGAAGCTATCTTTTGGATAGCTTTTTCTGCTTCTGAAGGCTTGATTTCATTCGTTGCCCTGCCCTGCGTCCAGCGCGGCGCGACGCAGGCGCTGCAGCGCGCCCAACTCAGCGTGCGGCCGCCGGCTGCACCAGATCCATGCGGCGCTTCACGCGTTCGGCTTCGGGTGCATCGCCGCGCGCTTCGGCCAGGCGCGCCTGCACGCCCAGCCAAGCCAGCAGCGGGCGCCGCCAGCCCTGCGCCGATACGGTGTCGACCGCCTGCGCCACCACCTCGGGCGATGCCTGGCTGCGGCGCATCAGCACGCCAGCGGCGATCAGGCGGCCCAGCGGGTCTTCGGCCGGCGGTAATGCTGACGCAGTGGCCGCAGTGGCGATGCTGCGGTGGTGCTCGGGCAACAGCGCGGCCTGCGCGGCATCCAGCGGCTGGCCGGCCAGGTAGGCGGCGTAGGCCAGTTCGGGTTCGGCGGCATCGGCGCGCAGCGGCTCGAACCCGGTGCAGGGTTCGAAGTCCAGGCTGGCGACCTGCGCGGCGCAGCGGTTCAGCTCGATGCGGGCCACCAGCTCGGGGCGGCCGGTGCGGGCGGTCTCGGCGCGGGCCAGGTCGAATTCGCGCGCTTGCACGCGCGCGTCGCCTTTCAGGTAAGCCTCGGTGAAGCGTTCGACATGGCCGATGGAATTGATCTTCCAATCAGGCACTTTTGGGCCGCCAGCGCACGCCGACAGGGCGCAGGCAGCTATGAATATCGAAGCAAACCGATAACCCGGCAAAGCGGCCCAAGGCATACCCGGCTTGGTCATGGCAGCGTGACCTCTTTGTCCTTGGGCGCAAACGGCCACTTGCGGTTCAGCTCGGTGATCAGCGCGTCGATCTTGCGCAGGCTGGATTCGACGTCGCCGCGCAGGTCTTTCAAATCGGTGGTGGCCTCACGGGTATTGCTGGCCACGCCCTGCACTTCCTTCAGCACCGCATCCACCTGCACCACGGCCTGGCGCGCATCCTGCAGCAAGGTGTTGAGCTGGCGCACGGCGGTCTGCGCATCGGTCACCAGGCCGTCCTGGCCCAGCACCTGCTGGTCGGCGCGGCGCACCACCCCATCGACGCGCACGGCCACGCTGTCAAGGTTCTTGACCAGCTGGTTGGTTTGGCTCAGCAAGTCGCTGACGCGCTTGGCGTCGGCCGCGTTGCCGGTCATGGCGGCCATCAGGCCACCTTGGTTGCTGTTCAGGCGCTGGGTGAAGGTGCGCACTTCGCCCAGCGCGCCAGAAAGCGCGGATTCGACGGCGGTCAGCTGGTTCACGTTCTGCAGCACGTCGCGCGCGTCGGCCACCATCTTGGGGATCTCGGCCGATACGTCGCCGCGCAGCACCACGCGTTCGGCATCGGGCGGCAGCGGCGGGTCGTCCAGGATGCCGCTGAAGGCACGCAGGCGCGCCGCACCCACCAGGCCGCGCTCCAGCGTGTAAACGCTGGAAACGCGCAGCCAGCGCGCGGATTTGACCGGCACGTCGACCTGTATGCGCACCTGGCCTTGATCGGCCAGCTCGATCCGGCTGACGCGCCCGACGGGAAAGCCTGAGAAGGTCATGTCCATGCCCACCACCACGCCTTCCGAATCGTCGGTGGTCAGGTAAAGGTGCTGCGTGGCTTCGAACGCGCCGCGAATCCACAGCAGGTAGCCCCCCGAAAAGACCACCAGCAGGCTCATGAACAGCAGCAGCAGCACGGCACGAAATTCCAGGCTGCGCACGGACCAGCGGCTGGCCGCGGGCACGCGCGGCGCCTGCGGCTCGGGCAGGCCGGGCGGGTTGGCGGCGTCGGGCGGCGGCGCGGGAGGGCGTGGGGCTGAATCGGTCATCGAACGCTCAATAGTAGTTGCCCACGAGCGAGGCAATCTCGATCAGCAGCATCAACACGAACATCTGCACCAGCCCCTGCAGCTCGACGCTGGTGCGGGACGGCCGGTGCGGAATGTCGCGCAAGGCGTTGGCCACCGGCAACAGGGCCACCGCCATGGCAAAGGCCAGGGTCTTCAGGGTGAAGATCATCGACACCACCGGGTTGAAGATGTTGCCCACCGAATGGTTGTACGAAGGCAGGCCCGCCACGGTGAAGCCGTGCACCGCGATGTAGGCCAGCATCAGCGACAGCACGCAGCTCAGCAAGGCCAGCAGCAACACGGCGAACATGCCCGCCAGCACGCGCGGCAACACTTCGCGGCTGAGCGGATCGATGCCCTGCTCGCGCATGGCGTCCAGCCTGCCGCTGCGGCGCAGTTTGTACAGCTCGGACCCGCTGGGGATGGTGTATTCCACGGCCACGAACAGCGCCGCGATCAGCGGAATCAGCTCCAGCACCAGCACGCGCACCACGGCGTCCAGGGCGTACTGCGTCAGCCCATACGCAAAGGCGGTGACGACCAGGATGCGGATCAACACCACGTTGAACAGCGCCATCAACGTGGTGAAGCCCGGCAGGCCCGGGCCGGCCGCAAAATACAACTGCCGAAGCACCACGCCGCGCGATTCGCGCCGGTAGCTGGAGGGCGAAAATGCCAGCACCATCAACTGCGCGCCGATGAACACCACCGTCCACCAGCCGAACAGCCAGCGCAGCACGCCGCGGCCCACGCCCATCAGCCAGTCGTACAGCGAAAAGCCGGAAATCATGGGCGGGAATGATACCTGCCGACCTTGCTGGCGCACCCCGAACGCCGCCGACCCGACGGCGCAAGCGCCACTGCGCCACATGGCCCGCACGGCACGTTGGCGAAGTCGCTTTGGAGACCGCCAGACGCCGCTTTCAGCCGATGCGGGCGGCGTATCAGGCTCAGGTCAGGATGGCGCAGAAAGATGAGCAGGAACCGCGCAACTCCGGCACGAGATTAGTGGTTTCAACCCAGAGCTTTTTGACCCAAGCTGCGCTATATTGCATTGCAGCATTTTTGTCGCATTCACACACACTTTGCACATGCTCTATCAAATCTACGAAGCCCAACGCTCGTTGCTCGAACCGTTCGCCGAGATGGCCGAAGCCGCATCCAAGATGTTCGGCAACTCGCATTCCGTGGCCGGACGCTCGCCGATGGCCCAGCGCGTAGCAGCAGCGTATTCGCTGTTCTACCGGCTGGCCAAGGACTACCAGAAGCCCGAGTTCGGCATTCGCAAAGTGGAAGTCGAGGGCGTTGAAGTCGCCATCGACGAGCGCGTGGAGATCGACAAGCCGTTCTGCTCGCTGTTGCGCTTCAAGCGCTTCTCGGACGATCCGGCCACGCTGGAAAAACTCAAGGGCCAACCGCCGGTGCTGGTGGTGGCGCCGCTGTCGGGCCACTACGCCACGCTGCTGCGCGACACCGTGCGCACCATGCTGGAAGGCCACAAGGTCTACATCACCGACTGGAAGAACGCCTGCACCGTGCCCC
>JAGOEM010000169.1 GCA_017997715.1 Ottowia sp.
GGTGCAGAGAGGCGTCAAACACCTCCTGGCAGTGGCCGCAGCGTACCCAGCCGCCGGACACGCGCAGCTGATCCGCGACGACCTTGAACAAGGTGGCGCAGGTCGGGCAACGCGTGATCAGACTCATGGTGCGGGATTGTAGGCAGCGTGCCTGCCTGGCCTGGGCCCAGGCTCAGGCGCGGCGCGCCACCAGCAGGACCCAGCCGTCTTCGGCGTCGGCCACTTCCAGCGGCAGGTAGTCGGCGTAGGCCTGTTGCAGCTCGGCCGTCTGGCGTTCCAGCACGCCGGCCAGCACCAGCGCGCCACCGGGGGCGACGTGCTGGCAAAGCAAGGGGGCCAGCACCTTGAGCGGGGTGGCCAGTATGTTGGCCAGCACCGTGTCGTACACGCCCTTGGCGGCATCTGGCAGGCCGGCGTTCAGCGTGACGCCGTTGGCGGCGGCGTTGTCGCGCGTGGCGACCACGGCGGCTTCGTCGATGTCGACCGCGTCCACCCCGGCCGCGCCGTGCAGCGCGGCGCCAATCGCCAGAATGCCCGATCCGCAGCCGTAATCCAGCACGCGCGGGCCGACCGGCGCCTGCGCGGCGATCCAGCGCAGGCACATGCGGGTGGTGGGGTGGGTGCCGGTGCCAAAGGCCAGGCCGGGGTCCAGGCGGATCACGGTGCGGGCCGCTGGCGGCACCTCGTGCCAGGTGGGCACGATCCAGAACGCCGGGGTGACCGGCACCGGTTCAAACTGCGATTGCGTCAGCCGCACCCAGTCCTGGTCGGGCACGGCGGCCACGCCCAGCACGGCGCAACCGGCAAAGAAGTCCTGCAGCGCCAGCAGGCGGGCGGCTTCGTTGGCCGCCGCTTCATCGGCAAACAAGGCCACCACGCGGCTGCGGGCCCAGCTTTCGGCAGGTGCGGGCATGCCGGGTTCGCCAAACAGCGCGCGCTCGGCGTCGGTGTCGGCATCGGCGTCTTCCACCGACACGCTCAGCGCGTCCAGCGCGTCCAGCGCTTCGGCGATGGGCTCGACACGGTCTTCCGGGCAGGTCAGGCGCAGTTCAAACATGACGCAATCCAGATCAAAATACTATATTTTTAATAGCTGCCTGCGCCCATCTAGCGGGCACTACAGGCCAATTTGGCTTATAAACCGGTGCGCTGATGCGTTTCCAGCCAGCGCTCCAGGTAATGGATGTTGGTGCCGCCTTCCATGAAGCGGGCGTCCAGCATCAGTTCGCGGTGCAGGGGCACGTTGCTCTTGATGCCCTCGATCACCGTCTCGGACAGCGCCGTCTGCATGCGGGCGATGGCCTGCTCGCGCGTGTCGCCGTAGACGATGATCTTGCCGATCATCGAGTCGTAGTTCGGCGGCACGAAGTAGTTGGCGTACACGTGCGAATCCACCCGCACGCCAGGGCCGCCCGGCGCGTGCCAGGTGGTGATGCGCCCGGGCGATGGCATGAAGTTGAACGGGTCTTCCGCGTTGATGCGGCATTCGATCGCGTGGCCCTTCATCTGGATCTGGCGCTGCGTGAAGGGCAGTTTCTCGCCTGCCGCCACCATGATCTGCGTGCGCACGATGTCGATGCCGGTGACCAGCTCGGTCACCGGGTGTTCGACCTGCACGCGGGTGTTCATCTCGATGAAATAGAACTCGCCGTTCTCATACAGAAACTCGAACGTGCCCGCGCCGCGGTAGCCGATCTTCTTGCAGGCGGCCACGCAGCGGTCGCCAATGCGCTCGATCAGCCGGCGCGGAATGCCGGGTGCCGGCGCTTCCTCGATCACCTTCTGGTGGCGCCGCTGCATGGAGCAATCGCGCTCGCCCAGGTACACCGCGTTCTTGAACTTGTCGGCCAGCACCTGGATTTCGATGTGGCGCGGGTTCTGGAGGTATTTCTCCATGTACACGGCCGGGTTGTTGAAGGCCGCGGCGGCCTCGCCCTTGGTCATCTGCACCGCGCCGATCAAGGCCGCTTCGGTGTGCACCACGCGCATGCCGCGCCCGCCGCCACCGCCCGCCGCCTTGATGATCACCGGGTAGCCGATCGCCTTGGCAATCTTGCGGACGGCGGCGGGGTCTTCGGGCAACTCGCCCTCAGAGCCGGGCACGCAGGGCACGCCCGCCTTGATCATCGCCTGCTTGGCCGACACCTTGTCGCCCATGATGCGGATCGACTCGGGCGTGGGGCCAATGAACTGAAAACCGCTTTTCTCGACCCGCTCGGCAAAGCCGGCGTTCTCGCTCAAAAAGCCGTAGCCGGGGTGAATCGCCTCGGCGTCGGTCACCTCGGCCGCCGAGATGATGGCCGGCATGTTCAGGTAGCTTTGCGCCGATGGCGCCGGGCCAATGCACACCGCTTCGTCGGCCAGGCGGACGTACTTGGCATCCTTGTCGGCCTCGGAATAGACCATCACGGCCTTGATGCCCAGCTCGCGGCAGGCGCGCTGCACGCGCAAGGCGATCTCGCCGCGATTGGCTACCAGGATCTTCTTAAACATAGGGACTCCCGCGCCTCATCGCCAGGCCGTGGCGGGTGCGCGCTTTCGCGGCACGCCATGGCCGGGGGCCACCAGGCCGCCCAAGACAAGGACTGAATGGAACATGGGGACAGCAACGGTGCCGCGCTGGCGGCAGGGCGTGCGGTGCCGGATCGGCTGCACGCCGGGCCACCAAGCGCAAGCGCCGCCCACTTAGTCGATCACGAACAGCGGCTGGCCGTATTCGACGGCCTGGCCGTTCTCGCCCAGGATCTGCGTCACGGTGCCTGATTTCTCGGCCTCGATCTCGTTGAGGATCTTCATGGCTTCGATGATGCAAAGCGTGTCGCCTTCCTTCACCTGGCTGCCCACTTCCACGAACGCCTTGGCGCCCGGGCTGGCAGAACGGTAGAAGGTGCCGACCATGGGCGACTTGACGATGAAGCCGGTGGGCACTTCGGCCGCCGGAGCTGCCGCAGCGTCGGCGGCAGGTGCCCCGGCCTGCGCGGGTGCCGCAGCCGGTGCCGCCAGGGGCGCAGCGGCGGGGGCGTACACCGCTTGAACGGGTGCCGCGTGCCCTGCTTTGACAATACGCACCTTGCCTTCGGCTTCGGTGATCTCCAGCTCCGACACGTTGGATTCGGAGACAAGGTCGATCAGGGTCTTGAGTTTGCGCAGGTCCATGCAATGCCTGTGAAGAGGGAAACCGTGCGAATTTAACTCAATTTCGCCCTATTTCGCATAACTTGGTTTCAAAACCGGCCAAAGCGTCACAGGCTTTCGCGTACTTTCGGGCCATGCGGCATCTTGATAGATTGAACGCGCGCCAAGAGCGTGCTCAACTTCTCAGCGCGAGGGGCGGGGTCGGGATGCGCTGCGAGGCGCAAACCGCAGCGATACCGGGCGGTATCGCGAGGATGTGCAACGAAGCAGACCGCCCGAGGCCACGTCCACACACCCGCGAGGGGGCGCTGGGCACGCTCTATAAAGGCGCAAGGCCGAACGCTAGCCCTTCCAGGCAACCAGGTCGGCTTCGTGCAGTTGGCCGATCTTGCGCTGGCGAATCTGGCCATCTGCGTCGAACAGCACCGAAAACGGCAGCGCGCCGGCCGCATTGCCCAGCGATCGGCTCAAATCCACCCCTTCCATCCCGGCCAATGCAACCGGGAAAGACACCGGCGAACGCGCCAGAAACTGGTTGACCGGGGCTGGCTTGTCGACCGCCAAGCCCAACAAATGCCAGCCGTTGGCCTTGTTTTGGTTGTAGAAGGCGCTCAATAGCGGCAGTTCTTCCACACACGGCGGGCACCAGGTGGCCCAGAAGTTGAGCAGCAGACGCTGGCCGCGCAAGCTGCTGAGGGCCAGCGTGCCGCCATCGGGCGTGGGAAAGCTGCGGTCCCAGAAGCCGGCCAAGTCCGCCTCGCCGGGGCTGAACCGCTTCAGGGCAAAGCCGGCTCCGGCAGCGGCGGCCACCACGGCCACGGCGCCCATGGCCCAACGGCGCGAGCGGGCGGCGCCTGCGGGTGTACTTTGTGCGGCGGCGCCGTCAGCGTCAGCACCTGTGCCTGTGCCTGCTGCGCCATCGGCGGGCACCGCTTGCGATGGGGGGGTGGCGGTGGGCGGGGTGGTCATGCTTGCGGTTCCTCTTCCTGCAGGCGGCGCGCCAGCGCGCGCGCGTCGCCGCGGGGCGCCCGGCCGTTGCTGCCGGGTTTCAGCGCGCCGCGCAGGTCGTCGGGGTCGTGAATCATCAGGTGCACGCCAATCGATTCGCCCAGTTCCGCCGACTGCGCGGTGAAGCTGAGCGCTTCGACCGTGGCGCCGTTGAAGCCGGTCACGCTTTGCGCGTCGTAGGCCACGCGGTTGTCGATCAGCGCGATTTCGGTCGATTTCGGGTCGTCGCAGAACAATTGCAGGTAGATGTCGGACAGGCGCGTGGCGGTGCCGTTCCACACCGCGCCGGCGATGTGGGGGCGAAATTCGGCCAGCCGCTCCATCCACACCAGTGCCAACCGGCGCAGGGCGGCCAGTTCGGCCGGCTGCGTTTCGCCGTGGAACAGCGCCAGGTAGGCGCGCACCTCGGCCTCCATCAGGTCGTTGTCGGGCAACGCGGTGCGCGGCGACGCGCCCAGGCTTTTCTGCGCGCGGCGTTTGGCGGCGCCGTAGTCCAGCCCGTCTTCCACCACCAGGCGCGCGGCGTGCGCGGCAATCTCGTGCGTCAGGGTTTCCATGCACTGCATTCTGCCTGCCCGCGCCATGATCCCGTACAGTGCACGCTAAACCCGTACAGGGCGGCCTTGGGGCCAGGCGCCACCTGGCACGCACGCCGACCGCCGCGCCGCGGGTGGCGGGCCACATGCGTTACGCGGCCACCCGGCCCAGCGCGGTTTTATGAATGAAAATGGCTTACAGCGCAATACCAGCGGGCGCAAGCAGCTATCAACACTATAGTAATCAACCCCCCACGCATCCGCCCCCAACACCTGCCCACCGTTCCCCCCCGACAGGAGCCCACCATGCCCGACACCCCCCTCCTGCCGCGCGTTGATGCATCGCACCAGATCGTGATCGTCGGTGGCGGCGCGGGCGGGCTGGCGCTGGCCACCCGCCTGGGCGACACGCTGGGCAAGCGCGGCCGCGTGGCGGTGACCCTGGTGGACAGCGCACGCACGCATGTGTGGAAGCCCAAGCTGCACGAAATCGCCGCTGGCAGCATGAACATGGACGCGCACGAGCTGAACTACCTGGCCCAGGCGCACTGGCACCACTTTCAGTACCGCACCGGCGAGATGACCGGGCTGAACCGCGCCCAGCGCCAGATTCAGCTGGCCCCGTATGTCGACGACGAGGGCCATCAGGTGATCGCCGCGCGCGCACTGCCTTACGACACCTTGATCATGGCCGTGGGCAGCCTGACCAACGACTTCGGCACGCCCGGCGTGGCGCAGCACGCCATCAAGCTGGAAACGGCGGCCGATGCGCGCCTGTTCAACCAGCGCCTGGTCAACGCCGCGCTGCGCGCGCATTCGCGCGCCGACCAGGACGTGGACGGCGACGGCCAGTCCGACACCCCGCGCCACCTGCGCGTGGCCATCATCGGCGCCGGTGCCACGGGGGTTGAACTGGCCGCCGAGCTGCACCACACCCTGCGCGAGCTGGTTTCCTACGGGCTGGGGCGCATCCAGGTCGAGCGCGATCTGCGCATCGACCTGATCGAGGCCGCCGACCGCGTGCTGCCCAGCCTGCCCGAACGCCTGTCCCGCGCGGCCCAAGACCTGCTGCGCAGCCTGGGCGTGCAGGTGCACACCCAGGCCCGCGTGGCCAGCGTGGAAGAAGGCGCCGTGGTGCTGGCCGATGGCCGCCGGATTGACGCCGACCTGATCGTCTGGGCCGCCGGGGTGAAGGCGCCCGCCTTTCTGGCCGATCTGGACGGGCTGGAAGTCAACCGCATCAACCAGCTGGTGGTGCATTCCACCTTGCAGACCACGCGCGACGCCCACATCTTCGCCCTGGGCGACTGCGCCGCCTGCCCCTGGCTGGGCACCGACAAAACCGTGCCACCGCGCGCCCAGGCCGCGCACCAGCAGGCCAGCTTCATGCTGGGCCAGATCAAACGCCAGCTGGCCAGCCAGCCGCTGCGCGAATACCGCTACCGCGACTTCGGCTCGCTCGTCTCATTAGGCGAATACAGCACCGTCGGCAACCTGATGGGCGCCCTGGTCGGCGGCAATATGGTGTTTGAAGGCTTGTTCGCCAAGCTGATGTACAAGTCGCTGTACAAACAGCACGAGCTGGCCCTGCACGGCTTCACCAAGGTGGCGCTGGACACTGTGGTGCGCACCATCACCCGGCGCACCGAGCCGCATGTGAAGCTGCACTGAGACGCTGACAGCGCGCGCTATAGCCTGGCAACGCGCTGGTTCACGCGCGTCCAGCACTACAAAACAAATAGCTGCCAACGCACTGCTGGCGGGCGCTAAAGCCATTTTTCATCCCATAAATTGGCCCCGCGTCGTTGCAGGGCACATCGGCTGCCCAGGCATTCCAGGTGCGCCAATCCAACGCCGCCCCGCCCGCGCCCGGCACTTGGCGATTTGAGTTGCATCAAAAAGCGTCAAAATGTGACTTCGTCAACAAATCACAGCCTTTGATCGGGCGGGAGGAGATCACGGTATGGCCATGTTCGATTCAAGCGCGCGGGCAGCGCAGAGTGTGGGGCGGCTCGCCCGGGTTTTTTGGCTGAGCTTGCCGGCCGCGCTGCTGGGCCTGGCGCCCGCCGCCTGGGCGCAAAGCTATCTGCCCGTGGGGCCGCAGAACAACGTGCCAGTGGCCACCGTCACCGCCGGCGGCTGGACCGAATGTCACCGCGACACCTATAACAATTCACCCGCGTCATGGGCGAGCGTCCAAGCTGGCTGCGCCGGTGCACGCCTGATGTTGGCCTGCCGTGCCACCGGCAGCAGCACCCTGCAACTGCTGGCGCAAGCGCCACGCGCCGATGTGCTGACGGATACCGGCACTGACCAAACCACCACCCACACCGCCAACGGCTCCGCCTGGTACTGGAACAGCAGTCGGTCTTGGGGCTTCGCGCGGGAGGGCGACGCAGTCCGGAAACATGAGTGCGACGATCGCACCGATGGGGACAACAGCGCCAGACTGTGTTGGCATTCAGTGAGCGTCTCTACCACCACGGGCTTTCGCTGCGGCGCCGATGATCTACTGGGCACCAGCCTCTTCGAACGCATCATTTACGCGATGCCTGCCGCCGCCGACCTCGCCATCACCAAAACCGACGGCGTCACCACCGCAGCCGCAGGCGGCAGCCTCACCTACACCATCACCGCCAGCAACGCTGGGCCCGATGCGGCTGTTGGCGCCACCGTGGCTGACACCTTTCCCGCCGTGCTGACGGGCACCTGGACTTGCGTGGGCGCGGGCGGCGGCAGCTGCACCGCTTCGGGCAACGGCAACATCAACGACACGGTGAACCTGCCCGTGGGCGGCAGTGTGACCTATACCGTGCTGGCTGCGGTGTCTGCCGCAGCCACCGGCACGCTGAGCAACACGGCCACGGTGGCGGCGCCGGCCGGGGTGACTGACCCCAATCCGGCCAACAACAGCGCCACCGATACCGACACCATCGTCCGGATAGCCGACCTCGCCATCACCAAGACCGACGGCGTGACCACCGCCACCGCTGGCGGCGGCGTCACCTACACCATCGTCGCCAGCAACGCTGGGCCCTCTGCGGCTGTTGGCGCCACCGTGGCTGACACCT
>JAGOEM010000031.1 GCA_017997715.1 Ottowia sp.
ATGGCAAGGCTGAGCGCTTCATCCAGACGCTGCTGCGCGAATGGGCCTATGCCTTCATCTACCCCAGCTCAGACCATCGAGCACGGGAATTGCAGCCCTGGATGTACCACTACAACTTCCATCGGCCACACTCGGCCACCGAGCATCGCCCTCCCATCACTCGCCTTGGATTCGACGGGAACAATGTGTTGAGAAACTACACCTAGCGCAGTGGCTCTGCAAGTTGAAGCCGGCTGCGCGGCAACTCCGCTTCAGCGCCGACCGTTCTGGCGCGTCCAAGCGTTGAATTCCTGCGCCCTGCCAGCCCTAAACGCGGGTCAGGCCTGCGCCGACCCCCATCCTTTACAGATCGCGCACCATCCACACCGCGCCATCGCCAAAGCCCTGCACCGGCATCGGCGGCACCTGCGGCGCGAAGCCGTGCCGCGCCCAGTACACATCGGCGCCCTGCACCGCGACCAACATGGCGCGCCTTAGGCCCAGGCTGCGTCCCGCGCCCAACACCTCGGCCAGCAGCCGCGCCGCCAGGCCAGCGCCTGCCCAAGTGGGATCGACCGCGATGTCGTGCACGTACAGCCAGCTGTCCGGCGCGGGTGGCGCTTGTGCAGCGGTCAGCACCTTGTTCAGCACCAGCGGGGCATTCGGCGCCACCACGTGGGCGATGGCATAGGCGCAAAGGCCGAGCGCTTTGGGGCAAGCGTTAACCGCCCGCGCAGTGCTGCGCGATGCCCCCGGCGCCCACGGTGGCCGCGCCGCGAACGCGCCCCAACAGGTGCCGCCCGGCGCCTGCAGCTTGCTGCCCAGCACCTCGGGCGCCTCCAGGAACTGCGCGCCGTACGCGCGGGCCTGCACGGCCATCACCTCGGGCAGATGGGCGTGACCGATAGGCGACAGGGCCGCCAAAGGCGTGTTCAGCACCGCTGCATCGCGACAGATCGGCTTCTGTGCCGCATCGCCGCACCGAACGACTGCAGCAGGCTCGTCACCGCCGCAGCACCTCGGGCAGTTGGCCATGCGGGTTGGTGCACGGGTCCATCGGCTTTCGGGGCGGTATGCAGGTCTCGATGTAGTCGGCCACGGCTTGATTGACCTCCCGCAGCCCAGCTTTGTCCTTGGACAGCGCCTCGGTGGGCAGCACCGCCAGCCAATCCGCCAAAGACACCTGCGGTTGCATGGCCACCGTCACCTGGTACTGCGCCACCACGCGCCGGCGCGGCACATCGACCGTGAGCAGCACGATGTTGGCGGGTGCGATGGCGCGCGCCTTGCGGCCAGCAAATTCCAGCGCGACATAGGGCCGCGGGTGCGCCGGCATCACGATCGTCTGGGGCTTGGCGCCGCGCGCGGACGGCCGCACCTGCAGCCGGTCGCCCGGCATGACGTAGCCCACGGTGCGCGCGCCGGTGTGCACGCGCTGTGACCCCACGCAGGGCACGTACACGTACTCCGTCTCGCGCGCCCCAGGGCCCGTCACGCCCATGATGCCGCGGTCACCTTCCGTCAGGCCCAGCAGGGGTCGCGCTGCGCCTTTTCCGTCGCGCAAGCCGGTCAGGCTGCCGCCGCTGACGAACACGCCGGTGTCAGAAAAGAACGTGGTGCGCTGGTTGAAGCCGCCACCGTGCGGGCGGCAGTCGTAGTCGTCGGCGTGCGGGGTGTGCTCGTCGATGAACAGCTCCTGGTCCGTCGTCGTGGGGCGCAACGTGCCATCGGCCTGGACCGCATAGGTGATCTTGAGCGCCAGCGACGTGTACTCGCCAAATTTGTCGACGCCCGTCAAGGTCAGGTATTCGAACGGGGTGCGGTTGACCACCTTCGGCGGCTTGGGGTCCTGCCCGGCCCGCGCGGGCGCGGCTGCGGGCTGCGCGCTGGCCGCAGCACCATCGGCGGGCGTGGCGGCGCAACCGGCCATCAGCGCCACCGTGGCAGCGGCCGCCAGTGCGCCCGCAATCGTGAAAAGCGGTCTGTTCATGCGGCCTCCATGGGGCCGCTCATTCGCTGGCGGCAAAACCATGTCTTATCAACCCACCCAGCGCCTTGCATTGCGCCAGATCTGCATCCAGGGGCTGAAATCGCTCTGGGGCAGACTGGTCCAGCTCATCTGGACGTTGCGGAACACGCGCTCGGGGTGCGGCATCATGGCGGTGAAGCGGCCGTCGGCCGTGGTCACCGCCGTCAGGCCGCCGGGGCTGCCGTTGGGGTTGAGCGGATAGGCTTCGGTGGCGGCGCCCTGGTGGTCCACGTAGCGCATGGCGGCAATGGCCTGGTCGGCGTTGCCGCGCACGCTGAAGTTGGCAAAGCCTTCGCCGTGCGCCACGGCAATCGGCACGCGGCTGCCGGCCATGCCGGTGAAGAACAGGCTGGGCGAATCCAGCACTTCCACCAGCGACAGGCGCGCCTCGAAGCGCTCGCTTTGGTTGGTGGTGAAGCGCGGCCAGTGTTCGGCGCCGGGGATGATGTCGGCCAGCTCGGCAAACATCTGGCAGCCGTTGCACACGCCCAGGCCGAAGGTGTCGGTGCGCGCAAAGAAGGCCTGGAACTGCGCCGTCAGCAGCGGGTTGAAGGTGATCGAACGTGCCCAGCCGATGCCGGCGCCCAGCGTGTCGCCGTAGCTGAAGCCGCCGCAGGCCACCAGGCCGGCAAAGTCGCTCAGCTTGGCGCGGCCGGTTTGCAGGTCGGTCAT
Organism: Ottowia sp.; assembly: GCA_017997715.1. Classification (GTDB taxonomy): domain Bacteria; phylum Pseudomonadota; class Gammaproteobacteria; order Burkholderiales; family Burkholderiaceae_C; genus Ottowia. The sequence goes on from JAGOEM010000031.1 coordinate 2,681, forward strand.
GTGCACGTCAAAGGCTTCAAAGCCGGCTTCGGTGAAGGCGTAGGCCATCTCGACGTGCGAGTTGACGCCCTGCTCGCGCAGCACGGCCACGCGCGGGCGCGCACCGCCAACCACTACGTTATTCATAGCTGCCTGCGCCCGCCCATCCTGCGCCAGAGCCATGTTTTGCTTTAAATCTGCCGACAGCGAAATCGACAAACCCGGGTCGGCCGCATCGCCCACGGCGGCGTGTTCGGCGTCGGCGCAGGCGGGGTTGTCGCGTTCGCGGGCGATCTTCCAGCTGACGCTGTCCCACACCTGCTGCAGATCGGGCAGGCTGGCGGCAAAGATCTCGCGCGTGTCGCGCCACACGCTCAGCTGGCCCTTGCCTTTGTCGATGGCGCTGCTGGCCGGGCGCGTCTTGCCGACGTAGTGGCTCCATTTGGATAGGCCGTGCGCGCGCAGCACCTGCATGGCGGCATCGCGCTCGGTGGTGCGCACCTGCAGCAGCACGCCCAGCTCTTCGGCGAACAGCGCGCGCAGGGTCAATTCCTCGCGCCGCGCGCTGATCTGCTGCGCCCAGTTCTTGGCGTCGCCCGTTTCCATGCGGCTGTCGCTGATGCCGTCGCCTTCGGTCACCAGCAGATCGACGTTCAGCGCCACGCCCACCTGGCCGGCAAAGGCCATTTCGGCGGCGGCGGCCAGCAGGCCGCCGTCGCTGCGGTCGTGGTAGGCCAGCAGCTTGCCTTCGGCGCGCAGCTGGTTCACAGCGGCGACCAGCGCCTTCAAATCCTCGGCGTGATCCAGATCGGGCACGCCATCGGCCTGCGGGCAGCCCGATTGGCCCAGCGTCTGCGCCAGCACGCTGCCGGCCAGGCGGTGGCGGCCACGGCCCAGGTCGACCAGCACCAGCGTGGTGTCTTCGTCGCGCTGCAGCTGCGGCGTCAGCGTGGGGCGCACGTCGGCCACGGTGGCAAAGGCGCTGACGATCAGGCTGACCGGCGACACCACTTTTTTGGCCCCGCCCGCGTCCGTCCACTGCGTGCGCATCGACAGGCTGTCCTTGCCCACGGGAATCGAAATGCCCAGCTGCGGGCACAGCGCCATGCCTACGGCTTTCACGGTGGCGTACAGGTCGGCGTCTTCGCCCGGTTCGCCGCAAGCGGCCATCCAGTTGGCCGACAGCTTGACGCGCGGCAGCTCGATCGGCGCGGCCAGCAGGTTGGTGATGGCCTCGGCCACCGCCATGCGGCCCGACGCGGGCGCATCCAGCGCGGCCAGCGGCGTGCGCTCGCCCATGCTCATGGCTTCGCCGGCAAAACCGTCGAAGTCGGCCAGGGTGACGGCGCAATCGGCCACCGGCACCTGCCAGGGGCCGACCATCTGGTCGCGGTGCGTCAGGCCGCCCACGGTGCGGTCGCCAATGGTGATCAAAAAGCGCTTGCTGGCCACCGTGGGGTGCGACAGCACGGCGATCACCGCGTCCTGCAGCTTCACGTCGTCCAGCTTCAGCGGGGTAAAGCTGCGCTGCACGGTTTTCACGTCGCGGTGCATCTTGGGCGGTTTGCCCAGCAGCACGTCCATGGGCATGTCGACGGGGTGCTGGCCCCCTTCCTTGCCTTCCCCCAGCGGGGCAAGGGGCAACTCAGCGTTGTGCACGATCAGCTGACGCTCTTCCGTCGCCCGGCCGATCACCGCAAACGGGCAGCGCTCGCGCGCGCAGATCGCTTCGAACAGCGGCAGCGATTCGGGCGCAATCGCCAGCACATAGCGTTCCTGGCTTTCGTTGCTCCAGATTTCCTTGGGCGCCATGCCCGACTCTTCCAGCTGCACGGCGCGCAAATCGAACGTGGCGCCACGGCCGGCGTCGTTGGTCAGCTCGGGGAAGGCGTTGGACAAGCCGCCAGCGCCCACGTCGTGGATCGCCAGGATCGGGTTGGCCTCGGCCATCGCCTGGCAGGCGGTGATGACCTCTTGCGCGCGGCGTTCGATCTCGGGGTTGCCGCGCTGCACCGAATCAAAGTCCAGGTGCGCCGCGTTGGTGCCGCTGGCCAGCGACGAAGCGGCGCTGCCACCCATACCGATGCGCATGCCCGGCCCGCCCAGCTGGATCAGCAGCGAACCGGGGCCAAAGGCAATCTTCTTCGTCAGCCGCGCGTCGATGTGGCCCAGGCCACCGGCGATCATGATCGGCTTGTGGTAGCCGCGCAGGATGGCACTGTCGCCCACGCCCACCGGCAATTCGTATTCGCGGAAATAGCCCAGCAGATTGGGCCTGCCGAATTCGTTGTTGAACGCGGCGCCGCCCAGCGGCCCCTCGGTCATGATCTGCAGCGCACTGGCCATGTGTTCGGGCTTGCCGGTGTCAGATTCGCCGGTCCACAGCTTGGACACGGTAAAGCCGGTCAGGCCCGCCTTGGGGCGCGAGCCGCGGCCGGTGGCGCCTTCATCGCGAATCTCGCCGCCCGCGCCGGTCGATGCACCGGGAAAAGGCGAGATCGCCGTGGGGTGGTTGTGCGTTTCCACCTTCATCAGCACATGGCGCAACGCACTCTGTTTTTGATAGCTTCCTGCGCCCGCACCACCTGCGCCAGCGGGCGATTTGGCTTCAAAAACCTGCTGCTGATGGCCGTCCATCACCGACGAGTTGTCGGCATAGGCGATCACCGTGTGCTGCGGGCTGAGCTGTTCGGTGTTGCGGATCATGCCGAACAGGCTTTTGTCCTGCGCCACGCCGTCGATGGTGAACTGCGCGTTGAAGATCTTGTGGCGGCAATGCTCGCTGTTGGCCTGGGCGAACATCATCAATTCGACGTCGGTCGGGTTGCGGCCCAGCTTGGTGAAGTTGTCGACCAGGTAGTCGATCTCGTCGGCCGCCAGCGCCAGGCCCCATTCGGTGTTGGCCTTGTCCAGCGCAGCCTGGCCGCCCTGCAGCACATCGACATGCTGCATCGGCTCGGCCGGCAGTTCGGTGAACAGGGCCTTGGCGGCATCCACGTTGGGCAGCACGCTTTCGGTCATGCGGTCGTGCAGCAGCGCGGCGATCTGGGTGCGTTCGGCCTCATTCAGCGCCGCGGCCTTGCCCAGCAGGCTGGTCTTCAGGCCAATCACGTAGCGCGTGACGCGCTCTACCCGCTGCACCGGCAGGCCGCAGTTGTGCGCGATATCGGTCGCCTTCGACGCCCAGGGCGACACCGTGCCCAGGCGCGGCGCCACCACCAACTCGGCGCTGGCCTTTTGCCCTTCGGGCGCGGCGTAGGCCGGGCCGTAGGTCAGCAGCGCCTGCACCTGTTGCAGCTGCTCGGCCGTGGGTTCGCTGGCAAAGCGCACCAGGTGTTCGAACTGGGCCGACAGCCCGGTCACGCCCGGCGCGATGGCCTGCAGGCGGGGCAACAGTTGCTGGATGCGGAACGCGCTCAGGGCGTTGCCGCCGGCGAAGACATGAAGGGTGTGGGACACGGCTGGGGCCAGTTTGAAGCGGCGTGGCCTGCGCGCACACCGGGATCAGGGGTCTGTGGGAACGGCTCAAGACAACCCATGCACCAAGCGCAGCGACGGATTCAGGGGCGCTTGCACCGCGCCCCGTTCACCCGCCCAAGGCCCCCTAGCGGGCGGCTTGGGGTTGCGGCGTGTCAGCCCATGGGGATAACCCGGCATTTTAGCTGGGGCGCCCGCCGGCAAGCGCTGCACCCGGCGGCCCGCCCGCGCGGCGCGCGGCGCGCGGCGCAAGGCGAACTTGCCCCCATAGGCGGATAATTGCGCCCATGAGCATCACGATCAAAGACGAAGCCGGCATTGCAGGCATGCGCAAGGCCTGCCACATCGCTTCGAAAGTGCTGGACGAAATCACGCCCCACATCCAGCCGGGCATCACCACCCTGGAAATCGACCGCCTGAGCGCCGAGAGCATGGCGCGCCATGGCACGCGGTCGGCCACCGTCGGCTACCAGCCGCCGGGCTACCCGCCCTACCCTGGGCACGTGTGCACCTCGGTCAACCACGTGGTCTGCCACGGCATTCCGGCCGACAAGCCGCTGAAAAAGGGCGATGTGGTCAACGTGGACGTGACGGTGATCACGCCAGACGGCTGGTACGGCGACAACAGCCGCATGTTCGAGATCGGCGATGTGTCGATCGCCGCCAAGCGGCTGAACGCGCTGACCTTCGAATCGATGTGGCTGGGCATCGAGCAGGTCAAGCCCGGCGCGCGCCTGGGCGATATCGGCCACGCCATCCAGAAATTCATCGAAGGGCATGGCCTGTCGGTGGTGCGCGAGTTCTGCGGCCACGGCATCGGCCAGAAATTCCATGAAGACCCGCAGGTGCTGCACTACGGGCGCCCAGGCACGGGCGAAGAGCTGCTGCCCGGCATGACCTTCACGATCGAGCCCATGGTCAACATCGGCCGGCGCGACATCAAGGAAATGAACGACGGCTGGACCATCGTCACGCGCGACCGTTCGCTGTCGGCCCAGTGGGAACACACCGTGCTGGTCACGCCCACGGGCTACGAGGTGCTGACCCTGTCGGCCGGCAGCCCGCCGACACCCGCCTTCGTGCAGGGCATGGCGCACGCCACCGTGCCCGCCTGAGCCTGGGCCGCGCGCCGCTTTCGGCCACGGCCTCACCGTTCCTTGCAACCCCCGCGCCGCCACGGCGCGCCGCTCCATGTCGATCGACGCCGCCCTGCCGCCCGCCCAGCCCCTGCCCGCCGCGCCCCCGCAGGCCACGGCGGCTGAGCACTACCGCCAGCAAAAGACGGCCTTGCTTGACGCCATGCGCCATGCGCCGCCGGGCGTGCGCGGCGTGCGCACCTCATTGGCGCGGCTGGCCCGCCTGGCCGACGAGGCGCTGCGCGCGCTGTGGGCCGACGCCGGGCTGGACGGCCGCCTGGCCCTGGCGGCCGTAGGGGGCTATGGGCGCGGCGAGCTGTTCCCCTATTCCGACGTCGACGTGCTGGTGCTGCTGCCCAGCGGGGTAGACCCCGCCGCCGACCCCACGCTGCGCGAGCGCATCGAGCGCTTCATCGGCAGTTGCTGGGACGCGGGGCTGGACATCGGCTCCAGCGTGCGCAACGCCGACGAATGCCTGCAGATGGCCGCGCACGACCTGACGGTGCAGACCGCCCTGCTGGAAGGGCGCCTGATCACCGGCAACCGCAAGCTGTTTCGCGACTTTCAAAAGCGCTTCATGGCGCGGCTGGATTCGCTGGATTTCTTCTCGGCCAAGCGGCTGGAGATGCGCCAGCGCCACGCCAAGTACGAAGACACGCCCTACGCCCTGGAGCCCAACATCAAGGAATCGCCCGGTGGGCTGCGCGATCTGCAGATCATTCTGTGGACGGCGCGCGCCGCCGGCATTGGCAGCCACTGGCAAGACCTGGCGCACGCCGGCCTGGCCACCGACCACGAGGTGCGCCAGCTGCGCCACAACGAGGCGCTGCTGTCCATGATCCGCAGCCGCCTGCACCTGATCGCCAAGCGCCGTGAAGACCGGCTGGTGTTCGATCTGCAGAACGCGGTGGCCGAATCCTTTGGCATGGCGCACCGCGTGGGTGAAAACGGCCGCATTTCCCTGCGCGCCAGCGAAGTGCTGATGCGGCGCTATTACTGGGCGTCCAAGGCGGTCACCCAGCTCAACCAGATACTGCTGCAGGGCCTGGAAGAAAACCTGCGCGCCCGCCACGGCGAACCCGCGCCCGAGCTGCAGCGCATCAACGAACGCTTTTTTGACAAAAGCGGCCTGATCGAGGTGGCCAGCGACGACCTGTACCAGCGCGACCCGCACGCCATTCTTGAAACCTTTTTGCTGTACGCCAAGACGCCGGGGCTGAAAGGCCTGTCGGCGCGCACGCTGCGCGCGCTGTACAACGCGCGGGCGCTGATGAACCACAGCTTTCGCAACGATCCGGTCAACCGCAAGACCTTTGTGGCCATCCTGCAGCAGCCGCAGGGCATCACGCACGCCTTCCGGCTGATGAACCAGACATCGGTGCTGGGGCGCTACCTGTGGGTGTTCAGGCGCATCGTGGGGCAGATGCAGCACGACCTGTTCCACGTCTACACGGTGGACCAGCACATCCTGATGGTGCTGCGCAACGTGCGGCGCTTTTTCATGGCCGAGCACGCGCACGAATACCCTTTCTGCTCGCAACTGGCCGGCGGCTGGGACAAGCCCTGGCTGCTGTACGTGGCCGCGCTGTTCCACGACATTGCCAAGGGCCGCGGCGGCGACCATTCCGAGCTGGGCGCCACCGAAGTACGGCGCTTTTGCCAGCAGCACCACATCGCCCTGGCCGACGAGCATCTGATCGAGTTTCTGGTGCGCGAACACCTGCTGATGAGCCAGATCGCGCAAAAGGAAGACCTGAGCGACCCGGACGTCATCCAGGCCTTTGCCCGGCGCGTGGGCAACGTGCGCAACCTGACCGCGCTGTACCTGCTGACGGTGGCCGACGTGCGCGGCACCAGCCCCAAGGTGTGGAACGCCTGGAAGGGCAAGCTGCTGGAAGACCTGTACCGCCTGACCGAGCGCACGCTGGGCGGGCGCGCGCCCGACCCCGGCGCGCTGATCGAGGCGCGCAAGCGCGAGGCGCTGGTGCAGCTGGCGCTGGCGTCCGAACGGCACGAAAGCCACAAGGCGCTGTGGGACACGCTGGACGTCAGCTATTTCATGCGCCACGACGCGGGCGATATCGCCTGGCACGCGCGCCAGCTGGCGCGGCATGTGCGCGCCATGCCGCCCGCGCCCGCCAGGGGCGCCAAATCGGCTGGCCAGGCGGGCGTGGGGCCCACGCAGAACGCTACGCATTCCATAGCTGCCCGCGCCGATGGGGCAAGCGCTGAAGGCCTATCTGGCACTGAAAACAAGCCCCTGACCATCGTGCGCGCCCGCCTGTCGCCGATTGGCGAAGGGCTGCAGGTGCTGGTGTACGCCAGCGACCGGCCCGACCTGTTTGCGCGCATCTGCGGCTATTTCGACCGCGCCGGCTTTTCGATTCTGGACGCCAAGATCCACACCACGCGCAACGGCTACGCGCTGGACACCTTCCAGATCGTCAACGCCACCGAGGTCGACCACTACCGCGAATTCATCCACATGGTCGAGGCCGACATGCCCAAGGCCATCACCAGCACCGACCCGCTGGCCCCGCCGCGCCTGGGCCGCGTGTCGCGCCGGGTGAAGAGCTTTCCCGTCACCCCGCGCATCGACCTGCGGCCCGACGACAAGGCGCAGCACTGGCTGCTCACCGTCAGCGCCAGCGACCGCGTGGGCCTGCTGTACAGCATCGCCCGGGTGCTGGCCGCGCACCAGATCGATCTGGAACTGGCCAAGGTCACCACCCTGGGCGAACGGGTGGAAGACATGTTCTTGCTGCAAGGCGCGCAGCTGCAGCACAACAAGACGCAACTGGCGATCGAGCAAGAGCTGCTGGAGGTGCTGGACCCGGACTGAAGCGGCGCGGGGCGCCTGCCTGCCGTCCATCGCCGGCACCGGCGCACCGTGATCTGCCTTGGCTTGCTATTTCATTCATAGCTGCTTGCGCAGGCGGGTATTGCGCCAAGCACCGTTTTTGTTCTTAATCACCGCACAGGGCAATGCCCTGCCGGACAACCCCTTCCCCAGCCCCTACCGCTTGCCACCACCTATGTCGCCCGAACTCACCCGTCACATCCTGGCCACCGCCTTGCGCGGCATGCTGGTGGGTGGGGCGCTGGTCTTCGCCTGGGTCAGCTGGGGTTTTTTGGGCGGCGCACCAGTCGACCGCCGTGCGCCGCACCTGGGCATCAACGATCTGGTGCCCGGCAGCTTCAAATGGGCCGATGCGCCCGTGCCGCCGCCCGGCGTGCGCCCGGACGAGGCCAGGCGCTACAAACTGCTGCTGCTGCGCGACGCCGCCGGCACCGCCCACGCCTTCTACCTGCCCGCCACCGAAGGCCTGGCCACCGTGCCCGCCGGCAGCGGACCCCTGAGCCCCGGCGTGCCGTGCGACGACTTTGCGCCCGACTTCCGCACCCAGGACATCGCTTGCCGCCAGGCGCGGCCGGGCTTTGAATTCGCCGCCCGCCACCGCTGGGCGCTGGATGGCCAGCCGCTGACCGCCGGCGCACCCGCGCTGGCGGCCGCGCCCGGGCAGGAAAGCGCGGGCGACTGGGTCTGGCCGCTGCCCGGGCCGCCCGTGCTGCCCTGAAGCGGCGCAGGCGGGCCGCCGCGCGCGCTTGGTGGCGGCATCTGCAGCGGCAGCGCTGATGCGCCCTGCCGCACCCCGCGTCGCGCCTTTCTGGCAAGGCCCGCGCCGCAGTAGTGGCGTCATCGCGCCACGCCCATCGCACTGCCAGCGAGGGGCGAATCGCTGGGTAAAATTTCGAGAATAATTCTCAATTGCTTCCACATGAAAGTCGTCGCTTGCCTGCTCGCCCTGTTGGGCAGTTGGGCCTGGGTGCAGGCCACCGCCCGGTCAACCAGCCGCTGGCGCGGCTGGCCAGGCGCCATCGCAGGTGCGCTGGCGATTGGCCTGTCGGTTTACCTGTTGCGCATCCACGGCCACAGCATTGGCGTGGCGCTGGCCCTGTCGCTGTGGGTCGTGACCATGGGCCTGCCCTGCGTCAGCTGGTACCAGGCCGAACGCGTGCGCCGCGCGCGCCGCCCTGCCACCCCTCCAACCCCTTCTACCGCGCACCATGGCCCCCACATCGCCGCCACGCCACCTGATCTTTAAGGGCATGGCCGGCTTTCTGCTGGGCTTTCCGCTGGCGCTGTGGGTCAGCTGGCTGCTGTTCTATGGGGGCCTGTCGCCCGGGCCGGCCGTGGCGCGCGACCAGGTGTCGATGTGGGCCGTGGTGCCGCTGTGGTGCGCCGCGATGGGCGCCGCCTTCATGGCGCGCAGCCGTGGCCAGTGCGTGGCCGTTTTGGGGGCGCTGAATGCGGCCGCCGCCGCGCTGTGGTGGGTGCTGCAATGAAGGCGCAGACCGTGCGCGACTACCTGGCCGTGCACACCTGGGTGGGCATTTTGTGCGGCATGGTGCTGTTCATCGCGTTTTACGCGGGCGCCTTCGCCATGATCGAGCCCGAAATCGCCCGCTGGGCGCGCCCGGCCGCGCAGGCGCAGCCCAGCGCCCACGCCAGTGCCGATGCCGACGCCGCCGTGCGCGCCTATTTCGACGCCCACCCCGATTCGCGCGCACGCCTGCGCCTGCTGCTGCCCGGCCCCGACCGCGCGAGCCCGCTGCTGCAGGCGTCGGTGCGCGGCGGCGACGAGCAGTGGTTCGAGCTGGACCAAAGCGGCCACCTGGCCCCGCTGGCCTTCCCCAAGGACGAGGACAGCAGCGGCAACTTTGTCGACTACCTGCACCGCAAGGGCGGCCTGCCGCTACCGCTGGAATGGGCCGAGCCCCTCATCGGCCTGGTGTCGCTGGCGTATGCGCTGGCGCTGATCTCGGGCGTGGTGGTGCTGCTGCCCTCGCTGGTCAAGGATTTGTTCTACCTGCGCCTGGGCCGCAACCTCAAGCGCATGTGGCTGGACGTGCACAACCTGCTGGGCGTCAGCAGCCTGCCGTTTCATGTGGTGATTGCCGTGTCGGCCGCCGTGTTTGGCCTGCACGACGTGATTTACGCCGTGCAAGACAAGCTGATCTACCGCGACGGCCTGCGCGCCACCATGGCGCGCGCCAGCGCCGAGCCGCCCACCGTGGCCCCGCAGGACTGGCTGGCGCCCAGCGAACTGGTGCGGCGCGTACAGCAGCAGGCGCCCCACTTTCAGCCCATGGCGCTGGACTACATCCGCCAGCCCCAGCGCACCGTGCTGCTGATGTCGGGCATTGACGACCACCACCAGTTCAAGCGCGGCGCGCACGTCGGCTTTGGCTTCGTCAACCTGGGCACGGGCGAGTTGTACGACCGCACCTATTTCCCCGGCGGCGACGGCAGCAGCCTGGCCGCTGCCCTGCGCAGCTTCTTTTCGCTGCATTTCGGCAGCTTTGGCGGCGACCCGGTGCGCGTGCTGTACATCCTGCTGGGGCTAAGCGGCGCGCTGATCTTCTACACCGGCAACCTGCTGTGGATCGAATCGCGCACCAAGCGATCACGCAAGGCCGGCCAACCCGCCGAAGAGCGGCCCCGCCACGTGCGCGTGGTGTCGGCCCTGACCGTGGGCACCTGTCTGGGCTGCGCCGCCGGCCTGCCCTCAGCGCTGGTGGCGGCCAAATGGCTGTCGGCCAGCCTGCCCAATCTGGACCCGGTGCTGCAGGGCAGCTATTTCGCCGTCTTTTTAGCGTGCATCGCCTGGGCCCTGGCCCGGGGCACGGCCCGCGCCGCGCCCGCACTGCTGTGGTTCACCGCCGCCTGCAACGCGCTGGTGCCCCTCACCAGCGTGGCTTTTCACCTGATCCCCGGTTTGACCCAGCGCCACGGCCCGCCCCCTGCCGACGCGCCCTGGCTGGAAACCCTGTGCCTGCTGCTGGCCCTGTTCTTTGGCTGGCTGGCGTGGCGGCACCAGCGCAAAGGCCAGCCAACGCCGGTCACCCCGCTTGCCGGGCGGCTTCAGCCCGCCACGGAATAAGCGCACACCGCCGGCAAACGCGCCCTGAGTGGCATGGATCGGCGTGCGGGGGCGGTCAGCGCACGATGCAGGCGCGGTCAGCGCCCAGCGCACGGGCTGTGGCTGCTGCGGCCGATGAGCGGACGGGCGCCGCTGCTGGCCCGGGCCTGGGCCTGGGCCTGGGTTTGGCCTTCACCCCTAGCCGCCGCGCCGCATTGGGGGTACCGCCAGGCAGCGCGTGGGCATCTGTGGCCAGTGGCTTGATTGCACGCCACACACGGGCGCCGCAGAACGAACGATGAGGAGCGTACCGTCAGCCACCTGGTGGTCAAGGGTGCAGGGTACGGAGTGCGGTGTCAGGGGTATCGGGCTGACTGGGTCATCTTGTGGCGCCGCCCCTCGCGCCGGGCCAGAGCCCCCAGTATGTTTTCAACCCCCTGGCGGCTCGCCGGGGTCTGATGGCTCGCCCGGTACGCTCCAGAAAATCAATGGTCCAATTTTACAAGCCAAACAAGGCTTTAGCGCAATACAGGTGGGCGCAAGCAGCTATTATTTTTGTAGTATCCGGAAGATGCCGCCGCACTTGCCGACGCCCGCCAACAGCGCGCCCAATGCCTCTGGCCCGTGCGGGCCGATCCGGCAAAAGCGCGGTGGAAGGCTTGGACAGGCAGCCCGATCACAGGTGCGCAGCAGGAAGAGCCGCACAACCGCAAGCTCAACGGCAACAGAAAGCGCAACGGGCGCTGTCAACCGATCCAGCAGCGCAAGCCGCAAGGCCAATGACGGCAGGCCGGCGCGCGCCTTTCAAGCGCATCCACCCACGTTCACAAGGCCACGCGCCAATTGGTCTCTTGAATCTGCACATTCAGCTCGCGAATCTTCTTGCTGAAGTCTTCCATCTGCTTTTGCATGGCCGCCACGTCGATCTGCGGCACCCACTTGATCTCGCGCGCGCTGTAGCGGTCCGGCTCTTTGTGCGTGGCGTCCACCGCGTTTTTCAAGATGGCGTGCTGCTGCATCAGCGTATCGCGCGCCGCCAGCACCTCGGCCAGCGGGCGGCCATCGGGCAGCTTGGCGGCGACATTGGCCGCGTCGATCTTCAGCACCAGCGCCTGCTGCTCTTCAATCACCGCAAAGCATTCGGCGATCAGCTTTTTCACGTCTTCACGCGGCGCATCGCCTTCCTGCGCCAAGGCGTTCTGGCCAATACGCTCGCGCAGCGAGAGGATTTTCTTTTTCTGATCCGCACGGATCAGAAGGGCTTCGGCGAGTTTCATCGTTTAAACCATCAATTGAATATTTGTGTCAAGTGAGGCGCTTCGGCGCCCTCACCTCCCGAAAGCATCAGCGTATACGACGCCTCATCCATCAGCCGCTGCGAAGTTCTGGCGCCATCGTCCAAATCCGCACCCACAATCATCACGCGCGTACCCAGCCCGTTGATCTTTCTGACCAGCGGCACAAAATCCGAGTCGCCAGAGAAAAGCACCAAAACGTCAAACTGCTTGTGGACCGCCAAATCGTAAGCCTCCAGGGCCAGCCAGACGTCAATACCCTTTTCTTCAGGCGGATTGGCCGCCTCATTCATCGGATGGTAGTGCGCCACGACGCCTGAACGCATCAAAAGCTGGTCCTGGTACCGATCGGCCTCCAACTGCTTCAACGGGTTTTGCATCATCTGGACAGATTTCAAAGAAAATCTGCCCCTGAAGAAATGCGATTCTACAATTTGGCAAAGATTGCTATTGTTGCCCGTTTCCAGCGCCGCCACTTTATGACGAATGTAGGTGTGCAGCCCATCGATGTTGATGAAACTGGCGCGCGGATGCTTGTATCGAAAATAATTGCTTATCCGCCAAAAAAAAGTGCCGTCATAAAAGATGGCGATTCGCCGCACGCGACCAGATTCCAATTTATTTCTCCATGCCATTCAGCGCGCAAGGCGCCAGCAACAGTTGCCCGCTATGTACGACAGGCGCGGGTCAATCTACGGGACACAGACACACCATGTCTGCGAATTGCCAGCCGGGTGACCCATGCCCAATTGCCGCTGACCCAACAAATCCTGAATATGGGTGTAGCTGCCCTGCGCGCTGCCCATAAGGCTGAAACCGATCAACGCCGCCTGCCACTCCGCGATGACGGCAAAGCGTTCAGCGATGAGCTGTTTCACAACTCACGCGGCGCATCGCCTTCCTGCGCCACGGCGTTCTGGCCAATGCGCTCGCGCAGTGAGAGGATTTCCTTTTTTCCCGCGCGGGTCAGGAGGGCTTCGGCGAGTTTCATGGCTGGGAAATGTCAGATGCAGAATGCGCTGTTTAGCCATGAATCGATATTTTGACTGCGATTGTAAGGGCCGTGAATGGTTGCATATGCGCCGCGACTTCCGATTTTTCGATTCAACCCGCGCACCAACCAAGTTACATAGACTCTTCTGCCGTATAGATCAACCTCGCTCACCACCCCAATCGCCCGAATAATGATATCTGGATCGGCGGGACCGAGAGAGCGTTTGATCGCGATACGATCGCCAGGTTGAATTTGATCAAATCGGTCATCTTGGGTTGGTTTTTCGTCTTTTTCGTACCCAGATTCCCAATACCCATTTGCGATGAAATCATGATACTTTTCGCCCCCCTCATTCCATGTGGCGCCCACGAGCCAGTAGTTCGGATCTATACGCACCCCCCACCTCCTTGAATAAAAACTAACCTACTTAAAAAATTTCGCGCACCGATACAAATAGAAATGAAGACGCCGCCTTAAGACACACACCGATACCAACCCGCCCCGTTCCCCGCCGGATTACTCATCTCCAACTGCCGCTGCCCCGACGAATCCTGGATATTGGTGTAGCCGCCTTGCTGGCCCGTTGTGCCGTTGGCGCCAATCAACTGCACGCGCTGGTGCTTGGCGCGGCAATCCTTCAGGGCGTCGTCCAGACGGCGCTCATTGCTAACGGAGCGGCCGGTGTGGCCACAGGCGGAAAGCAAGAGGGCGACTGCGGTCAGCAGAACAAGTGCGACCAGCGGCCGCGGAGCAGGCCATGCCAACGAACGCCATGCCCGCACCTGCGGCGGGCATCGGCGTTGTCCCCCTACCCGTAGCGCGAAGCGCGAAGAGAGCGGGGGGAAGCGGCGCAGCCGCTCAGGGGGGTGTTTCACTCTAGTCCGCGCGATAGTTGGGCGCCTCTTTGGTGATCTGCACGTCATGCACGTGCGATTCACGGATGCCGGCGGAGGTGATTTGCACAAACTCGGCCTGGTTGCGCATGTCGTCGATGGTGGCGCAGCCGCAGTAGCCCATGCTGGCGCGCAGGCCGCCGGCTTGCTGGAACAGGATGGCGACGACGCTGCCTTTGTAGGGCACGCGGCCTTCGATGCCTTCGGGCACCAGTTTGTCGGCGTTGGGGTTGCCGGTGGTGCTTTCCTGAAAGTAGCGGTCGGCGCTGCCCTGTTGCATGGCGCCAATGCTGCCCATGCCGCGGTAGCTTTTGTAGCTGCGGCCCTGGTACAGCACGATTTCGCCGGGGGCTTCTTCGGTGCCGGCGAACATGCCGCCCATCATCACGGTGCCGGCGCCAGCGGCAATGGCCTTGGCGATGTCGCCGCTGTAGCGCACGCCGCCGTCGGCGATCAGGGGAATGTCGGTGCCGTGCAAGGCTTTGGCCACGTTGTCGATGGCGGTGATTTGCGGCACGCCCACGCCAGCGACGATGCGGGTGGTGCAGATGCTGCCGGGGCCAATGCCCACTTTGACGCCATCGGCACCGGCATCGGCCAGCGCCATGGCGGCGGCGCCGGTGGCGATGTTGCCGCCAATCACCTGCACCTGCGGGTAGTTCTGCTTGACCCAGCGCACGCGCTCGATCACGCCTTCGCTGTGGCCGTGGGCGGTGTCGACGACCAGGGCGTCTACGCCAGCCTTGACCAGCGCATCCACGCGCTCTTCGGTGCCCTCGCCCACGCCAACGGCGGCGCCCACGCGCAGGCGACCCGCGTCGTCGCGTGCGGCGTTGGGGAAGGTGGTTTGCTTGGTAATGTCTTTGACGGTGATCAGGCCCTTCAGGCGGTTCTCGGCGTCGACCACCAGCAGGCGTTCCAGCTTGTGTTTGTTCAGCAGCGCCTTGGCGTCGGCGGGGCTGGTGCCTTCGGGCACGGTGATCAGGCGTTCGCGCGGGGTCATGATTTCGCGCACGGGCAGGTCGTAGCGGGTTTCAAAGCGCAGATCACGCCCGGTGACCACGCCGACCACCTTGCCGCCGTCGATGACGGGAAAGCCGCTGATGTCCAGATCGTCCGACAGCTGCATGACCTGCAGCACGGTGTGTTCGGGCGTGATGACGACCGGGTCGCGCAGCACGCCAGACTCGAAACGCTTGACCTTGGCCACCTGGGCGGCCTGCTCTTGCGCAGTGAGGTTCTTGTGCACGATGCCGATGCCGCCTTCCTGGGCCATGGCGATGGCCAGACGGGCTTCGGTGACGGTGTCCATCGCCGCTGAAACCAGGGGCAGGTTCAGGCGAATACCGCGCGTGAAGTGGGAAGAAAGATTAACGTCCTTGGGCAGGACCTGAGAGAAAGCGGGGACCAGCAGAACGTCGTCAAACGTCAGCGCGTTGCCAAGAAGGCGCATGGGTAGGCTCCAAAAGAAAGATTGTAAACAGCCGCCCGTTCGCCTCCGCCCGCAGACGCATCAAGCACGCAGACGGCATAGGCCTTTGCGCCTTTCATGCGCCTTTTCCGCACACAGGGTGAGCCCGGCCGGGCGGGTGTGTAAAAGACACGGTTAGGCCGCTTGACCACGTCATCGAAACCGTAAAGGTGGGCGTTGTATGTCGTCTGACCTGTTCCGGTCGTTACACTGCTGACCCCATGAGACCCGCCCGCGCCCTGCTCTTCGCCATTGCCCTGGCCACCAGCCTGACGGCAACCGCCCAATACCAGTGGATCGACAAAAACGGAAGCCGCGTCTACAGCGACGTGGCACCGCCTGCCGACATCCCGGCCAAGAACATTCTGAAGCAGCCCAGGGGCTCCAGCGCCACGGCGGCGCGCACCGAAAGCCCAGCAGCCACCAGCGCTGGCGCAACCGCCAGCGGCGCGGCGCCCACGGCCAGCGCACCTGCCGCCGCTGCCAGCGGCGCTGCCACTGCCGGCGTAGACAAGGCGCTGGAAGAAAAGAAAAAACAAGCCGAAGCCGCTGAAGCCGCGAAGAAAAAGGCCGAGGAGCAAAAGCAGGCCCAGGCCCGCGCTGAAAACTGCAAACGCGCCCGTTCAGGCAAGGCATCCATGGAATCTGGCATGCGCGTGGCGCGCACCAACGACAAGGGCGAACGCGAGATCCTGGACGACAACCAGCGCGCTGCCGAACTGAAGCGCATTGACGACATCATCAAGTCTGACTGCAAGTGATTCAGGCGGCCAGTTTTATAGTAAAAATGGCCTGTAGCGCTTGATGGGTCTGCGAAAGCAGCTACCTAAATTATAGCAAATAGCCCTGCCGCTACCCAAAAGAAAACGCGCCCTTGAGGCGCGTTTTTTGTTGCCACCGCTGGCCCGTCGTTCACGTCACACCACCTTGGCGGACAGTTCCTGCCGGTTCAGGGCGAGCGATGCCACTGCTGGTAGCGGCAGAGCGCAGCCAGAACGGCACGACCGCGCGATGACGCTACGCGCCCATCCAGTTGATCGCCCCTTCGACCACCGACCTACGGTTGCAGTGATCGAAAAAACGCGCGGGTATTACCGATAGACCAGACCGCCATCGATGATGACCGATTGACCGGTCATGTAGTCGGAATCCGGCCCCGCAAAGAAAGAGACCAAGCCTGCGACATCTTCGGGCGTTTCCATGCGACCCAGCGCAATGCCCGAAACGATGCCATGGGTGGTTTCGCCCTTCTTGGAGCCTGTGATCTGCACAAAGCGATCGTCAATCTTGTCCCACATATCCGTGCCCACAATGCCTGGGCAGTAGGAATTCACGGTAATGCCGTAGGCCGCGTATTCCTTTGCGGCCGATTGGGTCAGCGCACGCACGGCGAATTTTGTCGCCGCATACACGCCGAATAATTGAGATCCTTCGTGTCCGGCGATCGAACTCGCATTAATGATCTTCCCCTTTTGTCCCCGCTCTATGATTTTCTTTCCGGCCGCCTGAATACCCCACAAGGTGCCCTCGATATTGATCTTGAGCACTCTGCTCACTTCCTCTGGCGTGGCTGCCGCAATGGGTTGGACCAATGCAATGCCCGCGTTGTTGACCATAATGTCGAATCCGCCCAGCTCCTTTTCTGCATGGTCGACCGAGGCATGGACCTGCTCACGCTCGCCAACGTCAGCCAGGAAAACCGTGGCTTTGCGACCAAGCGCCACGATTTCTTTTGCCACGGCCTCGATCGTGTCCCGCCGGATATCGACAAGGCACAGGTCAGCGCCATCGCGGGCCAATCGCAGAGCAATCGCCCGCCCAATTCCCTGGCCAGCGCCGGTGACGAGGGCAACTTTTCCTTCAATGGACATCTGATAACTCCTTCAATGAAAAGACAGTAACTTCAATTGATTTCCGCATGCGGCTGGCGGCCGCCAATATCTTTGGGCAACGGCAGAACTCAGGTGGCGCCGCATTAACAAATCGCAGCCATTAAAAAGAGGCGCGATTCAACCCACGCGATGGCGCAATGCCATTGCCTGTATTACTGCTTCGCCGCCGATGCAGTCCAAACCGTCAAGCAGGCCGCATGTGGCACGCAGACGGCCGTCTGCGTGCCGTAGCAGCCACAGGGCGCGCAGCGCGGCCCCGCTGGCAGTCAACGTCAGCGCTGTATCGACTTGATTTCAGTGAATTCGGCCAATCCATGCGCACCAAGTTCACGGCCATTGCCGGATTGCTTGTAGCCACCGAACGGCTGCGTGGGATTGAACGCGCCGCCATTGATGTCCACCATGCCGGTGCGCATGCGGCGGGCAACCCTTTCGGCCCGCGCAAGGTCACGGCTCCAAACGCCGCCCGACAGGCCGTAGACCGTATCGTTGGCGATGCGGATGGCTTCGTCCTCTGTCTCGTAAGGAATGATCGAAAGCACGGGGCCGAAGATCTCCTCCCGCTCGATCGTCATGCCGGGCTTCACGTCGGAAAAGACGGTGGGCGTGACGAACCAGCCTTTGTCCACGCCGTTGCTCGGATCGGGCCCGCCGCACACCAGCTTGGCGCCCTCCTCGATGCCTTTGCGGATGTATTGACGAACCGTTTCGCGGTGCGCTTTCGTCACCATGGGGCCGAGATGCGTGCCCGGATCGAACGGATCGCCCAGTTTGGCGCCCTCGGCCGCGGCCTTGGCAATCGCCTCGACTTCCGCCAGGCGGGTGCGGGGCACCAGCATGCGCGTGAAGGCCGTGCAGGTTTGGCCGGAATTGAGGAAGCACTTTTGAATGCCGTCCACGACTGCGGCTTGCAGATCTGCGCCGACGTCGTCCAGGATGATGTTCGCCGACTTGCCGCCAAGTTCCAGCGATACCCGCTTGATGGTCTGCGCCGCGAGTTCGCTCACTCGCTTGCCCGCGCGCGTCGATCCCGTCAGCGAGATCATGTCCACGCCGGGATGGGTGGCAAGCGCTTCGCCAACGATGGGCCCCGTGCCGGTGACCAGGTTGAACACGCCCGGTGGCAAACCAACCGAATGGATGATTTCGGCCAGCACGAAGGCTGACAGCGGCGCCACCTCACTCGGCTTCAGGACAATGGCGCAGCCGGCCGCGATAGCCGGTGCGACCTTGGCCGCAACCTGATGCAATGGGTAGTTCCAGGGCGTGATGGCGCCGACAACGCCAATGGGCTCGCGCACGATCAGCGAATTGCCCACCTCTTCCTGCCAGGGAAAATCGCGCACCAGCTTCGCCATGGTGGCGAAGGACCACGCCGGCAGTCCGGCCTGGATGAGGTGCGATACCGGCAGCGGCATGCCGACCTCGGACGAAACCAGGGCGGCGATCTCTCCGGCACGCTCGGCCAGCTTGGCATGAATGGCTTCCAGGGCTTCGGCGCGGGTGGTCAGGTCAGACTGTGACCACACCTCAAAGCCGATACGCGCTGCCGCGACGGCCCGATCCACATCCGCGGCCGAGCCGAGAGGAACGCTGGCAAGAACGTCCTCGGTGGCGGCGTTCACTACCTCATGGGTGGCGTGGCCCGGTGCCGGAGCCACCCATTCGCCGCCGATATAGAACTTGTCGTGCACTGGCACGCCGACTTTGGTCACTGTCATGATATGTGTCTCCTTCAAGCCCTGTTGCCTCAGCCCGCCGTGGCCATGAGGGCCTCGGAGGTGCGATGGGCCAATGCCATCGTCGAGATCATTGGATTGGTTCCAGTCGATGTGGGGAAGGCGCTGGCATCGCCAATCCACACGCCGGGCACGTCGTGCAATTCGCCCAGCGGATTGGCAACGCTCTGTTTCGGGTCCTTGCCCATGCGGCAGGTCCCCATCTGGTGGGCCGCGAACATGCTGACGCCCCCGAACCGCAAGGGCACCGTGTCGAGCCAAGAGATGAAAGCGTCGAGGTCGTCGCCCCAGCGCCAGGTCAGTGCGCCTGCGGTCAGCGAGGCGATCTTGACCGCGCCCGCCGCGTGGTGCATGCGCACCTGCGATTCCATGCCTTTGCGCAGGTTGGCAATGTCCACAGGGTCTGTCACCGAGTAGGTCGGCACCGCCTCGCCCCGGCCATCGATCGTGATCTGGCCGTGGCCATGGTCGCGCGTCAGGCTGATGCTGACCGCGGCGTTGGCGAACTGGCTCATCGTCTCCTTGTGCGCCGCCGGTGAGCCGAGCGGGATCAGCGCCGCCGAGGTGCCAGCCGAGTAGTGCGCCGCCTGGATCAGGAAGCCATAGCCGTTGTCCGGCTGCTCGAACTCGTCGATCATGCCGCTCATCGGCGAGCCCCACCAGGCGTCCTGTCGATCTGGATAGACACTGACGATGGCCGTGCAGGGGTGCAGCCGCAGGTATTTTCCAACGGCCGGCCCACCGATCCCCGAGCGGAGCAAAAGGGCTGGCGATTCGAGCGATCCGCCCGCCACGACCACGCGAGGGGCGCGCACCGTCACCTTGGCGGTCGCACCCGTCGCCGGGTCGCGGTAGGTCGCTTCGACGCCGGCTGCGCGGCCTTGCTCCACCAACACCTTTTCGGCGCGGCAGCGCACGATGATGTCCGCGCCCGCGTTGAAGGCGTCTTGAAGAAAGGTCTTCATCGTGCCCAGCTTGGAGCCGGATTGGTCGCCGAAGCCCATGTATCCCGCCGTACCGGGATCGTAGGTCGCCGTGTCGGCGTTGCGCGACAACAGCTGGAACGACCAGCCGAGGCGCGCAGCACCGTCCTTGATCCGCTGGTTCGGGCCGTTCAGATCGGAGCAGCGGTCGTTGACGCCGATGCGCGCGGTGACTGCATCCAGGTGCCGATCGAAGTCCGGGCTGTCGACACCTTCAAGGCCATGGCCGCGCGCCCACTCTTCACGAACCCAAGGGCGCGTGCGCAGGCAGTTGGTCCAGTTGATGGTGCTGCCGCCGCCCAGCGTAGTCCCCGCCATGAGCGAAATGTTCAGGTCGGCCGTCGGCGTTGGGCCGCCGCGCCAGTAGAGGTTCTGGTAGGCCCAAAGTTCGAGCTGATTGAAGTCGGATTCATTGAAGTAACCGCCGCCTTCAAGCACGATCACCTTCAGCCCCGCCGCCGACAGCTTGGCGGCCATTACGCCGCCGCCCGAGCCGGAGCCCACCACAACCACATCGGCCTTCAAGGTCACATCGCCCTTGGGAACCATCGGCCGAATCGGCTTGGGCGCCTGCGGCGGACGGCTGACTGGGCCGGGATACCCGAACTGCTTCCAGAATGGGTTTTGTCCGGTCGCATCAGGCAGGCCGTAGGTCATCAGGCGCACCAACGACGCAAGCGCCCCTACCCCGGCAGAAGCCGCTGGGCTCAGCAGCGCGGTACGCGACAGGATTTGCTCGCGCGAGAGGGGCGAGGCGCCCACAATGCCTTGAGCGACCAGCCCGTCGACCAGGCCCAGGAGGCCATCGGGCGTCTCCGGCGGCATCCCGCCGAGCATGGCGATGATCGCCTGGTCGGCGCCGACGTCCGTCGCCTTGCGCGCCCAGAAGCCAGTGGAATCGCCGGGGCGCTGGATGGCCGGAACCACCGTGTCGCAAATCGCGCGCAGTCCGGCGCGTCTTTCGTCGCTGATACCGTCGGTCATGCTAGATCACTCCTTAGAAAAATTTGACGCACTCACCCCCTGGCCGTGCCGCTCAGGGAACGGCACGGCACATTCGGGTTGCTTCTGCTATTGGTCTAACTACTTCGCTGCGACTGCTTCGCGCGAGGCCACCTCTGCCGCGTGACTGGCGCCGACCGATGGCAGGCCAGCGAAGCGCCGCAAGGTACTCGCCATCTGTACGCGGCCGTTGGCGCTGGTGAGGATCACATCCACCATCGTGAAGGACGAATGGAAGTGACCGCGCGCCTTGAGCTG
>JAGOEM010000170.1 GCA_017997715.1 Ottowia sp.
GCAAAGGCGCTGATGGCCAGCGCAGCGGGCACCAGGATGGCCTTGTTCACCATCGAGCCCTTGGCCACCGCCCAGACCACGGGCAACTCGCGGTTGGCGCTGACGCCGGTCACCTGTTGCGCGTTCAGCGCCAGATCGTCGCCCAGCACGCCGGCGGTTTTCTGGGCCGACAGCTTGGTCAGCACGGCGACGTCATCGGCCATGGCGGCGCTTTTGCGCGCGGCCACCTTGGTCATCACGGCCACGTCGTCCAGAACGGCGGCGATGTCGTCAATCAACAGTAAAAGGCTGGAAGCCACGGGTTGGTCCTTTGTGCAGAAAATGAAGGGTTCGTCACGCCGTCCGGGGCATGGGTTTAGGTAACAAAATCAGCCTCTGGCGCAATAGCCACGGGCGTAACCAGCTCTTTAATAGATAGCACCCATGCGCCGATGGCATCGGCGTCATTGCAAAGGCGCAGCGCGTCGAAAGCTTGCTGCGCCTCGGGGTAGGCGTGGCGCAGGTAGGTCAGCCACAGCTTCAGCCGCCCGGCGCGGTGGCGGCGTTCGACGCGCGCACTGACGTCGGCCCAGAAGTCGACCAGCAGCGGCTGTATCTGGCGCCAGGGCACGGCGCGCACGGCGGCGTCGGTGCGGTCGGGCGCGGCATCGTCGGCCTGCGCCGCGTCGCCCGCCTGCGCAATCGCCAGGGCCAGGCCGGGGCGGCGCACCATGCCACGCCCCAGCATCAGCGTGTGGCAGCCGGTGACGGCGCGGCAGCGCTGGGCGTCGGCCACGCTCCAGATGTCGCCGTTGGCGATCAGCGGCAGGCGCACCGCCTGGCGCACGCGGGCAATCGATTCCCAGTACGCGGGCGGCTTGTAGCCCTGCGACTTGGTGCGGGCGTGCACCGTCAGTTCGCTGGCGCCAGCACTTTCGATGGCACGGGCGCAGTCCAGCAGGCGGTGGTCGTCCTCGTAGCCCAGGCGCATCTTGGCGGACACGGGCACGTTGGCCGGCACCGCGCGGCGCGCGGCGGCGACGATGGCGTGCACCAGTTCGGGTTCGTCCAGCAGCACGGCGCCGCCGCGGTGGCGGTTGACCGTCTTGGCGGGGCAGCCAAAGTTCAGGTCGATGCCGGGCGGGCGCAGTTCGGCCAGGCGGGCGGCGTTTTCTGCCACGCACACCGGGTCTGAGCCCAGCAGTTGCGGGCGCACCGGCACGCCGGCGCGCGTGCGGCCGCCGCGCAGCAGCTCGGGCACCACGCGGGTGAAGCTGCGCGCGGGCAGCAGCTGGTCGGTGATGCGGATGAATTCGGACACGCAGCGGTCTACCCCGCCGGCGCGCGTCAGCAGCTCGCGCAGGCCGTGGTCCAGCAGGCCTTCCATGGGAGCGAGGATCAGGGTCACGGGTAGAACAAATAAAGGGTGCTTGGCCAGCCAGCGCCGGCCACCAGCGGCCAAGCCGCGGCGATGGGGCGCCACCGGCCTTGCCGCAGCCAGGCAAAAGCCCCGGCCACGGCGCGCAAAAGCGGCATTGTCGCTGCTTCGCTTGTCCTTCACGTGACGACATGCGGCCCTTGCTGCGGTACCATCATTGACACATTGCACGACACATTACCCTGCCGTCGCGCCGAAAGAGAAAGCCGCATGACTCCCCGATTCACCTGTGTCGCACGCCTGCTGGGCTGCGCCGGTCTGTTGGCCGCCTCGGCCGCGTTCGCCCAAACGCCCCCCGCGACGCCTGCCACACCAGACGCCAGTGCCCCCACGGCGGCGGCCAGCGCACCGTCCGCCATCTCTGGCGATGCGCGCCAGGGCACCTTCAAGACCGTGCAGGGCGACGTCACCGTGGTGCGTGGCAATGTGCGCAGCGCCGCGGTGGTCGGCGGCCCGCTGATGACCGTGGACCGCGTCATCACCGGCGCCAAGAGCACCGCCGCCGTCACGCTGAAGGATGGCACGGTGCTGTCCGTGGGGCCAGACAGCTCGGTCGATCTGTCGGCCTTCGAATTCGATCCCACCACCCAGGGCGGCAACCTGCTGATCACGCTGGCGCGCGGCACACTGCGCGTGGTCACCGGCATCATTGCCAAGGTGCAGCCCGACCAGGTGAAGGTAACCACGCCCACCACGGTGATTGGCGTGCGCGGTACCGACTTCATCGTCGAGGAAAACCTGTGATCCGCCTGATCTGCCTGGGCCTTTTCAGCGCGCTGCTGGCTGGCTGTGCGCCTGCCACCCGCGTGATTCTGCTGCCGCAGGAGGGTCGCCAGGGCGCGGTGGAAGTGCAGTCTGGTGGTTCCACCACCACCTTGACCGCCCCGTACAGCGCGGCTTTGGTGAACCCGCGCCAGCCGGTTGAAACCGAGCAGCTGAGCGCCGAGGAAGTGGACCGCCGCTACCGCGAATTGCTGGCAGCGCAGCCCGCGCCGCAGCAAAGCTTCACCCTGTACTTTGAAACCGGCGGATCGCAGCTGACGGCGGAATCCAACGCGCAGCTGACCGACCTGCTGTCGCGCGCCATGGCCCGTCCAGGCGGCGAGATCGTGGTGACAGGCCATACCGACAGCGTCGGCCCACTTGAAGCCAACGACCAGCTTTCGCTGCAGCGCGCCAGCGCCATTCGCGACATGCTGGTCGAGCGCGGTTTCAACGCCGCGCGGGTGGACGCCGTGGGCCGCGGCGAACGCGAACCCGTGGTGGCCGCGCCCGACAACACGGCCGAGCCACGCAACCGCCGCGCCGAAATCACCATCCGCTGACCGACATGCGGCGTTTCACCCAGTTCCGGCAGGCGGGGCAATGGGGCAGGCGCGCGCTGTCGGCAGCCTTGATCCTGCTGGCCCCGGCGCTGCCGGCAGCGCCCAAGTTTGAAGACAGCATCGCCCAGCGCACCCTGGCCTGCACCGCCTGCCATGGCGACCAGGGCCGCGCCGGGCCAGACGGCTTTTACCCCCGCCTGGCGGGCAAGCCGGCGGGCTACCTGTACAACCAGTTGCTCAACTTTCGCGACGGGCGGCGCCACTACGGCCTGATGACGCGGCTGGTCGACCCGCTGACCGACGCCTATTTGTACGAAATCGCGCAGCATTTTGCGGCCCTGAACGTGCCCTATGCCGCGCCCAGCCCCTATGCCCAACGTGCGGCAGCACCCGTGCTGGCGCGCGGCCGTGACCTGGCGCTGCATGGCGACCCCAGCGTGCGCCTGCCCGCCTGCGTGCAATGCCACGGCCCTGCGCTGACCGGCGCGCAACCGCAGATTCCCGGCTTGCTGGGTTTGCCGGCGGACTACCTGATGGCCCAGCTGGGCGGCTGGAAGACCGGGCAGCGCCGCGCGCACGCGCCCGACTGCATGGCCGACGTGGTGCGCCGCCTGAGCGACAGCGACGCCTACGCCGTGGTCAGCTGGCTGGCCGCCCAGCCGGTGCCGGCCAATGCCCACCCCGCAGCGCAGCGGCCCGAGGCGACCGCCGACATGCCCGACCTGAAGTGCGGCAGCGCGCCCCTGCCAGAAGGCCGCCCGTGAAGCACCTGAAACGCCTGGCGGGCCTGCTGGCTGCGCTGCTGTTGCTGGCCGTGGCCTGGGTGGGCTGGGTCAACTACGGCGACGGCGTGGATGTCAGCGCCGCAGGCCCGGCCGACACCTCCACCGCGTTGCTGCAGCGTGGCGCCTATCTGGCGCAGGCGGGCAACTGCATCACCTGCCATACCGCGCGCGGTGGCGCGGCCAATGCGGGCGGGCGCCCCATCGCCACGCCGTTTGGCACGCTGTTCACCAGCAACCTCACGCCGGACGACGACACCGGCATCGGCCGATGGACGGCCGCCGCTTTCTGGCGCGCCCTGCACCATGGCCGGTCGGCCAGCGGGCGGCTGCTGTACCCCGCTTTTCCCTACACGCACACCACGGCGCTGACCCGCGAGGATTCCGACGCGCTGTACAGCTACTTCCGCAGCCAGGGCGCCGTGCGCGGCCAGGTGGCGGCCCACGAACTGCGCTGGCCCTACAGCACGCAGGCCGCGCTGGCGGTGTGGCGCGCGCTGTACTTCAAGCCCGGCGCGGCGCCCGCCGTGCCCACCGACCTGGCGGCAGGACAAGACCGCGCCACCGTGCAGCGCGGCGCCTACCTGAGCTACGCCGTCGCGCATTGCTCGGCCTGCCATGCCCCGCGCGACGCGCTGGGCGGCGGCGACTGGCAAAGCCTGAGCGGTGGCCTGCTGGCGGCCGAAGGCTGGTATGCGCCATCGCTGGTATCGCCGCGCGAAGCCGGCATGGCCGACTGGCCGCTGGACGACATCGTGCAACTGCTGCGCACCGGCGTGGCACCGCACGGCCAGGTCAGCGGCCCGATGACCGAAGTGGTGACCCAAGGCACGCAATACCTGAACGAGCCCGATCTGCGTGCCATGGCCACTTACCTGCAGGCCCTGCCCCAGACCGATGCCGCCGCGCCCCGCAGCGCCAGGGCGGCGCCCGTGCGCACCAGCGCCCTGATAGCCGGTGAAAAGCTGTACCAGCAACACTGCACCGATTGCCACGGCAGCCAGGGCCAGGGCGTGCCCAACGCCTATCCGCCGCTGGCCGGCAACCGCGCCGTGACCATGCCGGTCACGCACAACCTGCTGCAAACCGTGCTGTACGGCGGCTTTGCGCCCGACACGGCGGGCCACCAGCGCCCCTACGGCATGCCGCCCTTCACCCTGGTGCTGAGCGATGGCGACATCGCCGCCCTGCTGACCTACCTGCGCGCCAGCTGGGGCAATGGCGCGCCCGAAGTGTCGGCGCTGGATGTGAACCGCATGCGCGCCAGCGTGGCCGGCAACCTGCGGCCCTGAGCGCGCGTTGAACGCCTCCTCGGGGGGCGTTCGGGCGTTCGGGCGTTCGGGCGTTTGGGCGTTTGGGCGTTTGGGCGTTTGGGCGTTTGGGCGGGCGCGGCCTTGGGCAGGCTGCTTCGCTACGGATCCTCGCGCTATCACCCGGTAGCGCTGCGGTTGGCGCCTCGCGGCCCACTCCGGCGCACATCCCCCGCCCCGCCCCGCGCTGAGCCACGGAACACGCGCCAAGCCGCGCCCAGGCCCGGGCCCGACAGCGCCCCGCACCCCACCGCCCGCGCGCTACCCATTCAGGCGCACGCCACCCTATACTTTCACTCAGAACAATCCCGGCCTGCGGTCGGGCCTGGCCGCCGGTCGGCCAACCGCAGCGGGCTTCACGCAAGGAGGCTGAGATGGCGCTGAACTGGTTTTCCCTGCGACAGGCGGCGCGCGGCCGACTGTCCCCAGACGTGGCCGAATCCGCCCGCCACCCAGCCCAGGCCGGGCGCACTGCCCACGGCCGTGCCGCCCCCGCCGCCGCCGACGGCCCCTCGGTCTCCTGGCCCGATCTGGTGCGCCTGATGGGCGAGGAAGTGTCCACCTCGCTGGCCGCCGCCAGCGAACAGCTGGACCGCCTGAACGGCCTGGAACCCAGCCTGGTCAACGGCCTGGCGCCGCTTCGCGATGCGATCGAACGCGCACGCCAGGCGGGCCTGGCCGCCCAGCACGTGCTGCGCCTGAACGAAGACCCACCCGCCCAGCAGCGTGAAGTGCTCAACCTGGCCGATGTGGCGCGCGCCGCGCTGACCGCACGCGGCGACTGGTTCCAGCGCCGCCACGTCAACGTGCGCCAGGGCCTGGCGCAGGCGCAGGTGTTTGCCGATTCCAGCATGGTCTACCTGCTGATCGACGAGCTGCTGCAGTGGGCCGGCCAGCTGTCGGACGACGTGGTCATCACCGTCGACAAATCGCAAAGCAGCGCACGCGCGCGCCTGCGGGTTGCCGCCGGGTGCACCCCGTCCACCCTGCCCGAATCCAGCTGGCGCAGCATGCGCTGGATGCTGTGGCACCAGCTGGCGCGGGCGCTGGGCGCGCAAACCCAGATGGAAATGCGCGAAGACCACATGCGCGTGACCATCGGCATGACCGCCCCCACCGAGGCGCAGCTGTCCAGCGCGATGGAGGAACACATCGGCCCGTCCAGCGTGTCGGCCGTCATCCAGGGGTGCCGCGTGCTGGTGGTGTCCAGCCGTGCGCAGCGCCGGGCGCAGTGCCTGCAGGCGCTGGCCGGCTACGGCGTGCTGGTTGACCAGGCCGAGGACCTGCACCAGGCCACGCGGCTGGCGGCCCAGTACATGCCAGACGCGCTGGTCTACGACGCCAGCGTGGCCGGCGCGCAAATGGACCAGCTGCGCGACAGCATTGGCGCGCGGTCGGGTTCACCGCCCGCCGTGATCGAAATCAACGAACGGGCCGGCGCCACCGAATTCCAGGCTTCGACCATCGGCACCCTGTCCACCGGCCACGTGGCCGCCGGGGCGCTGAAGCAGTCGCTGGGCCCCGCGCTGGTGTTTGAGCTGTGCAAGGTGCTGTAGCGCCGGGGCGCCCGTATTTGCGGGCGCACCCCGCGGCCACCACCCACGCCATGAAAACTCTGTTTTTGATAGCTGCCAGCGCAGTCCCAGACTGCGCTATCGCCACTTTTTATCCCTAACAACCCCGTCTTCGCCGCTAGCGGCACCCAACTGACATGACCCCCCACCTGCCCCGCCTGGGCCACGCCCTGCACCAATTGCTGGCCACCCGCCGCAGCGCCGCGCTGGCCACGCTGGACGCCGCCAGCGGCGCGCCCAGCGTGTCGAT
Source organism: Ottowia sp. (assembly GCA_017997715.1). Classification (GTDB taxonomy): domain Bacteria; phylum Pseudomonadota; class Gammaproteobacteria; order Burkholderiales; family Burkholderiaceae_C; genus Ottowia. Next base: position 6,659 of record JAGOEM010000170.1, read on the forward strand.
GGTGCCGTTCGCCGTCGACCCCGGCCACCCTGACGACGACGGCGCGCCCTGCATCGTGCTGCACATCAGCGGCCTGGCCGCGCACACCGCCAACCTGCAGGCCGACGCCCGCGCGGCGCTGCTGATCACCGCCGCTGAAGTGCCCGGCGCGCCCGTGCACGACCTGGCGCGCATCACGCTGGACGTGCTGGCCCACACGCCCGCGCCCGATTCACCCGCCGGCCGCCGCGCGCACGCCGTCTACGTGCAGCGCTTTCCCGATGCCGCCTTCATGACCGGGCTGGGCGACTTCCGCTTCGTCACCCTGGTGCCCACCGGCGCGCGGCAGATCGCCGGCTTTGGCACGGCGCGCAACGTGGGCGCGCAGGAACTGGCGCAGGTGCTGGCCATGGGCACCGAAGCGCCCGCCAGCCCAGCTTGATCGCCGCGCGCCGCACTTGCCACGCGCCGGCCCGCCCCTGAATACTATGCATTCCATAGCTGCCCACGCCGATGTGACGGGCGCCAGCGCCCCATTTGGCACATTAAACGTGGTGTATGAAGACGCCCACCTGCTGGTGCTGGACAAGCCCGCCGGCCTGCTGGCCGTACCCGGGCGCGGCCCCGACAAAGCCGATTGCCTGAGCGCCCGCGCCCAGCGCCGCTGGCCCGACGCGCTGATCGTGCACCGGCTGGACCAGGCCACCAGCGGCCTGATGGTGCTGGCCCGCAGCGCCGACGTGCAACGCCAGCTGTCGGCCGACTTTGCCGAGCGGCGCGTGCAAAAGCGCTACGAAGCGCTGGTGCACGGCCAGCTTGCGCTGCCAGACGACGCAGCGCCCCCTGGGCCTGAATGGGCGGATGCCGTGCAAGACCCATGGCCCGACGCCGCCAACGCCAGCGCCGCCACCTGGGCCTTGATCGATCTGCCCCTGATGCCCGACTGGCCCCGCCGCCCGCGCAGCAAGGTCGACCACGCACAGGGCAAGCCCAGCCGCACGCTGTGGCGCCCGCTGGCGCCCGACCCGGCCAGCCGCACCACGCCACTGGCGCTGCTGCCCAGCACC
>JAGOEM010000171.1 GCA_017997715.1 Ottowia sp.
GGCGGCTACCAGGGCGTGTCGTTTGCCATCCCGATCGAGCTGGCGCTGCACGTGAAGGACCAGATCGTCGCCAACGGCAAGGTGGATCACGCCAAGCTGGGCGTGGCGGTGCAAGAGGTGAACCAGGCATTTGCCGATTCCTTCAAGCTGGCCAAGCCCGAAGGCGCGCTGGTGTCCACCGTAGAAAAGGGCGGCCCGGCCGACCAGGCGGGGCTGAAGCCGGGCGACGTGATCCAGCAGGTCAACGGCCAGGCCATCGTGTCGTCGGGCGACTTGCCGGCGCTGATCGGCATGGCCCGGCCGGGCGAACGCATCAACCTGGGCGTGTGGCGCGACGGCAAGGCCGAGCAGCTGACGGCCACGCTGACCAGCAGCAGCGCCAAGGCGGCCAAAACCGCGCAGGCGCCCGATGAATCGAAAGGCAAGCTGGGCCTGGCGCTGCGGCCGTTGCAGCCGCAAGAGCGCGGCCAGGCCCAGGTGGACGGCGGCCTGGTGGTCGAGCAGGCCAGTGGCGCTGCGGCGCGGGCGGGTGTTCAGCCGGGCGACGTGGTGGTGTCGATCAACGGCCAGCCGGTGAAGGACATCGAACAGGTGCGCGGCATCGTCGCCAAGGCCGACAGGTCGGTGGCGCTGCTGATTCAGCGCGATGGCGAACGCATCTTCGTGCCAGTGCGGGTCGGTTGATGGCGCTGCGGCGGGCGGGCGTCTGCGTGCCAGCCCGGTAGTGCCGCTGCCAGCGCGGCCAAATGCGAAACGCCGACCTGCGGGTCGGCGTTTTTTGTTTGGGGCTTTGGGCTTCAGTGACTGCTGAAATATATGCAAAAAGTGGCTATAGCGCTCGCCAGTGCTGCGATGGTAGCTATAAAAACAGTAGTAAATGCGTCAGCGCGTATAGCCCAGGCAGGCGCCGGCGTTGGGCCGGCCTTTGCATTCGCGGCGCAGGCGGGCGTCTTCAGACTTTTCACGCTGGGCCGCGTTCTGGCCGTTGGCGTAGGTGCTGACGGGCGCTTTCTTCAGCTTGACGCCGCTGGCCTTGCCTTTGGCATCGGCGGGCGCCGCCATCGCCAGACTCATGCAGACGGCGGCCATGGAGCAGGTGAGGGCGCGAAGCGTGGGGGTCATGGTCGGTCTCCGGGGCGGTGTGCGCCGTTGGGGCGTTGGGGTGGCAGGGCGGTGGCTCGGTGATGGGCTACCCCATTAAAGATGCCGGCTCAGGCTGGCGTCAAGCCGCTCAAAACGCTGGGCAACCCCGCAACCGTGAATTTGGTCAGCGCTGAGGCCGTTCTTTGCGCGCGCTGCGGCATGGCAAACCTGCGCCCGCGTTCAGCGGGGCTGGTTCAGCGGCGCATCAATCCTGGTCAGAAGGCGGCGCTCGTTGCTGACGCCAGACCAAGCGGGCGCCGAACAGCGTCAGCGCGGCCAGGCCGAACCAGGTCAGCGCGTAGACCAGGTGGCTGTTGTGAAAGCGGATCACGGTCATGCCCGCGCGCGGCCAGGTGTTGGGGCTGGCCACGGGCGTGCCAGAACCGCTTGGCAGGCCGGCATCGATGAAAAAGGGCGAGGCCAGCGGCAGTTGCTGCGCCTGGGCCATGGCCAGCACGTCGCGCGAATGCCAGCGCCCTTGGGCGGGATCGTTGTGGCGCAGAAAGCCGCCGTCCGGCTCGTTCATGCGCAGCAGGCCAGAGACTTGTACGCTGTCGGCGTCGTTGTCGGCGTCGCTGGCGGCGCGCGCATGTGACGACAGCCATGCCGCGCGTTGGGCCTCAGGAATGAATCCGCGGTTGATCCACACGCTGCTGCCGTCGGCCTGCTGCAGTGGCGTCATCACCCAAAAGCCGCTGCCAAGTTCGGTCACGGCCTGGCTCAGCAGGGTGTGGGCAGGCAGCCAGCGCCCGTGCACGGAGACCGGCAGGTATTCGTAACCGGCGGCGCCGATGTCGGGCCAGCGCGCGGCCACGGGCAGTGGTATCGGGGCGGCGTGCACGCGCTGATCAACGCGTTCGATCAGCGCCAGCTTCCAGCTGCGGCGCTGCAGCTGCCAAGCGCTGAGCGCCAGAAAGCCAAGCACCAGGGCGGCCAGCAGCACCCAAAGCCCCGCGCGGCGCAGCGCGGACGGGCCTGCCGCGCCCACGCCTTAAGCGGGCTGGGCCGGGCTGGGCGCGCTGGACACAGCGGGCGGCTCGGCAGAGGGGTGCTTGGGCATCATGTGGTTGTTCATGTGGAACATGACCCACAGCGTGCCGGCGATGGCAATGCCCACGAAAACGACGGTGAAGATGGTGGACAGCAAGGTCCAGCCGCCTTCCACGCGCGCGTTCATGTGCAGGAAATACACCATGTGCACCAGCACCTGCACCATGGCAAAGGCGCCCAGCACCAGGATGGCGGTGTTGCGTTCGCTGATGACCTTGGCCATCACCAGCCAGAAGGGGATGGCGGTAAGCACCACCGACAGGCTGAAGCCAATCAGGTATTCGCGCAGGGAACTGTGGGGGCCGACCTCGTGGGCGTGTTCATCGCCTTGGTGGTCGCCGTGGTGGTCAGCGTGACCGTGGGCATGCGGTGCGCTCATTTACAGAACCCCCATGAGGTACACAAAGGTGAAGACGCCGATCCACACCACGTCCAGAAAATGCCAGAACATCGACAGGCACATCAGGCGGCGCTGGTTCGCGGGGATCAGGCCGTGCTTGCTGATCTGAACCATCAGCACCACCAGCCAGATCACGCCAAAGCTGACGTGCAGGCCGTGCGTGCCCACCAGCGCGAAGAAGGCCGACAGGAAAGCGCTGCGGCCGGGGCCGGCATCGGCGTGGATCAGGTGGTTGAACTCATACAGCTCCAGCCCCAGAAAGCACAGGCCCAGCACCCCGGTGATGGCCAGCCAGATCAGCGTGCCCTTCACGTCGCGCAGTTGTTTGCGCAGCATGGCAAAGCCGAAGGTAAGCGAGGACAGCAGCAGAAAGGCGGTGTTGATCGCCACCAGTGGCAGGTCGAACAGGTCGGCCCCGCTGGGGCCCGCCGCATAGTTGCGGCCCAGTACGCCGTAGGTGGCAAACAGGGCGGCAAAGATGAGGCAGTCGCTCATCAGATAGAGCCAGAACCCCAGCGCGGTGCCGTTTTCGGGGTGGGGCTCGTGGTCGAGGTGGAACTGGCGCGCGCCGGCGCCCGGCGTGGCGGCGTGGAGGCTGATCTCAGACATGGCTGGCCTGAAGTTGTTGGGTGCGCAGGTTCTCGGCTTCGGTCACTTCCGCGGCGGGAATGTAGAAGTCGCGCTTGTAGTTGAAGGTGTGCACGATGGCCGTGATGACGATGGCGGCAAACGAGGCGGCTGCCGCCAGCCACATATGCCAGATCAGCGCGAAACCCAGAACGGTGGACAGCGCCGAGATGATCACGCCCACGGAGGTGTTGGCCGGCATGTGAATGGCCTTAAACCCACTGAGCGGGCGCTGGTAGCCGTGCTTTTTCATGTCCCACCAGGCGTCGATCTCATGCACGACGGGGGTGAAGGCGAAGTTGTAGTCGGGCGGGGGCGACGAGGTGGCCCATTCCAGCGTGCGGCTGTCCCACGGGTCGCCGGTCACGTCGCGCAGCGCAGCGCGGTTCTTGAAGCTGACCCACAGCTGTACCAGGAAGCAGCCGATGCCCAGGGCGATCAGCAGCGCCCCGAAGGCGGCCACCTGGAACCAGATCTGCAGCGAAGGGTCTTCGAAATGGTTGGCGCGGCGGGTCACCCCCATCAGGCCCAGCACATACAGCGGCATGAACGCCACGTAGAAACCCACCACCCACAGCCAGAACGAGCGCGCGCCCCAGGTGTGGTCCAGCTTGTAGCCAAATGCCTTGGGGTACCAGAAGTTGATGCCGGCAAACAGGCCGAACACCACGCCACCAATGATCACGTTGTGAAAGTGCGCGATCAGGAACAGGCTGTTGTGCAGCACGAAGTCGGCCGGGGGCACGGCCAGCAGCACGCCGGTCATGCCGCCGATGGCGAAGGTCACCATGAAGGCCACCGTCCAGAGCATGGGCAGCTCGAAGCGGATGCGGCCCTTGTACATGGTGAACAGCCAATTAAAGATCTTGGCCCCGGTGGGGATCGAGATGATCATGGTGGTGATGCCGAAGAAGGCATTCACGCTGGCGCCCGATCCCATGGTGAAGAAGTGGTGCAGCCAGACGATGTACGACAGGATGGTGATACAGATCGTGGCGTACACCATCGAGGTGTAGCCAAACAGGCGCTTGCGGCAGAAGGTGGCCACCACTTCAGAGAAGATGCCGAAGCAGGGCAGGATCAGGATGTAGACCTCAGGGTGGCCCCAGATCCAGATCAGGTTGACGTACAACATGGCGTTGCCGCCCAGGTCGTTGGCGAAGAAGTGGGTGCCCAGGTAGCGGTCCAGCGTCATCAGCACCAGCGCCGCCGTCAGCACGGGGAAAGATGCCACGATGAGCGCGTTGGTGCACAGCGCCGTCCAGCAGAACACCGGCATCCTCATCAGGCTCATGCCGGGCGCGCGCATCTTGATGATGGTGACGATCAGGTTGATGCCCGACAGCGTGGTGCCTACCCCCGCTATCTGCAGCGACCAGATGTAGTAGTCCAGCCCGACCCCCGGGTTCTGCGCCCCCAGGTTGGACAGCGCCAGCCAGCCCGACGTGGAAAACTCGCCCACGAACAGCGAGGCCATCACCAGCACCGCGCCGGAGGTGGTCATCCAGAAGCTGAAGTTGTTCAGAAACGGAAAGGCCACGTCGCGCGCGCCGATCTGCAGCGGCACCACGTAATTCATGAACCCGGTGACCATCGGCATGGCCACGAAGAAGATCATGATCACGCCGTGCGCGGTGAAGATCTGGTCGTAATGGTGCGGCGGCAGGTAGCCCATGTTGTCGCCGAAGGCCATGGCCTGTTGCAGGCGCATCATGGCTGCGTCAGAAAAGCCGCGCAGCAACATCACCACGCCCAGCACCATGTACATGATGCCGATCTTCTTGTGGTCGATGCTGCAGAACCAGTCGCGCCACAGCGTGCCCCACACGCGGTACTTGGTCAGCGCCGCCATCAAGGCCAGGCCGCCCAGCACCACGGCGATGAAAGTCCACAGCACGATGGGCTCGTGCGTCATGGGAATCGAATTCCAGGTCAGTCGGCCCAGGGCCCAGTGTCCCTCGGTGGGAGTGGCTGCAGTCATGGTGATCAGCTTTGCAGAGGTCAGCCCGGGCAGCTGGATTGCCCGCCCGGGACTGCAGGATTTACGGGCGGTAGCGGGCCGACAGGATCGTCGAAGCGTCGAGTGCGGCCACGGTGGCGATGGATTCCTCCGCCGTGCAGATGTCGGGCGGCAGGTTCAGGCCCTGCGCCGTGGCATAGCGTTGGCCGCCCCGCGCGTCGATGGCCATCATGTGGTGCATGCACATCTTGCCGTCTTCCACGCAGCGGTTGAGCACGCGGTCGTACAGGTCGGGCTCGACACTGGCGAAGTACTGCACCGGGTCGCGCTCGCTGGGCAGGGCCAGCTTCAGGTAGGTGGCACGGTCCAAAGCGGTGCCGCCGTCCTTGGCCTTGGCCACCCACTGCGCAAACTGGTCGTCGTCCAGGCCGTGAAACTTGAAGGTCATGCCCGAGAAGCCCGAGCCGCTGTAGTGCGAAGCCAGGCCGTGGTAGACGCCGGGCTTGTTGATGACGGCGTTCAACTCGGTCTGCATGCCGGGCATGGAATAGATCATGCCGGCCAGATCGGGCACGTAGAACGAATTCATGGTGCTGGATGCTGTCAACAGGAAGCGGATGGGGCGGTCGACCGGCGCGGCCAGTTCATTGACCGTGGCGATGCCCAGATCTGGATAGAAGAAGAGCCATTTCCAGTCCAACGCCACCACGCGCACTTCCAGTGGCGCCACGTCCTGCAGCGGCTTGGTGGCAGACACGCGTTCCAGCGGGCGGTAGGGGTCCAGCTTGTGCGTGGCGATCCAAGTGATGGCGCCCAGGGCGATGATGATCATCAGCGGCACGGTCCAGATCACCAGCTCAAGCTGGGTGGAGTGGTGCCAGTCCGGGTCGTAATCGGTTTCGGTGTTGGACGGGTTGGAGTGCCGGTATTTCCAGGCAAACCACAGCGTGAGCGCGATCACCGGAATGATGATGACCAGCATCAGCAGCGTGGCGTGGATCACCAGTTGCCCTTCGCGCGCGGCCACGTCGCCGGCGGGGTTGAGGACAACCGCTTTGCTGCAGCCGGAAAGCGCCGCGAACACGGTTGCCAAAGCCAGCCCGGTCAGCAAGCGAGAGAACGGAACCAAACGGGTGAGAACCATAGCGATGACGTCGGCAGGCAGACGAAGGGCCGAGAAAAAACAAGGTTACCAAAATAACCGTTTCCAGCATATCAATAGGGACAACCAATGCAAGGTCAACCACAGCGACCGCGTTTTGGTGTAATGCACGGTCGCCAAGACCGCGTCGGCCGAACAGGCCCGGCGCCACGAACAACACTGGAGATCGCCGATGAGCACGCAAGTTGCTTCCGCCCAAACCGCACCCGGCTTTCAGGAGCCGGGGGCGTCGCTCTCTCGGGCCGAGACCCATGAGGAGGTCACTTCCGGCGACATCGCGGTGGGCGTCATCATTGGCCGCTCGTCCGAATATTTCGACTTTTTCGTCTTCGGCATCGCCTGCGTGCTGGTGTTTCCGGCCTTGCTGTTTCCTTTTCTGCCGCCGCTGCAAGGCACGCTGATGTCGTTTGGGCTGCTGGCGGTGGCCTTCATTGCCCGGCCCTTCGGCACCGCCCTGTCGATGGCCGTGCAACGCCGCTGGGGCCGGGGCACCAAGCTCACCTTGTCGTTGTTCCTGTTGGGCATTTGTACGGTGGGGATGGCCTTCTTGCCGAGCTATCAGACAGCGGGTGGCGTGGCCATTGCGGCCCTGGTGGTGTTGCGCATCGGGCAGGGCATTGCCCAGGGCGGCGCGTGGGACGGTTTGCCTTCTCTGCTGGCGATGTCCGCCTCACCAGAGCGCCGCGGCTGGTACGCCATGATCGGCCAGCTGGGCGCGCCGCTGGGCTTCATCACCGCTGCGGCGCTGTTCGCGTACCTGTACTCGCAGCTGACCACCGAGGACTTCCTCAGCTGGGGCTGGCGTTACCCCTTCTTTGTGGCGTTTGCCAGCAACGTGGTGGCCTTGTTTGCCCGCTTGCGCCTGGTGGTGGGGCAGTCGTACACGCGCTTGCTGGACCAGCTGGAGCTGCAGCCGGTGCCCGTCAGCGAGGTGCTGCGCAACGAAGGGGGCAACGTGTTCCTGGGCGCGTTTGCGGCGTTGGCCAGCTTTGCGCTGTTTCACCTGGTGACGGTGTTTCCGCTGTCGTGGATCACGCTGCGCGCCGAACAGTCCATCACCGAGGTGCTCAGCGTGCAGGTGGTTGGCGCGGTGTTGGCCTGCGTGGCGGTGGTGGTGTCGGGCTGGCTGGCCGATCGCGTCGGGCGCCGCAGATTGCTGGGCACCATGGCGATCTTGATTGGGGTGTTCAGCCTGGCCGTGACCTGGCTGCTGGATGGCGGCAAACTGGGCAACAGCCTGTTTCTGCTGATC
>JAGOEM010000172.1 GCA_017997715.1 Ottowia sp.
CGCTGGCGGTGGCGATTCTGTCGTCACGCCGGCCGCTGGACTTTGTCTGGGTGCTGCTGGCCATCGCCGGCCTGGGGCTGCTGTTGCCGCTGGGCCATTCGGTCAGCGGGCTGGACCCGGTGGGCGTGATGTGGGCCTTGGTGGCGGCGGTGTGCTGGGCCACCTACATCCTGTTTGGCAAGCGCGTGGGGCACCTGCACGCGGGGCATTCGGTGTCGCTGGGCCTGGCGGTGGCGGCGCTGGTGGTGGTGCCGGTGGGCGTGGTGCACGCGGGCAGCGCGCTGCTGTCGCCGGCGGTGCTGGTGGTGGGGCTGGCGGTGGCGGCGCTGTCCAGCGCGATTCCGGTCAGCCTGGAAATGGTGGCGCTCAAACGCCTGCCGCAGCAGGCCTTCGGCATCATGATCAGCATGGAACCCGCCGTGGCGGCGGTGCTGGCGCTGGCCCTGCTGGACGAGCGTTTGACGGCGGTGCAGTGGCTGGCCATCGGCCTGATCGTGACGGCGTCGATGGGCAGTGCGTTCACCGCGCGGGCGCGCCGCTAGGCGCCTGCGCGGCAGAAGGAGCGCCGGCTGCAACGCGGGAGGAAACGGTCCATCGCGGTGCGGCCTGCGGCGCCCGTAGTTAGCCGCGGGGCAGATCAGACGCAGCGCGCGCCGTCCACTTCAATGCACACGCCGCTGATGAAGGCGGCTTCGTCGCTGGCCAGGTACAGCGCGGCATTGGCCACATCCAGCGCGGTGGAAAAGCGCCCCAGCGGAATGGTGGCCAGAAACCTGGCGCGGCGCGCATCGTCCAGTGGACCGCCGGCAAATTCGGCCGACAGGCCAGTGTCGGGGTTGAACACCGGGTTGATGCAGTTCACGCGGATGTTGTCGGGGCCCAGCTCGGCCGCCATCGACTTGCTGGTGACGATGACCGCCGCCTTGCTGCCGTTGTACCAGGTAAGCCCCGGGCGCGGGCGCACGCCGGCCGTCGAGGCAATGTGGATGAAGCTGCCGCCGCCCACGGCCTTCAGCGCCGGCACGCCGTGGATGGCGCTCCAGTAAATGCTTTTCATGTTGACGGCGTAGACCTTGTCGAAGTCGGCCTCGTCCACTTCCAGCAGGGGGCGGTTGCGGTGCGTCCAGCCGGCGTTGTTGACGATGACATCCAGCCGGCCGCCGCCAAAGGCTTGCGCGGCCTGCACCAGGCGCGCCCAATCGTCCCCCCGCGTGACGTCGCCCGCCACGAACTGCGCCCGCCCGCCCGCCGCCTGAATGGCGGTGGTGACCTGCTTGCCCAGATCGGCGTGGATGTCGTTCACCGTGACTTGCGCGCCTTCGGCAGCCAGCCGGTGCGCTATGCCTTCGCCAATGCCGCCACCGGCGCCGGTCACGATGATGGATTTGTCACGGACTCGCACTTTAGTTCACGCTCCTGCGGTTCTTCTGGACTATGCTGGCAGTTTAGACCGCCTGATGGGCGTACCCGCACCTCTGCGGGCGCGCCATCGACTGGCCGGGCTACCTCTGTTTTTTAGACCAAGGACATCACCATGAGTGCCTCTCTTATCGACGATCTGTTGGGCCAACTGCAGGGCGCCCCCACGGGGCAGATTGCGCAGCAACTGGGCACCGACACCCAGACCGCGCAAAACGCCATTGCGGCTGCGCTGCCGATGATCGTGGGCGCCATGGGCCGCAACACCCAGTCTGCCGGCGGCGCCGATGCGCTGCTGGGCGCGCTGCAGCGCGACCATTCGGGCAGCGCCGGTGGCATTGACCTGGGTGGCCTGCTGGGCGGTTTGCTGGGCGGCGGTGGCGGCGCGTCTGCCGCTGGCGGCCTGGGCGGTTTGGGTGGTTTGCTGGGCAGCGTGCTGGGCGGCGGCGCACCGGCCAGCCGCCAGGTGGACGCCGGCGGCATTCTGGGCCACATCTTCGGTGGCGCCCAGCCGCGCGCCGAATCGGGCCTGGGCCAGGCCACGGGGCTGAGCGGCGGCCAGTCGGGCCAGTTGCTGAAGATTCTGGCGCCCATCGTCATGGCCTTTCTGGCCAAGCAGGTGTCGGCGCGCAACATGGACGCGGGCGGCCTGGGCAGCATGCTGGGCCAGGAACGCGCACAGGTGCAACAGCAAGGCGGCCTGGGCGGCGGCCTGATGAATGCCGTGCTGGACACCGATGGCGATGGCGACGTTGACCTGACCGACCTGATGCGCCTGGGCGGCAGCCTGCTGGGCGGGCGCCGCTGATAGCTGCGCGGAGGCGGCCAACGGGCCGCCTATCCCCCAAAAAGCCACGCTGAGCCGTGGCTTTTTTAATGTTTTCGTGCCCTGTCGCCCATCGGGCGGGCGCAGGCAGCTATGAATTTGATAGTTTTCTGAAGCGCCCAGCTGGGCCCGGCGTGCTGTGTTGGTCGCTGGCCGGCGGAACAGCCATGGCCACGGTGTGGGTTAAGCGGCCACTGCTGGCCATCGGCATGCGCGCACACGGCCATTTGGCTAGCATGGCAACCCCACCCCAGACGGACGCCCACCATGCCCGACGCACTGCAACTGCCCCGCCACCAACTCAGCATGACCCTGCTGATGACGCCGGATATGGCCAACTTTTCAGGCAACGTGCATGGCGGCGCCGTGCTCAAGCTGCTGGACCAGGTGGCCTACGCCTGCGCCAGCCGCTATGCCGGGCGCTACGTGGTCACGCTGTCGGTGGACCAGGTCACCTTTTTGCAGCCGATCCACGTGGGCGAACTGGTCAGCTTTTTGGCCAGCATCAACTTCACCGGCCGCACGTCGATGGAGGTGGGCGTCAAGGTGGTGACGGAAAACATCCGCGAGCACGTGGTGCGCCACGCCAACAGCTGCTTTTTCACCATGGTGGCGGTGGACGACGAAGGCAAACCGACCGATGTGCCGCCGCTGGTGCCGCAGTCGCCCGCGCAGCTGCGGCGCCACCACGCCGCCCAGTTGCGGCGCGAATTGCGGCGCGACTTTGGCGCGCGGTTTGAAGCGGCGCGGCTGGCGTTTCCGGGCGAGGATGGCTGAGGCGATCCGCGTGGCGGGCGCCGGGGTATTGGCGCACCCACGCACCCACGCACCCACGCACCCACGCACCCACGGCCTGGGCTGTCGCCAGCAGCCGGTCTAACGCAGTCGGTGCGGCGCCGCAGCGCTGTACATGGCGCGACAAGCGGCCGCGTTCGCACCGCGTAAGCCAGGGCGGTGAAGGTGATCGATGCAGGCCCTTGCGCGCCTGCAGGGGCAGCGCGCCGTACGCAACACCCCGCACGCAACACGCAACACGCAACACGCAGCACCGCATTGCCAGGGCGCGTTCGCTATAAACGTAATAGCTGGTTGCGCCCGATACACGGGCGCCAGCGGTCGATTTGATTGAAATTCAACCGTGCTTGACCGCCACCGTCTTGAGGCTGGTGAACCCGTACAGTGCCTCAAAGCCTTTTTCGCGCCCGTGGCCGCTGGACTTGTGGCCGCCAAAGGGCAGTTCCACCCCGCCGCCGGCGCCGTAGTTGTTGATGAAAACCTGCCCGCTTTTCACGCGCCGCGCCATGCGGAACTGGCGGGCGCCGTCGCGCGTCCACACGCCGGCGACCAGGCCGAACTGGGTGGCGTTGGCCAATTGCACCGCGTGGTCTTCGTCGCTGAAGGCCATGGCCGACAGCACCGGGCCAAACACTTCTTCCTGCGCGATGCGGTGCGATACCGGCACATCGGCCAGCAGCACGGGCGCCTGGTAAAAGCCGCTTTCGGGCGCCGGGTCCACCACCTGGCCCTGCGCCACCACGGCAATTCCGGCGCTGTGCGCGTCGCTCAGAAAATCCCACACGCGCTGCTGTTGGCTTTGGCGGATCAGCGGGCCCAGGTCCAGGTCCATCGAAGCGGGGCCCACGCGCAGCGCCTCAAAGGCTTCGCCCAGGCGCGACAGCACGCTGGCGTAGATGCTTTGGTCGATCAACACGCGCGATCCGGCCGAGCAGGTCTGCCCGGCGTTTTGCACGATGGCGTTGACGACCACCGGCAGCGCCGCATCCAGATCGGCGTCGGCAAAGAGGATTTGCGGGCTTTTGCCGCCCAGCTCCAGCGTCACCGGGCAATGCCGCTCGGCCGCCACCTGCTGGATCAGTGTGCCCACCTTGGGGCTGCCGGTGAAGCTGATGTGGTCGATGCCAGGGTGGCGCGCCAGCGCGTCGCCCACTTCGTGACCATAGCCGGTGACGATGTTGATGGCGCCGGGCGGCAAGCCGGCTTCGGCCGCCAGCTGCGCCACGCGGATCAGGCTCAGGCAGGCGTCTTCGGCGGGCTTGACGACGCAGCAGTTGCCCGCCGCCAGCGCGCCGCCCACGCTGCGGCCAAAGATCTGCATGGGGGTAGTTCCAGGGGATGACGTGCCCGGTCACGCCGTGCGGTTCGCGCCAGGTGAAGACGCTGTAGCCGTTTTGGTAGGGAATGGTTTCGCCGTGCAGCTTGTCGCAGGCGCCGGCATAGAACTCGAAATAGCGCGCCAGCGCCGCCGCATCGGCCCGGGCCTGTTGGGTGGGCTTGCCGCAGTCGCGTTGTTCGATCAGTGCCAGCTCGTCGGCGTGTTCGGCCAGCTTGCGCGACAGCGCCATCAACAGGCGCCCACGTTCGGCGGCGGGCAGCTGGCCCCAAGGCCCTTCAAAGCAGGCGCGTGCGGCGCGCACGGCGGCGTCGATGTCGCGTTCGTCGCTGCGCTGGATCTCGTCAAAGGGCTGGCCGTCGGACGGATCGATCACCGGCAGGGTGCGTTGGCTGACGGACGCGACGGATTCGTTGGCGATGAAGTTCAGTTGCATGCGGCCATTGTTGCGTAGAACCGGGGCAGGGCGCCGCGGTGGGTCAGCAGGCGTTTGGCGCCTGCCAGAATACGAATCAAATCGACCGCTAGCGCTTGCTGGTAGGGCGCTGACAGCTATGAATTAAGGAGTATAAAGGTGCGCGCAGCGGCGACAGCTTGCCGTCGTGAACTGGGCGCAAGATGGCCGTTGCATCGGCCGCCCAGTCCAGCGCGCGTCAGCAGCGATCGCAACGGCGCCCATCGCCCGGCAGCGCGCTGCCCGCCAGCCAACGCGCGTCCAAAGGCGCCCTGCAAATCAGGCAAGCCGAAGGCGGTTATGCCAAACGCCTTCGGCCACGCGCGCGTGAAGCGCGACGCTCACAAACTCTTGAGCGGAATGACTTCCTTGCCCTTGAGCGTAAACACCGTCACCGCCGACGAGCGCATGTTGTGCTTGTCGTCGTAGCTGAACTCGCCGGTCACGCCCATGTATTTGCCTTTGGCAATCTGGTCGGCCACTTTTTTCGGGTCCAGCGACTGCGTGGTCTCTATCGCGGAGCCCAGCAGGTTCATGCCGTCGTAGAACGCGGCGGCGTAGGTCAGCGGATCGCGCTTGTATTCAGCGCGGTAGCGCTCGGCAAATTTCTTGCCCTTGTCGCTTTTGTCCAGCATCGATCCGCCCTGCGTGCAGAAGGTTTTCATGTCGCCCGTGATTTGCGACAGGTTGGCGGTTTCGGTCGAGCAGATGCCGTCGCCGCCCAGCAGGGGCGCCGTGATGCCCAGTGAGCGCATCTGGCGCAGCATGGGGCCGCCTTGCGGCGAATAGCCGCCGAAGAACACGGCTTCGGCTTTCGACGCACGCACGTTGGTCAGGATGGAGCTGAAGTCGGTCGCCTTGTCGGTGGTGAACTCGTTGGCCACCACTTTCAGGCCCTGGCGCTTGGCTTCGGCTGCGAACTCGGTGGCAACGCCCTGGCCGTAGGCCGTACGGTCGTCGATCACGGCCACGCTTTTGACCTTCAGGTCTTGCGCGGCGTAGACGGCCATCTTGGTGCCCAGCTGGTTGTCGCTGGCGCCAATGCGGAACAGGGTGGCGTAGCCTTGCTCAGTGACTTTGGGGTTGGACGCCACGGTCAGCACCACCACGCCGGATTGGTCGAACACGCGCGATGCGGGCACGGTGACACCGGAGTTGTAAGGGCCAAGCACGAACTTGGTCTTTTTGTCGGCCAGCGTCTGCGCCACCTGAACGCCTTGCTTCGGATCGGCCCCATCGTCGTTGATATCCAGCTCAAACTTGATGGTTTTGCCGCCCACCTTGATGCCCTTGGCATTCAGTTCCTTGATCGCGAGCAGGGCGCCGTCGCGGTTGTCCACGCCGTTGGCGGCCTGCGGGCCGGTGACCGGGCTCATGAACCCGATGCGCACGCGCTCTTGCGCCTGGGACGGCAGGGCGGCGAGCGCGCACGCCAGCACAGCCAGGTTGAACACTGTTTTTTTCATGGAGAAACCCTTATGGAGATGGGGCACGTTCATTCAAACAACATCGTCAGGTGCCCCCACTGACGAATCCGTTGGCATGTCTAAGGCGCGCGTGCACGGAAAGCCTGCATTCACGGTGAAGCAGGACGCGCACTTGCTCAAGAAAACAAATGGCGTGCCACCTTAATGCATGGCCTGCACGGCACGCCCGGTGCGCAGCGCGCCGGCGCGTGCGGTGATGGCATTGTGCAGCTCGCGCCGCATGCCGAGGGCGAACACCACTTCGGCGACCACGAACAGCGGGCCGATGACCAGGCCAACCAAGTCGTCCACAAACGCCGGCTTGCGACCTTCCCAGATGTGGCCGACAAACTGGATGACCCAACCGACGACGAACAGGCCTACGCCGCTCCACAGCCACAGGGCGGTGCTTTGCGCCGACAGCGGCCAGGCCATGGCGAGGCCGGCGGCCATCAACAGCGCCATCAGCAGGCCCAGCGGCCGGTCCAGCCGCAGGTAGTAAATGCAGGTGGCCAGGGTGAGCAGCAGTGCGGGAGTGACAGGCACCCCGATATCGGCCAGCACAGGGCGCGAAAGCAGCACCTGCACGGCCAGCACGATCATGGGAATGCCGATGAAGTGCGTGGCGATGTTGCGCCGGTCGCGGTGGTAGGCGGCGTATTGGGCGAGTTGGTCGGTCAGCGTTTTCATGGCCATCTCCGGTAAAGGGTGGCCGATGCTATTCCTGGTAGCGCATGGGTTCAAGCGGGGGAAGCCCGCCACGCCCGTCCATGCGTTGGACGACTGCGGGCGGCCGATGGGCGGCAGCCCGTTTCGTGCGGCAGCGGGGGGCAATAGCCGCGACCTCATTCGGGACGTTAGAGAGCCAATGGGGCTCAGGGGTTGTTTCTGCCGACGCCGGCAAAGCCCCACGCAGAGCAGCCACCGCGAATGCGTGCGTCGCTCACGCCTGCCAGGGTTGTGCGTCCAGGAAGCGGCTCCACAGCCGTTGCCACGGCGCCCACTCGTGGCCGCCGTTCGTGACAAGTACGTGCGCTGGCGGCAAGGTGGCGGCGATCAGGCGGTTGCTGGCGACGAACCGGTCGTCCTCGCCATAGCCGATCCACAGGGGCGGGTGCACGGGCGCGGGCAATTCAGCGCGGCCACGCAGCCAGCGCCACAGGGCCGGGTCTTGGGCGTCGGCGCCGTCCAGTTCGCCATTCCAGGTGCGCAGGCCACCGGCACGGCCAATGGCCGCGGGCAGGTCGCGCCGGCCCAGAAATGCGGCCATCACGAACAGGCCATCCACC
>JAGOEM010000032.1 GCA_017997715.1 Ottowia sp.
TCCGACGTGACCGACAGCGCGCCATTGGGCCCCGCATTGCAACGCGCCCGCAGCCGCTGGGTGCCAGTGCGCTGGGCCGAACTGCCGGGTTTTGAGCAGGACGCCATGCACGAGGCATGGAACGCCTGGGTCAAGAACTGCGAACGCCCCGGCGCCACCTTTGCGCGCATGTGCAGCGAAGTGCGCCGCCTGACCCTGGCCACCCCGCAAGAGCAACGCAACTGGATGCGCACACGCCTGCAGCCCTACCGCGTGGAACCCGTGGGCGGCCCGGGTGCTGCCGGCGCCGATGGGCTGCTGACCAGCTATTTCGAGCCGTTCTACGAAGCCTCACGCGTACCGCGTGCGGGCTTTGGCGCGCCGCTGTACCGCCCGCCGCCCACGCTGGCCCAGCGCAAGCCCTGGTTCACGCGGCAAGAAATGGACGTGCTGCCCGAGGCGCGCGCCCAGCTGGCCGGCCAGGAAATCGCCTACCTGGCCGACCCGGTGGACGCGCTGATCCTGCAGATTCAAGGTTCGGGCCGCGTGCGCATGACCGAGGCCGACGGCAGCCAGCGCCTGGTGCGCCTGGCCTTTGCCGCCACCAACGAACAGCCCTACCGCAGCCCCGGCAAATGGCTGATGGACCAGGGCCTGCTGCGCGGCGACGTCACCTGGCCCGGCATCCGCAACACGCTGGCGGCCAACCCGGGGCGCATCAACGAATTCCTGTGGAGCAACCCGCGCATGGTGTTCTTCCGCGAAGAGCCGCTGTCGGCGCTGGACGCGCAGTTTGGCCCGCGCGGCGCGCAGGGCGTGCCGCTGACGCCCGGCCGCTCGATCGCCGTCGATCCGCAGAGCATTCCCTACGGCACACCGGTGTGGATGTCCTCGCAAGGCCCGGTCGCCAACCTGCAGCGCCTGGTGCTGGCGCAAGACACCGGCAGCGCCATCGTCGGCGCCGTGCGCGCCGACTACTTTGCCGGCTGGGGCGCCGAGGCGGGCGAGTTTGCCGGCCGCATGAAGCAGCCACTCAAGCTGTGGGTGCTGTGGCCGAAGTAGGGGCGATGACCGCCGCAGCGTGGCGCGGTGTCAGCCCCTGAGGGCGCCAGGCGGGCGTCAAGGCGGTACCGAACGCTGGATCTTCTGCGGCCAGTGGATATTTGAACAAAAAAGTGCTGCAGCGCGCGACAGTACGGCGTACCAAGCTATCTAAATAATAGTAACCCTTGGTCTGTGGCTTGCGCGCCGCTAAGCCCCATGTGATGCCGTCACTTCGTCCAAGGTCGCCTTCGCGTTCAATAGCAGATCGCCGACAGGCGACGTCCGCCGTCAAAACAAAAATGCCCGCAGTGCGGGCCTTTTTGCTGAGCGGTGTCGACGATGGGGACGCGGGGCTTGCAGCACCAACGCCTTCCCGTCGCGATCAGATGCCGATCGTGCCGCCGTCGGTGCGCGTCACCACCACCGTGGCCGAGCGCGGGCGCTTGTGGCCGGTGTGGGCCGCGTCGCTGGCGGGGGCCTGGTTGCCAGGCCAGTAGCTGGTGTACTTGTCGGCCGCGAAGTCGGCTTCCGCCTCGCCCGGGTGCTGCACGTTGAAGAACAGCGTCTTGCCGTCCGGCGTGACCACCACGCCGGTGATCTCGCAGTCGAACGGGCCGACCAGGAAGCGGCGCACATTGGCGTCGGTCGGCTGGGCGCCCATGATGGTGGCCTGGCCGTCCTTGGTGGTCGGCTTGGTGCCGTCGCCGACCTTGCCGGGAATGGCCGCCAGCATCATGCAGTTGGTCACGTCGGTGTACGAACCGTCGTCGGTCTGAATCCACAGCAGGCCGCCCGCGCCGCTGGAGCGCTGGTCAAAGTACAGGCCGTCGGGGCTGGAGAAGTCGTTCACGGCGGTCAGGCCCGACAGGTTCTGGCTTTGCTTTTCGTCCACGCGGGCACCGAACAGGTACACGTCCCACTGGAACTTGGTGCCAGCCTGGCCGCCTTCTTCCTTCCAGCGCATGATGTGGCCGTTGACGTTGCCCACGCGCGGGTTGGCGGCGTTCAGCGTGGCGGCGGTGCGCTGCGAGTTGTTGGTCATGGTCATGTAAACCTCGTTGGTCAACGGGTTCACGCCGCCCCATTCCGGGCGGTCCATCTTGGTGGCGCCGCGGAAGTCGGCGGCCAGGCGGCAATGCATCACCACATCGGCCTGGTCGGCAAACGGGTAGACCGTGTTCTTGGCGTCGATGCCGTTCTTGCCGAAGGTCAGCTCCAGCCACTCGCCGCTGCCGTCGTTGTTGAACTTGGCGACGTACAGCGTGCCTTTGTCCAGGTACTTGGCGCCTGCGGCCGCGCCGCCGTTGATGTCGGCGGGGTTCCATTTGGCGTCGGATACGAACTTGAACACGTATTCGTTGCGCGCATCGTCGCCGGAATAGATGACGATGGGCTCGCCCGCCTTGGCCGGTGCCGGCCAGGCGCCTTCGTGGTTGAAGCGGCCCAGCGCAGTGCGCTTGACCGGCTTGCTGTCAGGGCGGAAGGGGTCGATTTCGACCACCCAACCGAAGGTGTTGAAGCTGTTGCGGTGGTCTTCGGCAGCGGTGGCGCCGCTGACCTTGCTGTTCCAGCGCTGGTACTGCTCGCCCTCGGCGGTGTCCCACAGGTAGGGGCTCTTGCGGTTTTCCGGCAGGCCGTAACGTTTGAGCGCGACGACTTCGGCGGCGGTGCGCTTGGCGTCATCGCCCGCAGCGCGGCCCAGCACGTTCAGGTAGTTTTCCTCGCAGGTCAGGTACGTGCCCCAGGGCGTGTAGCCGCAGGCGCAGTTGTTGTTCATGCCAAAGGCCTGCTTGCCGTCGGCGGACAGCTTGTTGACCAGCTGGGCGCTGCCGGCCGCCGGGCCACCAAAGTCCATCGGCGTGGCCGATGTGATGCGGCGGTTGTAACGCGAACCGCGCACCATCTCCATGTCGTTGCCGCCGGACTTGCGCTTGACCTCGACCACGCTGGCGCCGTGCGCGCGGATTTCCTTTTCCACCTCTTCGGCCAGGCGCTTGCCGTCGACCATGGCGCGCCCATTGGCGTGCAGGCCATAGGGTTGCACCACGTATTCGTGGTTCACGCACAGAAGGCCGCGGTCAGAGCGGTGGGCGTCAAACTTGCCGTCATCAGACAGGCCGAAGAAGTACATGCCGTCGTGGCCGTCGCCAATGCGGCGGTCGTAGGACTCGGCGGTTTCCATGCCGTCGTCGTTCCAGGACGTATCGCCGAATTGCATCGGGTCGCCCAGCGCGTGCAGGATGCTGACCTGGTAGCCCGCCGGCACGGTGACCTTGTCGGCGCTGGTCTTGGCAACGGCGCCAAAGTTCAGTTCAAGCGGCTTGGGGGCGGGTGCGGGTGTGTCGTCCCCACCATCGCCGCCACAGGCCGACAGGCCGACACCGCCCAGCAGGGCCACGGTGGTGGCGCCAATGCCGCCCTTGAGTGCGCTGCGCCGGTTCAGGCGCGCAGCCAGCATCGTCTCGATATGGGGGTTGGTGGATGGGTTGACGATCTCTTCGTCGTCGTAGTGGGAGAGTTCTTGAGTCATGTGGGCGGTCTTTGTGAATGAACCGGCAAAACGGAAGCCGGAAACCGTGCCGATCCTCCCGGCCGCTCATGGCAAAGACATGACTTTCAAATGAACTATTTATGACGAAGCTGGCAGGTCAGCGAAGTCCGATCGGCAGCGCCCCCGCAGCCTTCACCTCGCCCAGCGAAAAGCTGGTGTGGATGTCTTTCACGTTGGGCAGCTGGATCAGCACCTCGCGTGCGAAGCGGCTGAACTGCTCCAGATCACGCCCCACCACCTGCAGCTCAAACGTGCCGGCGCCGCTGATGTAGTGGCAGCTGACGATTTCGGGCACGGCGCGGATGGCGTCTTCCAGTTGGCGCAGCTCGGCCCCGTTGATCTGCACCGCGTCCAGCCGCACAAAGGCCAGCACGCCCAGCCCGATCTTGTGCCGATCCACCTCGGCGCGGTAGCCGAGGATGAAGCCAGCGGCTTCCAGCGCCCGCACGCGCCGCCAGCAGGGCGCGGCAGACAGGCCCACGCGCTGCGCAAGCTCGGCATTGGTCAGGCGCCCGTCCGCCTGCAGCTGCTGCAGGATGGCGCGATCAAATGCATCAAGTGTTTCCATGATTGCCTAATTTAAGAAAGATTCTTTCTTTAAGCAAGCCTTGGCGGGCATTTAAAGAAAACACATATCGCGGCATGCGGCATACACTTTGCTTACCAAAAATCGAAGTCGGGCAGCCGCATGGCAGGCCGACCACCCACCTCCCGGCGCATGCGGCTGGGTTTTCAGGAGACACCACGATGAACGCGCCCCTGCCCGAGCACATCCGCAAGGCCCTAGAAACGGTCACGCTGGACGACAAATACAGCCTGGACTATGGCCGCGCCTTCATGAGCGGCATCCAGGCGCTGGTCAAGCTGCCCATGCTGCAGCGCCAGCGCGATGCGTTGATCGGCAAGAACACCGCCGGCTTCGTCAGCGGCTACCGCGGCTCACCGCTGGGGGGCTACGACCAGGCGCTGTGGGGCGCGCGCAAGTTCCTGCAAAGCCAGAACGTCGTGTTTCAGCCCGGCGTGAATGAAGAGTTGGCCGCCACCGCTGTGTGGGGCACCCAGCAACTGGGTTTTGCACCGCAGGGCAGCAACAAGTTCGACGGCGTGTTCGGCATCTGGTACGGCAAAGGCCCGGGCGTGGACCGCTGTTCGGACGTGTTCAAGCACGCCAACATGGCGGGCACCACGCCGTGGGGCGGGGTGATTGCGGTGGCGGGCGACGACCACATCTCCAAAAGCAGCACGGCGGCGCACCAAAGCGATCACATCTTCAAGGCCTGCGGGCTGCCGGTGTTCTTTCCGGCCAGCGTGCAGGAAATCCTGGATCTGGGCATTCACGCCTTCGCCATGAGCCGCTATGCCGGCGTGTGGACCAGCATGAAGACGATCCAGGAGATCGTCGAATCCAGCGCCACCGCCATGATCGACCCCGAGCGCGTGCAGATCGTGCTGCCCGAGTTCGAGATGCCGCCCGGCGGAGTGCACATCCGCTGGCCCGATTCGGCCCTGCCGCAGGAAGAGCGCCTGTTCAACTATAAGTGGTACGCCGCGCTGGCCTATGTGCGCGCCAACCGGCTGAACTACAACGTGATTGCCGGCCCGAACGACCGGCTGGGCATCATCGCCAGTGGCAAGGCCTTCAACGACACGCGCCAGGCGCTGCTGGATTTGGGCCTGGACGAAGCCGCCTGCCACCACCTGGGCATTCGCCTGCACAAGGTGGGCGTGGTGTGGCCGCTGGAAGCCACCATCACGCGCGAATTTGCCACCGGCCTGCAGGAAATCCTGGTGGTCGAGGAAAAGCGCCAGGTCATCGAATACCAGCTGAAAGAAGAGCTGTACAACTGGCGCGCCGACGTGCGCCCGCAGGTGGTGGGCAAGTACCACGAGACCGATGGCGACTATTCCGGTGGCGAATGGGCCCGCGCGAATCCCACGGCCAACGTGCTGCTGCGCGCCACGGCCGATCTGACGCCGGCACACATCGCCCGCGCCATCGCGCAGCGGCTGAAAAAGCTGGGCATCGACAGCGACATGCAGGTGCGCATCGACCGCCAGCTGGCGGTGCTGGACGCGGCCGAGCGCACCATGCAGGTGCTGCAAAGCGCCGGCGCGGGGGCTGAACGCCAGCCGTGGTTCTGCTCAGGCTGCCCGCACAACACGTCGACCAAGGTGCCCGAAGGATCGCGCGCCATGGCCGGCATTGGCTGCCACTTCATGACCATCTGGATGGACCGCGACACGGTCGGCTTTACCCAGATGGGCGGCGAGGGCGTGCCGTGGGTCGGCCAGCAGCCGTTCAGCCACGACAAGCACATGTTCGCCAACCTGGGCGACGGCACCTACTACCACAGCGGGTCGCTGGCGGTGCGCCAGTCGGTCACGGCGGGTGTCAACATCACCTACAAGATTCTGTACAACGACGCGGTGGCGATGACCGGCGGCCAGCAGATCGGCGAGCGGCCCGAGGGGCTGTCGGTGATCCAGATCGCGCAGAACATGCGCGCCGAAGGCGCCGCCAAGATCACCATCGTCACCGACGAGCCTGAAAAATACGATGGCGCCCAGGCCAAGGGCCTGCCCGACGGCATCGAGATCCATCACCGCGACCGGCTGGACGCCGTGCAGCGCGCGTTCCGCGACATTCCCGGCACCACGGTCATCATTTACGACCAGACCTGCGCCACCGAAAAGCGCCGCCGCCGCAAGCGCGGCACCATGGTCGACCCGGCCAAGCGCGTGGTCATCAACGACCTGGTGTGCGAAGGCTGTGGCGATTGCAGCGTGCAAAGCAACTGCCTGAGCGTGGAGCCGCTGGAGACCGAATTCGGCCGCAAGCGCACCATCAACCAAAGCACCTGCAACAAGGACATGAGTTGCCTGAAGGGCTTTTGCCCCAGCTTCATCACCGTCGAAGGCGGGCAGCTGAAGAAAAAGGCCAAGAACGAGGCCAAGGTGTCGCCGTTCGAACTCGGCCCGGTGCCTGACCCGCACCCCCTGCAGGCCGAAGACGGCGGCGCCTGGGGCATCGTGGTGGCCGGCGTGGGCGGCACGGGCGTCATCACCATTGGCCAACTGCTGGGCGTGGCCGCGCACATGGAAGGCAAGGGCATCGTCACGCAGGATGCGGCGGGCCTGGCGCAAAAGGGCGGTGCCACCTGGAGCCACGTGCTGATCGGCGCCACGCAGGACGACATCCGCACCACGCGCGTTGGTATGGCGGCGGCCGACCTGATCATCGGCTGCGACCCGATCGTGGCCGCCAACAAGGAAACCATGCTGCGCATGCGTGAAGGCCGCACCCATGTGGCGCTGAACACGCACGCCACGCCCACGGCGGCGTTTGTGCGCGACAGCAGTTGGCAGAACCCGGCCGAGCGTTGCGTGGCCGACATCGGCCGCGCGGTCGGCCCCAGCGGCCTGGGCGTGTTCAACGCCGATGCCGTGGCCAGCAGGCTGATGGGCGACACGCTCTACGTCAACCCGATGATCCTGGGCTACGCCTGGCAAAAGGGCTGGGTGCCGCTGTCGCTGGCGTCGCTGCAGCGCGCCATCGAGCTGAACAACGTGCAGGTCGACAACAACAAGGCGGCTTTCCAGTGGGGCCGCCAGGCGGCGCACGACTGGGCGCGCGTCGAAAAAGCCCTGGCCGGCGCTGGCGGCGCCCAGGTGATCGAGTTCAAGAAGCGCGACACGCTGGAATCCATCATCGCGCGGCGCGTCGAGTTTTTGACCGGCTACCAGAACGCCGCCTATGCCGATCAGTACCGCAGCTTTGTGGCCGATGTGCAGCAGGCCGAAAACCGGCTGGGCAAAACCGGCCTGGGCGAGGCCGTGGCCCGCTACCTGTTCAAACTGATGGCCTACAAGGACGAATACGAGGTGGCGCGCCTGCACACCGATCCGGCCTTCCTGGCGCGCATCGAGGGCATGTTTGAAGGCGACTACACCCTGAACTACCACCTGGCGCCGCCCATGACCGCCGCCCGCAACGACAAGGGCGAGCTGGTCAAGAAGAAGTACGGCCCCAGCATGCTGCGCAACTTCAAGCTGCTGGCCAAGCTGAAAGGCCTGCGCGGCGGCCCGCTGGACGTGTTCGGCCGCACCGAAGAGCGCCGCACCGAGCGCGCGCTGATTCAGCAATACCGCGCCAGCATAGAGGAAGTGCTGAAATCGCTGAGCGCTGAGAACCACGCCACGGCGGTGGACATCGCCCGCATCCCCGAGCAGATCAAGGGCTACGGCCACGTGAAGGAACGCAACCTGCACGCCGCGCGCACGCGCTGGGCGGAGCTGATGCAAGCCTATCGCCAGCCGGCGGCATCGGCGCCGCGCCAGGTGGCGTAAGGCTGGGTGGTTCAGGTAATTTTCAGCCTGTAGCGCACGCCTGCATTGCGCAGTCAGCTATCAGTTGAGTAGTAAAGGCAAGATGGGGCGCTGTTCGCAGTGCCCCATCGCCGTTTCAGCGGGCCCAATACCTTCAGCGGCGCGGCGCGTTCGATGCGCGATGGGTAGCGCTGGGCCGGCCAGCCCAGGCATGCCGGGACCTTGCTTGGCGTCGGTATTCTGGATAAAAACAGCCTTCAGCGCTTGATGTGCGGGCGCAAGCAGCTATGTAAATGATAGTAAATTGCACGCGTCAGCTGTGGGTCGGCCTGGCGGCCTTGGCGCCGCCCAGCGCGCCCTGATATCCCGCCCGTGGCGCGAATACAATACTTGGTTCTTTCGCGTTGAAGCCGGTACAGCTTGCCGAGCAGTTTTCTTCACCAACGCGGTCCCGTTTCCCCCTCGAATTTCAGGAACCCGACAGTGTTCATCTCCAACGCTTTCGCTCAGACCGCCCCTGCCGCAGCCGCGGGGGGTGACATGACTTCCTCGCTCATGAGCATGCTGCCGCTGGTGCTGATGTTCGTGGTGCTGTACTTCATCATGATCCGCCCCCAGATGCGCAAGCAGAAAGAGCACCGCGCCATGATTGACGCCCTGGCCAAGGGCGACGAGGTGGTGACCGCCGGCGGCATGCTGGGCAAGGTCAGCTCGATCTCGGAAGGCTATATCCACGTGCAAGTGGCCAATGGCGTTGAAGTGCAGATGCAGCGCAGCGCCGTGGTGCAGGTGCTGCCCAAGGGAACCATCAAGTAAGTACCCGACTCGCATCGCGAGCGGCGCCTGAATGGCAGTCTGTTAGTTCCGTTGCCGCCCCGCGCCGCTGGAAGTCCATTTTCTTCGCACCATGAACCGTTACCCTCTCTGGAAGTACGCGATCATCCTCGTCACCCTGGCGGTGGCCCTGATCTATACCTTGCCCAATTTCTATGGCGAGGCGCCCGCCGTGCAGGTGTCGGCAGGCAAGGTAACGGCGAAGGTGGACAGCGGTACGCTGACCCGTGTGCAGGAAGCCCTGAAGGCCGCCAACCTGGAGCCTAACCAACAGGCGCTGGAAGGCACTTCGGTGCTGGTTCGCTTCGATACGACCGACGACCAGCTCAAGGCCAAGGACGTGATTGAGCATGCCGTCAATCCTGATCCTGCTGACCCTGCCTACGTGGTGGCGCTGAACCTGGTGTCTCGCTCGCCAGCGTGGTTGGCGGCGATCAACGCCAAGCCGATGTACCTGGGGCTGGACTTGCGCGGCGGCGTGCACTTCATGCTGCAGGTCGACATGCGCACGGCCATCACCAAGCGGGTGGAAACGCTGGCCAACGACATTCGCCTGGCCTTGCGTGAAAAAGACATCCGCCACGGCGGTGTCAGCCGCGAAGGCAACAACATCGAGATCCGCGCGCGCGATGCGGACACGCTGGAAGCGGCGCGCCGCGTGATCGTGGACCAGATTCCCGACCTGCAAGTGACGGAAACCGCCGGGGCCGAGCCGCGCCTGACGGCCAGCTTAAAGCCGCAGGCCCTGCAGAAAGTGCAGTCGGATGCGGTCAAGCAAAACATCACCACATTGCACAACCGCGTCAACGAATTGGGCGTGGCCGAACCCGTGATCCAGCAACAAGGTGCCGATCGCGTGGTGGTGCAGCTGCCCGGCGTGCAGGACACCGCCAAGGCCAAAGACATTCTGGGCCGTACCGCGACGCTGGAAATGCGTCTGGTGGACGAGAGTGCGGAAGGACGCGCGGCTGAAAACGGAACCGGCCCGGTGCCGTTCGGCTCTGAGAAATTCTTGCTGCGCGACGGCCAGGCGGTCATCGTCAAGCGCCAAGTGATCCTGACAGGCGAAGCGCTGACGGATGCGCAACCGGGCTTTGATTCGCAGACCCAGCAGCCGAAAGTGGATCTGACGGTGAACGCGCAGGGCGGCCGCATGATGCGCGATGTCAGCCGCGAGAACCTGAAGAAGCGGATGGCGATCATCCTCTTCGAAAAAGGCAAGGGCGAGGCGCTGACGGCGCCGGTGATTCAGGCTGAGTTGGGCAACCGCTTCCAGATCTCCGGCTCCATGTCCGTGGTCGAAGCCAATGATCTGTCTTTGCTGCTGCGCGCGGGCTCTCTGGCTGCACCAATGGAGATCGTTGAAGAACGCACCATTGGCCCCAGCCTGGGCGCCGAGAACATCAAGAAGGGCTTCTACAGCGTGATCGGTGGCTTCATCGTGATCTGCCTGTTCATGTGCGTGTACTACGGCCTGTTCGGCGTGTTTTCAAGCATCGCCCTGGCGTTCAACCTGCTGCTGCTGATTGCCATCCTGTCGATGATGCAGGCCACCTTGACCTTGCCCGGCATGGCGGCGATGGCCTTGGCGATTGGTATGGCGATTGATGCCAACGTGCTGATCAACGAACGCGTGCGAGAGGAGTTGCGCGGAGGTTCGTCGCCGCAGGCGGCGATCCATGCAGGCTACGACAGGGCCTGGGCAACCATTCTGGACTCCAACGTAACCTCTCTCATCGTGGGCATCGCCCTGCTGGCGTTCGGCTCCGGCCCGGTTCGTGGCTTTGCCGTGGTGCACTGCCTGGGGCTGCTGACGTCCATGTTCTCGGCAGTGTTCTTCTCTCGCGGCGTGGTCAATTTCTGGTACGGACGCCAGAAAAAGCTCAAGAGCCTGTCGGTGGGAACGGTTTGGCGCCCTGAGGAGGGCTACCAGCGCGGCGGCCCGGCCGACGAAGCCGTTTGATTCGCGCCCACAGATTGCTCAGGAGAAGCTAAGCCATGGAATTTTTCCGTATCCGGCGCGACATCCCGTTCATGAAGCGTGCATTGCTTCTGAACGCCATCTCGCTCATCACTTTCTTGCTGGCCGTGTTCTTTCTGGTCACGCGCGGCTTGCATCTGTCGGTGGAATTCACCGGCGGCACGGTCATGGAAGTGGCCTACAAGCAACCGGCCGATTTGACCAAGGTGCGCGATGCGCTGGGTGGCTTGGGTTATGTCGATGCCCAGGTGCAGAACTTCGGCACTTCGCGCGACGTGATGATTCGACTGCCGGTGCGGCAGGGCGAATCGTCGGCCCAGGTCAGCGAACAGGTGATGACCGCCCTGCGCACGGCCGAGCCGACCGTGGAAATGCGGCGCACCGAGTTCGTGGGGCCGCAGGTGGGGCAGGAATTGGCGGCGGATGGCTTGAAAGCCTTGGCTTTCGTGATCATCGGCATCCTGATCTATTTGTCGATCCGGTTTGAGTGGAAATACGCCGTTGCCGGGGCGATTGCCAACCTGCACGACGTGGTGATCATCCTTGGATTCTTCGCCTTCTTTCAGTGGGAGTTTTCGCTGGCCGTGCTGGCCGCGGTGCTGGCGGTGTTGGGCTATTCGGTCAACGAATCCGTGGTGATCTTTGACCGGATCCGCGAGTCGTTCCGCCGCTATCGAAAGATGACGCCGATCCAGGTGATCGACCATGCGATCACTTCCACCATTAGCCGCACCATCATCACCCACGCCTCAACCCAGGCGATGGTGCTATCGATGCTGTGGTTTGGCGGCGATACCCTGCATTACTTTGCGATGGCGCTGACCATCGGCATTTGCTTCGGTATCTATTCGTCGGTGTTCGTCGCCGCCGCAATCGCCATGTGGCTGGGCGTCAAACGGGAAGACTTGATCAAGCCCAGCCGTAAAGAGGGCGACCCGAACGACCCCAACTCGGGCGCCGTGGTCTGACGGTTTGATCGGATCCGATCCGTTCTGGGTGCGGATCCATGCCATACTGACTTACGTACGCACCACCGCGCATGGTCACAACCCTCAAATCTACGGTTAGACCGCATCGACTTGCGGTGCAGCTTCGGGAGCGGTTTGTCCTCGACTTCGAGCGAGTCATGGTTGTGCTGGGTCTCAAGATCCAGCAGCATCTGACGGCGCTGAACGCGAATGGTCGCTTTGCCTCTGTCGCGGAATCGCGCCAGGTGCTGGATACGGCCGTGGCTTTCCAGCGCGAGCAGGAACGTTGGGTAAGCCTGTCGCGAAAGAATTGGCAGGCGGCGTTGTCGCGAACGGGTGATGCTGCTCGCGGCAGCGATCTGGGCGCCCTGGGCCTGGTGGACGACGAAGAGGTCGAACGCAAGATCATCGTGTCCCGCATGGCCGCCGCTGTGACCGACGCCGCAGGGAGCGAATTGAACGATTTGCGGCTGCGCATGCAATCGCTCGAACGCGTGACCGAATGGGGTCGTCACGAAGTCCTGGCGCCAGAAACGGCCTTGCAGATCTTGGTGAAGGCCTGGATTGACTGCGATTTGACGCGACCCATGTGGACCTTGGTGCAGGCGCCGGCGACCGAGTTGTTGTCAGGCGCGATGGCGCAGGGGTACCGCAAGGCTAACGAATTCTTGGTCGAACAAGGCGTCATGTCTGAAATTGACATGAGGTCGCGGGTACGCAGAACCGACGGTGCTGAGGGAAGTGCCTCGCAAGAAGGCGCGACCGACCCCGCCAGTGCACGGGCCGCCGCACAGGGCGCGGCAGCGCATGGCAATGCTGGTTCAACGGGTTCTGGCGCGGCGCAAATGTACAGAGGCGCGATGCCTGGCGCGCGCGAGATGGCTCGGCAGCCCGGGCAGACGGGGCGCCAGGCCGAGGGTGCGCCGCAATGGCAAGGGCAAGGGCAAGAGCGCGGTGGGTCGTATCCCGCAAGCCGGTCTGGTTATGCCGCGCACCAGGAGGAATCGGGGCGATATATGCCCGGAGGCGCGGCGGCCGGCACGGCGGACACGCGCGGGATGGCTGGCGGAACTGTGCGGCAGACCTCCGGTCTTTCACCCAGGTATGAGTCAGGGGGCGCGCGCTACTCGGCGGGTGGTACCGCCTATGGCACCAACTCCCCCGAGACACAGATTCCGCCGGTGCAGCCCACCGCGTTGGCCAGGGCTGCGCAAGAAACCCGCATGCTGACCGGCGTGACGCCGATGGCAAGGGTGCGCCAGCGCGCTCAAGGCGTGCTTGGCCAGTTACGACGGCTGATCGCTGACCGGATCGGCGACTTTGACGATACGGCAACGGTAGCAGCGCCATCGCCCCAATTGGCGCGCGCATTGGCTGAGCCGGGGACACCGTTTGAGGCCACTGAATGGGTGGGCGGTGCCGGCTCAAGCGGTGCTGGAGGCGGTCAACCGCTGTTTGAGGTTCAGCGTGTCGCAGCGCAACTGCGTAAACGTGCGGACGACCTCAAAGAGAAGGCGGAAAAACCCAGTGAAAAGGCCACCATCGAAATTGTGGCCTTGATGTTCCAGGCCATTTTGGCCGAAGAGCGAATTCCTGCGGCGATACGTGTCTGGTTTGCGCGTCTGCAAATCCCGGTTTTGCGCCTGGCGCTGGCCGAGCCGGATTTCTTTGCCTCCATTCAGCACCCGGCAAGACAACTCATCGACCGCATGGGGGCATGCGTGCTGGGCTTTGATGGGGCTCAGATTGTGAGCAGCCGCCTGGAGCGCGAGATCAAGCGTGTGGTCCAGGTGATCGAGCAGTATCCCGAGACGGGGCGACGCGTCTACCAGCTGGTGTTGGACGAGTTCAAGAAGTTCCTAGGGCGCTCCCTGACGGATAGCGATGCGGTTCAACAGGCGGCGACGCTGGCGCAGCAGGTCGAGCAGAAAGAAGCGCTGTCGATTCAGTACACGATCGAGTTGCGTCGGATGCTGGATCCGGTTCCGGTGGCCGATGACGTGCGCGAGTTTCTCTTCAGAGTCTGGTCCGAGGTGCTGGCCTTGTCGGCCGTGCGTTACGGCGCCCAACAGGCCGAGACACTGCGGCTCAAACAAGCGGCAGCGGACTTGCTATGGGCCGTCAGCCCCAAGCCAGACCGCGAGGACCGCAGGCGGGTCGTACAGCAGCTTTCGGGACTGTTGCAGGCCTTGCGCGGCGGCATGGCCATGCTGGCGATGCCAGAGAATGAGCAAGACGGGCATGTCAAGCTGATCAACGACGCCGTCACGGCCGCGTTTGTATCGCGGGATGAGGGTTTG
Organism: Ottowia sp.; assembly: GCA_017997715.1. Taxonomy (GTDB): domain Bacteria; phylum Pseudomonadota; class Gammaproteobacteria; order Burkholderiales; family Burkholderiaceae_C; genus Ottowia. Next base: position 13,984 of record JAGOEM010000032.1, read on the forward strand.
CCGAAGGAGAAGCTGGACGATCTCGCGCGTGGCCTTGCCGGCCTGGAAGACGTCGTGACGGACGACCCGGAGGGCGATGTGCTGCTCGATCCGGGCATGATCGAAATGATGTTCGGCGTGGATGGCGATGCCCTGGAGGTTATCGCTACCGGTGGCTCCATGCCAAGCGATGGCATGGTGGATTGGGCACGCGCTCTGGAACTGGGTGCCTGGTTCGGGTTGGACGTCAGCGGCGCGGTCAAGCAGGTGCAGTATGTCTGGCGCAGCGCGCGCGGCCAATTGCATTTGTTCTCAGCTGGAGCTGGCAAGAGCTACTTGGTGCAGACCCGGCGCATGGCGGCCTACTTGCAGGCAGGTCTGCTGGTTCCGATTGAAGACGAAGCGCTGACCGTGCGGGCAACGCGCCAAGCGCTGGCCAAACTGAATTCCGAGCCCGAACGCCTGCTGCAGTGACTCTGGCGGCGCTGCCCCCTGGGCAGTTGTGACGGCAGTGCGGCTACGACTCAAGCGCTCAATGCGCCGTCCGTCCATTCGGGTTGTCGCTCAACTCATCCAGGATCAAGGCATCGGGCGTGGCGCCGGTGCGCCAATACACCATCATCACGATCACCTTCAGTTCGCCCAACTCCAGCGGAGATTCCGACACCGCCAAGGCGCGCTCAATCACCAGTTCGCGCAGCTCCATCGGCAATGCGCCCGCGTCCTGAAGAAAAAGCAGAAATGCAATGCCATCAGGCCCCAGGTGATCAAGCTCGCGCGCGGTGAAAACGCGCGTGCTCGTGGGTGTCGCGATGGACTGAGGCGACGCTGCCGGGATGGGGGTCAGGGTGACCTTGGACAGCGACTGCGCAGCGGCGTTTAAGCCATCCAGCCAGGTCAGCGCCGAAACGATCTCATCGCGCTCGAAACCCGCGCTGCTCAATCGTCGGCCCAATTGTTCGCGGCCGGGACAATCCTCACCGCCCCAATAGGTCTCGTAAACATAGGCAAGGACTTCGTACATGCGTTCAATATAGCCCATGCACGGCGGCGGTCACATGCGGCATCGGTGCGCTGGCGTGCAGCCGCAGGGGTGCACGACGAAACGGTGCTCAGGTTCGGGCCATCCGTTGCATCAAGCCGCCAGGCAAGCGCGCAACATGCCCGTCCAACTCCAGTTCCAGCAGGCGCGATTGCAAGCGAGCGGTGTCAAGACCCGTGCGAGCCTGCAAGGCGTCCAGCCCCACTGGATCAGCGCCCATGGCGCGCAGAAGCTCGTCTTCAGCATAAAAATCGGTTGGAACCGAGTCTGTATCGGCGCGGGCAGCTTCACTATCAATAGCGCTGGTCGTGCCTGGCCACCGCAGTTCCTCCAGCACGTCTTGCGCCGTTTCCACCAGCTTGGCGCCTTGACGAATCAATGCGTGGCACCCGCGGGACTGCGGGTTGTGGATGGATCCGGGAATGGCGAAAACCTCTTTGCCCTGTTCGGAGGCCAACCGCGCGGTGATCAGAGAGCCCGACTGCAAAGCAGCCTCAACCACCAGCGTGCCCTGCGACAGCCCGGCAATCAACCGGTTCCGCTTGGGGAAGTTCGCCGAGATCGGGGGCGTGCCCAGCGGGTACTCGCTCACGATCAGCCCCTGCCGCGCGATCCGGCGGGCAAGCTCGAGGTGCTGCCGTGGATAAACGCGGTCTATCCCAGTTCCGATCACGGCGATGGTACGTAGCCCCCCAACAGGCGCTTGCTCTTCGGGCCAAGCTGACAGGGCGCCATCGTGCGCGGCGCCGTCAACCCCCAGGGCCATGCCGGAGACGACCGAAAGCCCGGCCGCGCTGAAATTGCGGGCGAACTGGCGGGCGTTCTCGGCCCCCTGCGGCGTTGGATTGCGGCTACCGACGATGGCCAGCATCCGCTGAGGCCAGGCGTCAGCAGCCACTTCGGCATGGAGGTTTTCTGACGCGAGTGAGCGGGAAAGCGCTGCGAATCCCTGTGTCTGCCCTTGCAGATACAGCATCAGGGGCGGATCTTCCATTTCCAGCAGACCGGCAGGATAGGCCGGATCGCCCAGCGTGACGATAAGCCGGCCGCCGTGCGTCGTCTCGCCTTCCGCCAACCAAGCCAGCGTGGTGCGCAGCAAAGGCGCAAGCTCGGCGGGCTCGTTGAGCAGCGCTGTGGCCTGGGCGTGGCTAACAACTTGCTGAAGCGCCGCGAGGTCTTGAGAAAAAACGGTTTGCGGCAGGCCGAAAGCCGCCAAAACGCGCCGTGCCGCGCCATTGCCCACCCCCGGTGTCAGGGTGAGTCGCAGCCAGCCGTACAGTTCTTCTTCGGACATCAAACGCTCGAAGCCTTGGCGGGCGTCGATTCAACGCCCCAAGCACGGCCTATCGTTGGGGCGCAGCTGCGCCCGTGGCCCACCGGTTCAGTTGGATGGATTGGACAGCTTGTCGCCGATCGACACGGGCCTGGCACTTTCCATCACCAGCACGTACGACACCCGGTCGAACAGCCGGAACACCATGGCCACACCGTTACGCTCGTCGGGCAGCTTCATCAGCGTACGCGCGCGTTCGGTCTTGTCGGCCATGTGCGTACCGGTCGAAAGCAAGGAGAGCACGTGGCCGTGCTCAATGCCATCACGCAAGCCCTTGTTGATGACCACGATCTGGTTCCGACCGGCAAAGCGCACCGAATCGCCGTAAACCGACACCACGCGCGCGTCGACCGGCATATCGGGTGCGTGCGGCACGTAATTCCGGTATTCACGGGGCGGCTCGGGCAGCAGGCGGTCACCGGCGCGCATCTCTTCCTTGCTGCTCGCGATGTCGACAGTGGCGGGCACGGGCAGCAGATTGCGGCGAGCGTCCGCCTCGGTGGGTGGTTCAGGCAGGCGTTCGCCAGCAGCGGGGGTGCGTGGCTGGTCGTAGCTGGGTGACAGGACTTCCTCAGATTCGCTTTCGCCACGAACCAAATTGGCCTGGCCGACGTACTGGCCTTCGTAGCCCAGAACTTCGCCTGACACCGGGTCTTTCAGCGGCTTGGCATTGCGGAACACGCGAAATTGGGTCGGCAAACCGGGCGCCGACAGCAGGGGTGCATCGACCGGCCCGCGCACGTAGGCGCGCTCGCCCGTGCCGACCAGAAGACGATCCCGCTCAGCCAGCGCCACGATGCGGGGCGCGCGCTGGAAGGTGTCGTCGTCCACCACCAGGGGCTCCGCCAGGAAGGGCTCGATCAGGTGTGGCTGCAGTGTGGGCAGCGGGCCGTTGCCCAGCACTTCGACGCGGTTGCGTGGCGAGACGCGAACCGTATCCCCCTGCTCGCCATCTGCGCTGCGGCGCGCGCGCAGGAATGCGCGGTCGCCCACGCGCTCCAGGTACAGCTGCTGCCCGGGATAGATCAGGTGCGGATTGCGGATGTCCTGCAGGTTCATGCCCCACAGCTCAGGCCAGCGCCAGGCAGATTTCAGGAATTTGCCCGAAATGGCCCACAGCGTGTCCCCACGGCGCACGGTGTATTCCTCTGGTGCGTTGGCCGACAGGGCGGACAACGGCACACCGGCGGTGGCTGTCTGCTGCGCGATGGCGCGATGCTGAGGGCTGACGGGCCGCTGCGATCCTTGCTGAGCCTGGGCAGGCAGAGTGGAGCACAAGGCGACCGCCAGAATGCTGAGTGGCGCGGTCAATGCGCGCGTGGCACTAGGAAAAGTGTGTTTCATTGTTTTGCGAAGCGCGTCGACTGACTTGACAAATCACAGGACATTCTGCATTCAAGCCCTTGTTCCGGCAATGAAATTGCCCTAAGTGACCGGCGTGAATCCCAAAAAGTCGCGAAAATAGCCACATCTTGGAACCCTTTCCCATGGCCTTGCTCCCCATTCTTCGTTATCCCGACGCCCGCTTGCACAAGGTGGCCAAGCCTGTGCAGGCCGTTGATGCGCGCCTGAAAGCCCTGATTGCGCAAATGTTTGACACCATGTACGACGCCAAGGGCATCGGCTTGGCGGCCACCCAGGTGGATGTGCATGAGCGCCTGATCGTGATCGATGTGTCCGAAGACCGCGATACGCCGATGGTACTCATCAACCCTGAGCTGGTCTGGGCCAGCGACGAACGCATTCGCGGCGATGAGGGCTGCCTGTCGGTGCCCGGCTTCTACGACGGCGTGGAGCGCGCTGCCCAGGTCAAGGTGCGGGCGCTGGATGGCGAAGGCGCCGCCTATGAGGTCGAGGCCGATGGTTTGCTGGCCGTGTGCATCCAGCATGAGATGGACCACCTGATGGGCAAGGTGTTTGTGGAATACCTGTCGCCGCTCAAGCGCAACCGCATCAAAAGCAAGCTGCAAAAGGCCGAGCGCGAAGACCAGAAGGACAAGGCGCGCGAGCAGGAGCGCGCATGACCGCGCTGGGCGCGCCGCGCCCGTTGGCCTGGCTGCGCCGAATGGGGCTGGCGGTGGGCCTGGCGATCGCTGGTGCCTGGCTGGCTGCCTGCGCCATGCCTGAAAAGATTGCCCCCGGAACGCCCGCGGCTGAAGTGCTGCAGTCCTTGGGCGCGCCCACGGGCCGCTACCCATTGCCGGCTGGCGGCGAACGTTTGCAGTATTCGCGCCAGCCTTCCGGCCAGCAGGTGTTCAACGTCGATCTGGACAGCCAAGGCAAGGTGACGCGCGTCGAGCAGGTCTTGAACGAAGCCCTGTTCGCGCAGCGCATTCAGCCAGACCAATGGACCCGCGACGACGTGCTGCGCGAATACGGCGCGCCGGCAAGAACCATGGGCGTGCACAACTTTGATGGGGTCATCTGGGTCTGGCGCTATGCCGATGGCCCGGTGTGGCGCCTGCTGTACATCGACGTCGACCGGGGCGGCGTGGTGCGGCACTATTCGGTGGGCGACGAACCCCTGCCAGATCCGCCCGATCCTCGTTGAGTCGGCTTTAAAAAATATGTGAAATAGGCCGCTAGCGCAATAACCACGTGCGCAGGCAGCTTCTGAATTTGTAGCATGAAAGTTGTTTTTGCCGGCACGCCGGAATTCGCCCGCGTGGCGCTGGAAGCCTTGCAAAACGCCGGTTTCGAAATTGCCCTGGTACTGACCCAGCCCGACCGCCCGGCCGGACGCGGCATGAAGCTGCAAGCCTCGCCCGTCAAGCAGTTTGCCCTGGCGCACGGCGTGCCATTGGCCCAGCCGCGCAGCCTGCGCCTGGACGGCAAATACCCCGACGACGCCCAGGCCGCGCGCGCCGCGCTGCAGGCCGCTGACGCCGATGTGATGGTCGTTGCCGCCTATGGGCTGATCCTGCCGCAGTGGGTGCTGGATGCCATGAGCGCCCCCCGCAGCGGCGAAGCCGCCAGCGTGGGGGGCCGTTACGGCTGCCTGAACATCCACGCCAGCCTGTTGCCGCGCTGGCGTGGCGCGGCGCCAATTCACCGCGCCATCGAGGCGGGCGACGCGCAAACCGGCGTCACCATCATGCAGATGGATGCGGGGCTGGATACGGGCGACATGCTGTTGATCGAGCCCTTGCCGATCGATGGCCGCGACACCACGGCCACGCTGCACGACCGGCTGGCCGCGCAGGGCGGGCGCCTGATCGTGCAGGTGCTGCAGCAGGCGGCAACGGGCGGCCTGCGCCCCGTGCCGCAGCCGGCCGAGGGCGTGACCTACGCGCACAAGATCGAGAAGCATGAGGCGGCGGTCGATTGGTCCTTGCCCGCCCAGGTGATTGAGCGGCGCATTCGCGCGTTCAACCCCTTCCCTGGCGCCAGCGGCGTGCTGGCTGGCGAGGTGGTGAAGCTGTGGCGCTCTGAAATCAGTAGCTGCTCACGCCCGCCAGACGCGCGCCCAGGCCAGATTTTGCTATGCAACGACGATGGCGTGACGGTGGCCTGCGGCGAAGGCGCATTGACCCTGACCGAGCTGCAGCGCCCCGGCGGCAAGCGCCTGCCTGCGCGCGAATTCCTGCGCGGCTTCGATCTGGCGCCGGGCCAGCTGTTCGAGCCGTTGCCGCCTGACCCGCCGGGCCAGGCAGCTGCGGGCAACGCCGCGCCATGAACATGCCCTTGCCCGATCCGCCGCGCGAGCTGTCGCCGCGCGGGCGCGTGGGCGCCTGGCTGGCGAACCGTGTGGACGGCTACGCCCGCACCGCGCGCCACCCCTTGTTCTGGGTGGGCGCGCGCGAAATGGCGGGCATCTCGGTCGGCCTGACGGCGTGGTCGTTCATGACCGGCGTGGCCATGATCAAGAGCGGCATGAGCATCACCGAAGCGGTGCTGATGTCGCTGCTGGTGTTTGCCGGCAGTGCCCAGCTGGCCGCCATTCCGCTGATCGCCGCCGGCGCGCCGCTGTGGGTGGTGCTGGCCACGGCCTTTTGCGTGAACCTGCGCTTTGTGGTGTTCAGCCTGCACCTGCGCGACTACTTCATGTTTCTGCCACGGCTCAAACGCCTGTACCTGGGCTACTTCACGGGCGACGTGACCTACGTGCTGTACACCCGGCGCTTTCCCAAGCCGGCTGAGACCGAAACCCAGCGCCGCGCGCAAATGGCCTACCTGTGGGGCGGCAACGTCACCAACTGGCTGTTCTGGCAAACGATGAGCATGCTGGGCATCTTTCTGGGCAACGCGCTGCCCGCCAGCTGGGGCCTGGAATTCGCGGGCACGCTGGCGCTGTTGGCCGTAGCCTGTTCACTGGCCACCACGCAGCTGCGGGCGCTGTCGGCCATCGTGGCGGCTGCGGCGGCCGTGGCGGTGTATGGCTTGCCGTACCGGCTGAACATCGTGTCGGCCATTGCGGTGGCGGTGATCGTCTGCCTGTACCTCGAACCCAAGGTGCAGGCGCGCATGGCCAAGCCCAAGGAGATCGGCCATGACTGACGGCTGGACCATCGTTGCCATACTGGGCATGACCGTGGTGTCGGTCATCACGCGCTGCTTTTTCTTCATCAGCGAACGCGAATGGCAGCTGCCCGAATGGGCGCAGCGCGGCCTGCAGTACGCGCCGATTGCCGCCCTTACCGCCGTGATCGCGCCCGACATTCTGATGACCGATGGCGCCTTCACCGCCCCCTGGCGCGATGCGCGGGTGTGGGCGTCGGTGGCGGCGGCAGCGTTCTACTTTTGGCGGCGGCGCCAGTCGTTCACCTTGCCGCTGACCATTGCGGTGGGCATTGCGGTGTATCTGCCGCTGCGGCTGGGCTTGAACTGGTAAGGCGCGGCGGCTTGCGTCAAGCCGCCTGCGAACCGCGGTGCGCCCAGGCCGTGGTGTGCTTTTCGACGAAGCTGAACAGCTCGTACATCGCCATCGCCATCACCCCCACCACCAGCAGGCCGGCAAAGGCCAGGCCCATCTGCATCGATGAGCCGGCGCTGATCAGCAGGTAGCCAATGCCTTCGTTGGCGGCCGTCATTTCAGACACCGTGGTGCCGACAAAGGCCAGCGTGATCGCCACCTTGAGCGAACCCCAAAAGTACGGCATCGAGCGCGGCAGGCCGACCTTGGTCAACACGTCCCAGCGCTTGGCGCCCAGCACGCGCAGCACGTCTTCCAGCTCTGGCTCCAGCGTGGCCAGGCCAGTGGCGATGTTCACCGTGATCGGAAAGAACGAGATCAGAAACGCCGTCAGCACCGCCGGCCCCACGCCAATGCCAAACCACACCACCAGCACCGGGATGAAGGCCGCCTTGGGCAGCGCGTTGAAAGCCGTCATCAGCGGGTAGATGGCGGTATAGGCCAGGCGCGAGCTGCCGATGACGAAACCCAGCAGCACACCCACCACGATGGCGATGGCAAAGCCCAGCATCGTCACCCAGTAGGTGCGCCAGGCGTGCTGGGCGATCACGGCGTGAAACTCGATCAGCTTGGCCCAGATCGCCGACGGGCTGGGGAAGATGAATTCCGACACGTTGAAGGCGCGGCAGATGATTTCCCACACCACCAGAATCAGCGCCAGCAGCAAAAAGGGCGAGGCGCGCTCCATCCATCGGCGGCGGTTCATTGCGCCACCTCTGATGCCGGGTGCACGCCGTCGGTGCTTCGCCGCATGGCGCCGATATGGCCGCGCAGCTCGTGCACGATGTGGGTGAACTGCGGGGTGTAGGTCAGCTCCAGGTCGCGCGGGCGCGGCAGGTCGATATCGCGCCGCACCACAAAGCGCCCGGGGCTCTTGCTCATCACGTAGACGGTGTCGGCCAGAAACACGCTTTCGCGCAAATCGTGTGTGACCAGAATCACGTTGAAGCGCTGCGCCTGCCACAAATCGCGCAGCGTGCACCACAGCTCTTCGCGCGTGAAGGCGTCCAGTGCGCCAAAGGGCTCGTCCAGCAGCAGCATCTTGGGTTCGTGGATCAGCGCCCGGCAGATGCTGGCGCGCTGCTGCATGCCGCCCGACAGCTGCCAGGGGTATTTGTCTTCGTAGCCGCCCAAGCCCACCTGCCGCAAAAGCGCCCTTGCGCGCTCAGCGTATTCGGCTTTTTTGCTGCGAAATTGAGAGCGATACGGCTCCACGATCTCCAGCGGCAGCAGCACGTTGTCCAGCGTGGTGCGCCACGGCAGCAGCGATGACGCCTGAAACGCCATGCCGGAAATCTTCAGCGGCCCGGCAACTTCGCGCCCGTCGATGATGATCTGCCCGCGCGAAGGCCGCCTCAGCCCCGTGGCCAGCTTCATGAAGGTGGATTTGCCGCAGCCCGACGGCCCGACGATGGCGATGAACTCGCCCTGAGCCACGCGTAGGTCGATCGCTTCCACCGCAAACTGCTGCTGCGCCAGCAGCTCGTCGTTGTAGGCCAGCCAGACGTCGCGAAAGTCGATGAAAGGCGCCGCAGTGGCGGGCGCTGGGCTGGCGCTCATTGGCGGGCCGGCGGCAGCACGTTCAACTCGGCCTTGGACGGCAGGAAGCTGCCGTTCCATACCGCCTCGGGCGTCACGCGGGTCTTGGTGCCATAGGCGTCCGACACCTGAGACGCCATCAGCGACAGGCGGCTGGGCACCACCTGGCCAAAGCCTTCGGCATAGGCGTCGGGGCTGGCGATCACGTCGTTGATGGCCATCTGCAGGCGCCGTGTTTCCATCGCCACGTTGACGATGCCGTCGCGCGCCTTGACCGATTCCACGCCCATGGCGGGGTTGGCCATGACTTCCTTGGCGCCCTTGGCAAAGGCCGTCAAAAAGGCCTTGATGGCGGCCGGGTTCTCCTTGATCAGCTTGGGGCTGGCGATGATCACGTTGCCGTACAGCTTCACGCCGT
>JAGOEM010000173.1 GCA_017997715.1 Ottowia sp.
CGGCAAGCCCGGCGCCGGGCATGCGCACCGGGGGCACATACGCCGCAGGCGTGGCCGCGCTGGTTTCGTACACCGCGCCGCCCTGCCCTGACCGCGGCGTGGGCGCAAACGCAGGCACTTCCGCGTTGGCACTGGGCGGTGGTGCTGGCGGTGGGGCCGCCACGGCGTCGGCCCGGGGCGGCACGGCCAGCACTTCGGGCGGCAGGTCCTTGGTTTCGATGACTTGCGACGGCGCCATCACGGTCAGCCAGTGGCAGATGTTCTCCAGCTGGCGCACGTTGCCGGGGAAGGAAAAGCCCGCCAGCCGCGTCAGCGCGGGGGCCGACATCTGCTTGGGCTGCACGCCCAGTTGGCGCGCGCTGAGGGCCAGGAAGTGCCGGGTCAGCGCGGGGATGTCTTCGTGCCGCTCGCGCAGCGGCGGCAGGCGCAGGCGGATGACGTTGAGGCGGTGGAACAGGTCTTCGCGGAAGGCGCCGTCGGTCACGCGCTGTTCCAGGTTCTGGTGGGTGGCGGCAATCACCCGCACGTTGGCCTGCACGGCCTGGTGCCCGCCCACGCGGTAAAACTGCCCATCGGACAGCACGCGCAGCAGGCGCGTTTGCAAGTCGAACGGCATGTCGCCGATTTCGTCGAGGAACAGGGTGCCGCCCTCGGCCTGCTCAAAGCGGCCGCGCCGCAGGGTTTGCGCGCCGGTGAAGGCGCCGCGTTCGTGGCCAAACAGCTCGGATTCGAGCAAATCCTTGGGAATGGCGGCGGTGTTGATGGCCACAAAGGGGCCGCGCGACCGGGTGGAATGCTTGTGCAGCGCGCGCGCCACCAGTTCTTTGCCGCTGCCCGATTCGCCGGTGATCATCACCGTGACCTGGCTGTTGGACAGACGGCCAATGGCGCGGAACACGTCCTGCATGGCGGGTGCCTGGCCCAGCATTTCGGGCGCCAGCACCTGCTGCACATCGGCCACGGCTTCGCGCTGGCTTTCGGCGACGGCGCGGCGGATCAGCTCGACCGACTGCGACACGTCGAACGGCTTGGCCAGGTAGTCAAAGGCGCCGCCCTGGAAGGCGGACACGGCGCTGTCCAGATCGGAATAGGCGGTCATCACGATCACCGGCAGCGCGGGCAATTTCTCTTTGACCGACGAAAGCAGTTCCAGCCCGTTGCCGCCGGGCATGCGGATGTCGCTGACCAGCACGCTGGGGCCGGGCGCGTCGGCGTCGTTCAGCGCGGCCAGCACTTCGCGCGGGTTGGCGAACGAACGGGTGGGCAGCGCTTCGCGCGCCAGGGCTTTTTCCAGGACGAAGCGGATGGACGGGTCGTCGTCCACGATCCAGATCGGCTGCATGGGGGGCTTCACTCCTGCATCTTGGGTTTGGCAAGGACTGCCGGACCGCGCGCCTGGGCTGCGCCCCCTGCCCCGGCGCCCCACAGATGCTCAGGGCAACGGAATCAGGATCCGGAAATCCGTCTTTCCAGGCTCGCTGTCCAACTCGATCAAGCCACCGTGTTGCTGCACGAAGGTCTGCGCCAGGGTCAGCCCCAGGCCACTTCCTCCGTCGTGCCCTGATACCAGGGGCTGAAACACACGGTCCTTGATCGCCTCTGAAACACCGGGCCCGTTGTCGATGACATGCAATTCCAATGCCAGTCTATAACGCCGTCGGCCAAACGTAACCTGGCGCAGCACACGCGTGCGCAGGGTGATCTGCGCATCGCCCTGCGCAATGCGTTCGGTCAGGGCCTGGGCGGCGTTGTGCACGACGTTCAGCACCGCCTGAATCAGCTGTTCGCGGTCGCCGCGCAGGTCGGGCAATGAGGTGTCGTAGTCGCGCACCACCTTCAGGCCGCGCGGGAATTCGGCCAGCACCAGCGAACGCACGCGTTCGCACACCTCATGGATGTTCACGTCGCCCAGCACCTGCCGGTGGCGGTGGGGCGCCAGCAGGCGATCGACCAGCAGCTGCAGCCGGTCGGACTCGTGGATGATGACCTGCGTGTACTCGTGCAGGCTGCGGTCGACGATTTCCATTTCGAGCAGCTGGGCCGCCCCGCGGATGCCGCCCAGCGGGTTCTTGATCTCGTGCGCCAGGTTGCGAAACAGCTCCTTGTTGGCCTTGGTCTGGTCGGCCAGCCGGCCTTCGCGCTCTTGCCGCACCTGTTGTTCCAGCGGCAGCAACTCCACGATGATTTCGCCCGCCCGCTCGGTCTGGGCCACGATGGCGTGCACCGCCAGCGGGTCACCGCTCTGGGGCCGCAACTGGGCGTCGTAGCGCAGGGCCGCGAACTGGTTGCCCCGCACGCCCTGGAAGGCGTGCTGCAGGGTGCCAGACTCTACAAAGTAGCTCAGCAGCCGCGTGCCCTCGATGCTGCGCCAGGACAGGCCAATGGCGTTTTCCAGCGAGGCATTGGCAAACAGGACGACGCCCTCGTCGTCCACCACGGCCACCAGCGTGGGCAGCAGGTCAAACGCCTGAAAACGAGCGGGGTGGGGACGGCGAGCAGCGCCCATGGTGTTTTATGGGGTTTTCAATGCCGGGCAAAAGGCGCAGCAGCGGGCCAGGCGTGGCCCGCTCCATCAGCGGAAGCGGCCCAGTTCGCGCTTCAGGCCGTCGATGTCCGACTGGTTGCGGGCGATGGAGGCTTTCATTTCAGCCACGCGGTCCAGGTATTTCTGGTAGTTGCGCTCGTTGCCCTGGCGCTCAGGCTCGCCATTGTTGAATTCTTTCTTCAGCTCGGCCTGGCGCGTTTCGGCGCGGCGCAGCTCTTGTTCAAGAATGGTCTTGGCGTCCGAATCGCGCGCGCGCTGATCGGGCGTGTCGATGCGCGGTGCGGCAGGGGCCGCCGGGGCGCTGCTGGCGCGCGGTGCGGCCGGTGAATCGCTGCCGGCACTGCTGGTGCGCGCTGGGCTGGGGTTGGCGGCAGGCGCACCGGCGTTGGCGGTGCCGCGCACCACGGTCACGTTACCGCCTTCAACCAGCTTGCAGCCGGAACGGCCCTTGATCTGGTTGGTGTATTCGTTGCCGCAGCGGTAAATGCGCTCTTGCGCAGCGGCAGGCAGGGCGGCCCCCAGCACGCTTGCAGCAAGCACCAGGGAGGGAATCAACAAGGAAGCATGGGTCATTGACGGTCTCCAGGGCTGGCCAGCGGCCAGCACCGGGGAGCAAAAGTGGAAGTATCGGCCATGTAGACCCCGTTGGTCACCCGGTGTTCCCGGCCACCAACGGAAAAAGGCGGCACTAAGGCCGCCTTGTTTCACTTCCGTTGTGCTCAGGTCACAGCGAATAGTACATGTCGTACTCGGCCGGGTTGACCTGCACACGGATACGGCTGACCTCGGTCATTTTCAGGTCGATGTAGGCATCGAGCATCGAATCCGAGAACACGCCGCCCTTGGTCAGGAAGGCACGGTCCTTGTCCAGCTCTTCCAGCGCCTGGTCCAGGCTGTGGCACACGGTGGGCACCAGCTTGTCCTCTTCGGGCGGCAGGTGGTACAGATCCTTGGTGGCGGCTTCGCCGGGGTGGATCTTGTTCTCGATGCCGTCCAGGCCGGCCATCAGCAGGGCCGAGAAGCACAGGTACGGGTTGGCCATCGGATCGGGGAAGCGCGCCTCGATGCGGCGGGCCTTGTCGCTGGCCACGTGCGGAATGCGGATCGAGGCGGAGCGGTTGCGGCTGGAATAGGCCAGCTTGACCGGGGCTTCGAAGTGCGGCACCAGGCGCTTGTAGCTGTTGGTGCTGGGGTTGGTGATGGCGTTCAGGGCACGGGCGTGTTTGATGATGCCGCCGATGTAGTGCAGCGCCGTGTCCGACAGGCCGGCGTAGCCCTTGCCCGCAAACAGGTTCTTGCCGCCCTTCCAGATCGACTGGTGCACGTGCATGCCGCTGCCGTTGTCGCCGTGGTAGGGCTTGGGCATGAAAGTGGCGGTCTTGCCGTAGGCATCGGCCACGTTCCAGACCACGTGCTTCAGGCGCTGCGTCCAGTCGGCGCGCTCAACCAGGGTGCTGAACTTGGTGCCGATTTCCATCTGGCCCGCGCCCGCCACTTCGTGGTGGAACACTTCGACCGGGATGCCCATGCCTTCCAGCAGCAGCACCATTTCGGCGCGCATGTCGTGCGTGCTGTCCACGGGGGGAACAGGGAAGTAGCCGCCCTTGACGGTGGGACGGTGGCCGCGGTTGCCGCCTTCCAGCTCGGCGCCGCTGTTCCAGGGCGCTTCGTATTCGTCGATCTTGTAGAAGCTGTAGCCGGGTTCGGTGCTCCAGCGCACGCCGTCGAACACGAAGAACTCTGGCTCTGGGCCGAAGTAGGCGGTATCGCCAATGCCCGATGCTTTCAGGTACGCCTCGGCGCGGCGCGCCAGCGAACGCGGGTCGCGCTCATAGGCCTTGCCATCGCCTGGCTCCAGCACGTCACAGGTCAGCACCAGGGTGGATTCTTCGTAGAACGGATCGATGTGCGCCGTGGCCGGGTCGGGCATCAGCAGCATGTCAGAGGCTTCGATGCCCTTCCAGCCAGCGATGGACGAGCCGTCGAAGGCGTGGCCTTCGCTGAATTTGTCCTCGTCAAAATGCGACACCGGCACGGTGACGTGCTGTTCTTTACCGCGGGTATCGGTGAAGCGGAAGTCAACGAACTTGCATTCGTCTTCCTTCACCATTTTCAACACGTCTGCGACCGACTTGGCCATTTGAGTTCTCCTGAGCGAAAGGTATGGTTCAAAAAAAGGCTTGTGCACTGTTCAGCAGCTTCCGTGCCAGCACCTGCCTGAACAGATGCGGCGGCGCCAGACCGCCTGTGCGTGAAGACGATTGTGCCTTCACTTGGGGCAAGCTGACCGTTACAACACCAAGCCGTGCACCTGCCCCCTGAACGCGTGCAGGCAGCCGCGCCGATGCGCTTATTTGGTGCGTTTCACAAGAATGCACCACATTGGTGCTAGTTGGTGCGCACAATTTCGGGGCCATAGCGCAAATCGAATGGCACCAACCAGGCGCGCAGGTCGGCGTAGGCGGCTTCGGCGGCGGCGGGCGCGCCCTTCACACCCAGATCGATGTGCGCGCCGTACTGCGGGTGGTCCACACTGGGCAGGCTGAACACCTTCACGCCGGGGTGCGCGGCTTCCACGCGCTCCATGATTGGCGTCAGCGTCGCTTCCATGGCGCCAAAGACGATGACGGATTTTTCCTGCCAGGCGCCGCGCTGAAAGCAGTGCGACCAATCGTTGTCCAGCGCCCAGGCCATCATCGGCCACGCCATCACCGGAAAGCCAGGTGCAAAATACATAGCACCCTCCGCAGGCGTGGTAAGCGCAAAGCCCGGAATCTTGTTGTAAGGATTGGGCAAAAGGCGCGCGCCTTCGGGGAACACGCCCATGTTCAGGCGGTGCTGGTTGTCGGCGCGGTCGGGTTCATAGGGCTGGCCTTTTTCGCGGGCGACGTCGGCCATGCGCTCTTGAATCAGGCGTTTGGCCTCAGGGTGCAGCACCAGGGGCAGGCCGAAGGCGGCGGCGGCGCATTGGCGCGTGTGGTCGTCCGGGGTGGCGCCAATGCCGCCGGTGCAGAACACCACGTCGCCCGAATCGCGCGCGCGCCGCAGGGTGGCGGTGATGCGCGCCGGGTCATCGCCCACGTATTCGGCCCACGCCAGTTGCAGGCCACGTTGGCCCAGTACTTCGACAAAGTGCGGCAGGTGTTTGTCCACGCGTTTGCCGGACAGGATTTCGTCGCCGATGACGATCAGGCCGAAGGTGGGCGGCGTGGCGGCGGGCGCGATGGATTCAGGGTTCATGGCGTGGCAATGCAAGGGGTTCCGTCGGGTGAAGTTCAAGCGGCGTGGGTTCAGCCCGCGCCGCGCCCTGCCCTGGCAGGCTGGCATCCGTCAGTGCCCGCTGCGCCTGCAGCGCGCCCAGGCAGTAATGGGTGAACCACAGCGACGAAAAGGCGAACACCAGCGTGTAAATCCAGATCGCCACCGGAATCAGCAGCGCAAAGGCAATCGCGAACAGCGCAAACGACGCCCACACCACGCCCGGCGCAGCGCCCAGGTAGCCGCAGACGATGCCAATCACCAGCAGCGGGGTGCGGTGCGCCTTCAGCAGCGCGCGCCGCTCGGCCGCGCTGGCGTGCTCGCTCAGGGCGTCGTAGCTCATCACGCGGTAAGTCAGCCAGCCCCAGATCAGCGGCGGCAACAGCAACACCAGCGGCGGCACCAGCCACAGCGGAATCGACAGCACCAGCGCCAGCAGCGCCACCGCCGTGTTGCCCAGCGACCAGGCCACGGCCGCCATCACCGAGCCGCTGCCGCGCCGCTCCAGCTGCGGAAAGCGCCGCGCCGTCACCAGTTTGAGCATGGCGGGCGTCAGCAGCAGCGCCACCAGCAGCAACGATGCGACCACGATCAGCGGCGTGGCCAGCACCACCAGCAACAGCGGCGCCAGCACCTCGCGCAGCGCACCCGCGCCCAGCTTGTCCAGCCACCCGGTCAACGTGCCGATGACGGACGACGCCTCCAGCCACTGGTTCATCGCCAACAGCGCCGAAGCCCAGAAGAAGTAACCCAGCAGGCCGATCAAGACCAGCATGACCATCAGCGGCAACAGCGACAGCACGATCACCCGCGGGTTCAGGCAATAGGCGGCAGCGCGCCAGAAGGAATCCAGCAGGAGTTTCATATCACGTAGGGTAGTTCACCGCGCCCTTAACAACCATCGCCACGTTCTTCCTTCGCAAGCGTCTCGAGCGCAGAATCGCGGCGTGAACTTCTGGTGTTTGGACAAAGCCAGTTCACCAACCGCAAACGCAAGTTAGGGAACTATTGTGCATTAAGCAATTTTCTCTTTTGCTGCTCAAACTCAGCGCTAGAAATAATTCCGCGTTTCTTCAAGTCGTCCAATCGGATGAGTTCGGTGTAAAGATCTCGTGACGGAGACGCGGAGGGTGGGCCATTTCCAGAAACACGAGCGGATAGATCTGCGTTTACATGAGTTGAACGCTGAATTGCTATGTCCGGCCGTGTCGGTATTGCACTGCGATCTGCGTTGAGCGATCCAGTTCTCGCTTCGGCTGTACCTGACGGCGCCAGCCTAAATTGGTATTCCACCGCTGCCCAGTCTGCGGGACGCGCACTGACCGGCTTTTCCTTAAAAGAAACTGGAACTGCGACCATTCCCCTATTCGCGGCGAAGGCGTTGGCCTCAGCGATAACATCCGCTTTCAGCTTAGCCATATTTCCAAATATTCCGCCTCGGTCTTCTTTGGCCAACAAATAGACCCCTTCCCCTACGGCCACGATTGGTGGATTAGCACACGCGGCCAAGCTGAATAAAATTGCAACCGCGAAAGTCCAACTACATAATTTACTCATATTAATTCCCCCATATTAAAAACGCAAAGCCAATTAACCTAACGCTTTGACCATGCCATCGATGTAAGGCGACGCAACCCCAACCACTGCTGCGCCCAAAAGCCGCGCCCGTAGTCGCGCCCGGCCAGCACCTGGTCTTCAATGCCGGTGGGTTCCAGGCCGCG
>JAGOEM010000174.1 GCA_017997715.1 Ottowia sp.
GACAACCGCACCGAGGATGTGGGCAAGAACGAGAAGATCGACATCGGGATCAACCAGTCTTTAAAAGTCGGCTCCAACCGCGACAAGACGATTGGCAAGAACGAGAAGGACAAGATCGGCAAGAACTGGTCGATCAAGGTGGGCAGCTTCAAGACTGAAACCATTGGCCTGGCCTACATGCAGAACGTGGGGCTGGCCAAGATGGTGAACATTGGTGCGGTCTACAGCGTGAACGTGGGTGCCGCGATGATGGTCAACGTAGTGCTGGATCAAACCACCAACGTCCTGATGAATCGGAGCGTGAGCGTAACGAAAACCCAAACGACATCTATCGGTGAGAACAGCGAAACCACGGTGGGCCAAGTCAAAACTGTGAAAGTTGGCAAGGAAATGGCTGTCGATGTAGGCGACGCCATCGAGATCAAGTGTGGCGCCGCCGTATTGCGCATGACCAAGGACGGCACCGTCCAGATCAATGGCAAGACAATCAATGTCGTTGGCAGTTCAGACATCACGATCGCGTCACCGAAAACGCACATCAACCCGGCCTGACTGGCCCTCGCTTGGAAAAATCACGGCAATGAACACGGTCGCTGCGCAGCAAGCACCCACACAGTTGACTGACACTCGGGCCGATTTGAGTTTGCTCAAGGCAATCGTCAATGACGTTCTCAGCGACACGGAGTACGTGATACGCCTCGGTAACTCGCAATTGAACGCGATTACCGGCGTACTGTTGCCGCCGCTTGTACCTGGTGATGTGGTGGCGGTCTTCTATTCGTCAGGCGAAGGCTCGGCCTCCATCGCAGCCTTGCTCCAACCTGTCGCAGGAACTCCGCTGGCTGATAGGGCAGTGACAATTCGATCAGGCCAATCCATCACACTCGAAGCGGGATGCACGCTGGTCAAGTTGAACGCCGATGGGATTGCGCGCATCGTTGCACACCAAATTCAGCACGATGCCCGCGATTTGGTGGACATTGACGCGGCCGAGGTCCGCATCAACTAATCGGTGGATAGATGGACGGCTACAAGTCCCATGCGAGCCATCGGCGTTCGGGCGACAGCGTGCCGCCAGATCAGGATGAGTTGGTCTTCATCGGGCTCGATGATCACGGTATCGAGCTCTGGTTCAATACGGCCTGTCGCATGCGACGAGATCGCCAGCGGCACGCTGGGCAGGACGACGTGGACATCACCTTGGTGGTGCATATTTACAAGCCGTATTTCAGTGCCGGTCTGGAGGCTTTCGCGGGCATATTGAAGCTTGGGATGCGCGCAATTCCAATAGCGCTCATCAAAATCGGGAGGCATACCGCCGTCGAGGCCAGCGGAGAGGTTCCTCCCGCTCGGCGCAGAAGATCCAGCGTACTTCCGCCGCGGGAGCCAAATTCTGGAGAAAGTCCCGAAACCGGCTGGCACTGCTTGCATATCGGGTGTGAGGCTGGATTCATCGAGCCACTCAACCGGGCTGGCTGGCTGCAGCGCGCCGCCGTTCGTCAGTGCATCCACCATCGGCATCCAGGAGGCCAGCGGCATCCGGAGTGCTGGCTGCGCGGACGACAAAGCCCAGCCCGATCGTTTGCTCCAGTATCGCGGTCCGAAGACTCGTGCAAGCACTGGTCTTGCGCCACTCACCTGCACTCCTACGTCTACATGCGATGCCGGGCGCCCTGTCGGCGCGTACGCGTGACCATTGACAATTACATCAGTCAGTGGTTTTGCGGGTGCCCAGTCGGCCTCGAAACGCACGGTGTACTCAGGATATTCAGCGCCATCAAAGTACACGTCCCCCGTCCATATCGGGGCAGCCTTCGACGGCGGCCGCAGCCTTCCGCGCAGATCAAACGTGCCCTTCACAATGATGATCGTCTGCGCGTGACCTTTGGCATCAAACGAAGGCACCAGGTCGGCGGAAAAGGGGCTCAAGTTTTCGATCATTGCAGCAATTTCATTCAAGTCATGCAGGGCGACGTCACAGAGGCAATGGCATGAGTCGGATCGTCAATTTGCACGAGGGGCGCATAGCAACTCAACTCGGTATCGATGGGCGACCAGCAGAACAAGCAACGCGGCTACTGTGCACGCAATATTGGCGTCGACAACACTTGGTCAATGTAGCGGGTCATCGACTTGATGCCCTGGACGTATTCGATACCAGCATTGTGCAGGCCCTCGTCGTCATCAAAGAATATCTGCTGCACGACGCCACCTCCTTCAACGCCCTTTTGCACAGAGTACGCGAGGTCGAACACGAACTCAAAGCACCGGCCGCCACAGCTTTTGCGACGACATGCATTGGCGCGCTGATGGTGCAACTGTCACGCGGCGGCGAGATTGATCTTTGGCTAACCATCCCTGAGGTCTTCGCGCGACACCCTATGTCGGTTGCGGATGGCTTACGGTTCTGCTTTGACACTTCAGTGGCAGGTGGGCTCGCGAATGCACTGCAGGGTCCAAACAGGTCTCAAAGCCCCGCTGGTCTCGAAAATCTGTGCATCGCCATGGGCATCGCGCGACCTGCGATTTCCGATCATTTCGCACGACTTGCCGCGGACGTTTCCGAGAAAATGCCAGGCGGCGCTGCTGCTCTCTGCCGGTGGCGGTGTACCGGGAATTTCGACTCAGTGCAGAGTGCCCTTGCGAGCCTGAACGACCCAGCATCTGACACCGACGCGGCGCTGTACGCACTGCAACTCATGGGGAGCAGCCAAGCCCTGAACGCCGCACGCACGATATTGGCGCGAACTGCTTCGTTGACGGCGTTGGCCATCTGTGCGGCGCGGGCTACCAGTTCCACGCGCGATGATATGCGAGCTGGAAAATTTCTTCACCTGGGCTTTGAGCGCCTTTGCTATCTCTACGCACTGTCGGGAGACTGGAACGCGCTGCTGGCGGTGATCCCTGACGTTGATTGGTCAAATGAAGGCCAATGTCGGGCGTTGGCGGATGGGGTTTCGCTGGTATCCGGGACCCTGGCCGATTACCTGTTTGACATGTCGCGCCCCGGCGATGAACGTTCGACTCGCCTCCTGACAACCGCCGATTCTCTGGCTCTTCCCGCCGATCAACCCATTCGGTTGGGGCAGCCTATGGCCAACGTGCTTCTTGAAAATAGTGCTCCCGCAGTAGGTGCGCCGTTGCGCCAGATGCTGTATGTCGAATATGCGTGCAAGCTGCGTGTTCCTGTTTTTATTGATGCTGCTGACGTGGCCGGCGTGCAGGGACTTGCGGTGAGCACTGCTTCAGCGTGGGAACGAATGCTCGTTGAAAGAGCAAGCCCATGAAACCCTTGGTCATCACTGCATCCGGCGCCTGCACGCCCGTCGGCACGCGGGCATGGTTGACCGCCTGCGCGCTGAACGCCCACCAGTCGGCGTTCACGCGCATTCAGATGCCCGACCACATCGACCATCGCGCTACCGTATCCCCCGTGTCGGCCATTCCAACTGATGAATCCGGCACAGACAGGTTGCTCCGGTTGGCTACCCCCGCCTTGATCGAAGCATTGCGCGCCTCCCCTGCTGCATGGCCTCTTCAGCGGCCACTGATGGCGTTTATTGCCCTTCCTCAACTCTGGCCTGAATTGCCCCAGCACTTTGACGCCGAGCGGTTTCAGTTGGAACTGCCGCGTGCACTGGATGTCGCCGCGGAATATCTGCCTATGCGCCTTTTTGTCGGCGGAGCATGCGCGGGCGCTGACGCGCTATCAGCCGCTTACCGCTTTATGCACGCCAACCCAAAAGTCGATGAAGTATTGGTAGGTGGTGTCGATAGCCTGTGCGATGCACCTGTCGCGCGGGCCCTGTACCAACGAGGTTGGGCCAAAGTCAATCGCCACACTGAAGGCTTCATCGGCGCCGAGGGTGCGGCCTTCGTTCGACTGGGCCGTGATGCAACATCAGAAGAGTTCGCCTCTGTCTACCCGCCTGGCATCGGCCAAGAGGACTGCGCGCGTGTTGGGGTGGAAGATCTGCTCAGCGGCAAGGGGCTGATCGACGCTGTGGAGCAGGCACTGCAAGCGTCAGCCATGCCCGTGGACGCGCTTCATACTTACTGGAGCGACCTGGACGGCACGCCTTGGCGAGGAAGTGAAGCCGCCAGCCTTAGCGCCGCGCTGGCCGCGCGCGGTGGCCTTCCGCCCCTGCGCGATCCGGCGGGGTCATTGGGTCAAATGGGCGCCGCCTGGGTGCCGCTTATGCTCAGTCTTTTTCTCGAGATGCGGCAAATTCATCACCATCCGATGGTGCCGCAAAGCATTGCTGGTCACGCTGCGCTGCAGAGCGTGACCGGTCTGGACGAACGAATCGCCGCCTGGGTGTGCACGTGGTCACGCACATCGGGTGTGCAAACCCACTGAATCGGAGCCGAATCTCATGGCCACGTACGTCAATGATCGCCGGGCGATCCACGAGGGTCGGGTGCAGGCGATCATTCCCTCGCCGCCGAACCCGATCTATCTGAAAGGTGGTGGTGTGGCGCCGGTGCTGAACGTGGCGCACGGCCCAGGCCTGAAGAACGGCACCGCGACCTTGAAGATCGACGGCAACCCGGTGTCGGTGGCGGGCAGCCGATTCGAGTCTCACCCGGCCACGCCCGACAAAATCGTTGGCGTAGCGGGTGTGCGCTCGGGCGTGGTCGGCGGCGCGGCCGAGCCCATCACCTACAGCGGCGACACCAAGTTCGAAAGCCGCGCCAGCGTGCGCTCGTTTGACCGCACCAAGTCCAACTCGATGGTCATTGACCCGGGCTGGGCCGCCAAGCTGGCGATAAAGATGCTGCCCGAGCCCTATGGCAAGCTGGCGCAGAAGGTTCTGGAGAAACTCCCAGACGCCTTCATGAGTCAATTGGCGGCGCTGGGTGACTCCCTGACCGATCCGGCCATGCTCGTGGGCCCCGCGCTGAAGCTCGTGGGCAAGCTGATCCCTGGCGTGAACGCCGTGGTGGGCGGCGCTGCAGCCGCGCAGGCCGCCTCTGAAGTCGCGGCCCTGGCCAGCGAAGTGCAGCAACTGCTCACCCCGCCACTGACCGACGCCAAGCTCGATCAGATCGCGCAGATCATCGCCGACGGTGTAGCGGCCATCACGATCGGCTTTGTGCTGGGCAAGGCTGCCAAGCTGGCCAAGAAAGCTGTCGACAAAGTCGCCACCCGCCACGACAACCGCGTCAACCCCAACACCCAGGGCCCCATTCAAGACGATGTGAACAAGGGCCATGTGCCCGGCACCGTGTGCGAGCTGGGCACCTGTCACCCCGTGATCTTCGCCACCGGCGTGAAGATCATGAGCGAGACCGACTTCAAGCTGCCGGGCCTGATTCCGTTGCAGTGGCAGCGCTTCTACCGCTCCAGCGACCGGCGCCCCGGCTGGCTGGGCTGGGGCTGGAGCGTGCCGCTGGCCGTCGAGCTGGCGCTGGTGTTTGGCGCCATCCACTACTACGACGCCAAGGGCCGGCGCGTGGAGCTGCCCGCGCTGGAGCGTGGCCAGTCGCACTTCAATGCGCGCGAGAAGTTCACCCTCACGCACCACGAAGACGGCAGCTACACGCTTGAAGCCACCGACGGCCTGCGCCAGCAGTTTGCCGCCCCTCAGCCAGGCCAATGGCGCCTGCCCCTTTGCCGCCTGGCCGACCGCAACGGCAACGCCATCACGGTGCACTACCCGCCGTACGCCGAAACCAGCGTGCAAGGGCTGCCCCCGCGCCCGCTGGGCCTCACGGACAGCGCCGGGCGCCGGCTTCACTTCGTCTGGAACGATCAGGGCCTGCTGCTGGAGGTGCGCCTGGCCCCAGGCGTGGCAGCAGGGCAGCGCCATGAGGGCGGCGTGCTGGTGCGCTACGCCTACGACACCGAAGGCAACCTGAGCGGCGACAGCCAGCCCAACCTCGCGGCCGCCACCGACGCGCTGGGCGGCTCCTGGCGCTACCGCTACCAGAACCATCTGATGGTGGCCTACACCACCAAGACCGGCTTCACCCACCACCAAGAATGGAGCCGCCTGGACGCTGGCGGGCGCGTCATCCGCACCTGGTGCGACGAGCCCGGCGTGCTGGACACGCGCTTTACCTACGACGTGGCCCACCGCGTCACCCACGTCACCGACGCGCTGGGGCGCGTGTCCAGCTACCACTACAACCCGCACCACGAAGTCATCGCCATCGAAGAGCCCGGCCCGGCTGATGCGTCGGGTGCGCCCACGCGCATCCTCACGCGCACCGAGATGGACGCCAGCGGCAACCCCACCGAAGCCGTCGACGCCCTGGGCCGCACCACCCGTTACCAGTGGGACGAGCGCGGCAACCTGCTCGCCGTCACCGATGCCGCCGGCGCCACCACCCGCTTTGCGTACAACGCGCTCAACCTGCCCGTCGAAATCACCGACGCCGAAGGCGGCCACTGGCGCAACACCTACGACGAACGCGGCAACCTGCTGGCGCACACCGACGCGCTGGGCCACACCACCGGCTACCAGGTCGACGCGCGCGGCCTGCCGCTGGTCATCACCGATGCCTTGGGCAAGCCCAAGCAGCTTCAGTGGGATGGCGCCGGCCAGTTGGTGGCCTACACCGACTGCTCAGGCCAGACCACCCGCTATGGCTACGACGCGCTGGGCAACCTGCTGCAATCGGTCGATGCGCTGGGCCAGGTGAGCGTGTACCAGCACGACGCGCTGGGCCAGCTGCGCCAGCTCACCCAGCCCGATGGCGCCCAGCACCGCTATGGCTACGACGCCGCCGGCAACCTGACGCACTACACCGACCCGCTGGGCGCGGCCACGCGCTACCAGTACAACGGGCTGGATCAGCCCGTGGCCCGCATCGATGCGCTGGGCCACAGCCTGCGCTACGCCTACGATGTGGCAGCGCGCCTCGTCGTGCTGCAAAACGAGAACGGCGCCCATTACCAGTTCGCCTACGACGCCGCAGACAACCTCACGCAGGAAATCGGCTTCGATGGCCGCATCCAGCGCTATCGCTACAACCCAGCTGGCGAGCTGACCGAGCTGCACGAGCGCCAGCAAGAAGCTGCGGGCCAACCCACCCCCTACGGCCCGCACCCCAGCGACCCGCTGCCCAAGCGCACCCTGTTCACGCGCGATGCGCTGGGGCGCCTGACGGCCAAGCGCCATGTGCTGGCCAGCGCCGATGGCCGGCTGGCCGACACCGAAGCGCCCAGCCACTACACCTACGACCGCCTGGGGCGCATGCGCCAGGCGCTCAATGGCGCGGCCCGCGTGGGCTTTGCCTATGACGCGCTGAGCCAGCTCACCGAAGAGGTGCAGCAGCACCTGCCCCACCCGCAGGCGGCAGCCGGCCAGGCCCTGCCACAGCCACTGATCTGGCGCCACGGCTACGACGCGCTGGGCCAGCGCAGCCACAGCACCCTGCCCAGCGGCAAACAGCTGCAGTGGCTCAGCTACGGCTCAGGCCACGTGCACCAGATCACGGTGGACGGGCACGTGATCAGCGACATCGAGCGCGA
>JAGOEM010000033.1 GCA_017997715.1 Ottowia sp.
ACCTCGCGGCGTCATTGAGGCATTCTTGTGGGTGTTCATCCGGGGAGTCCTGAAGAAAGCTGGGAGATGTCAGAACCTCCATCTTCCTTCACCTCGGGTGAACAACCTCTTGGGAAACTACAGCTAGGCCCCTGCCGGCCTGTTTCTCTCACTGCCGGCAAACCGCATACGCACCCGCGTCGCATGGGCCTCTTTCGGCCTCACGGCGCTGCGGTGTGCCAGGCAGCGGCGCGGGGCAAAAAAACCGGGGCGGCGCCCCGGTTTTGCTCAGTATTCCCAGAAGATGCGCTGCAGGTCCTGTGCGGTGCGCGGCTGCGTCAGTGCCACCATGGTCAGGATACGGGCCTTCTGGGGGTTCAGGTCGTGGGCCACCACCCAGTCGTACTTGTCATCGGGCTGTTCGGCGTTGCGCAGCACGAAACCGCCGGTGTTCACGCGCGAGCTGCGCACCACCTGAACGCCTTGTGCGCGCAGCTTTTGCAATGCGGGCACCACGCGGTCTGCCACCGAGCCATTGCCGGTGCCGGCGTGGATGATCGCCTTGGCGCCCTTGCCAGCGGCTTCCACCAGGCTGGCAGGTACGTTGCCGTAACCGTAGGCGATGTCCACCTGCGGCAGCGCGGTGATGGTGTCGATGTTGAACTCCGACTGCGTGGTGTGGCGCTTGACCGGCGCGCGGAACCAGTGGCTCTTGCCTTCCACGATCATGCCCAGCGGGCCCCATTGGCTTTTGAAGGCCTCGGTCTTGATGTTGATGGCCTTGGCCACGTCGCGGCCGCTCTGAATCTCGTCGTTCATGGTCACCAGCACGCCTTTGCCCATGGCGTCCTTGCTGCCGGCCACGGCGATGGCGCCGTACAGGTTCAGCGCGCCATCGGCCGACAGGGCGGTGCCGGGGCGCATCGAGCCTACCACCACGATCGGCTTGTTGGTGTGCACCGTCAGGCTGAGGAAATAGGCCGTTTCTTCCAGCGTGTCGGTACCGTGGGTGACGACGATGCCGTCCACGTCGGCGCGCTTGGACAGGGCCGAAACGTGCTTGCCCAGTTGCAGCAGCTGCGCGTTGGTGAAGCTTTCTGACGCGATCTGGAACACCTGCTCGCCGCGCACATTGGCCACCTGGCTCAGCTCGGGCAGGCCGGCGATCAGCTTGTCCACCGGCACTTTGGCCGCTGCGTAGGTGGCGCTGTTGGCCGCCGACGCGCCGGCGCCGGCAATGGTGCCGCCGGTGGCCAGTACCACCACGCGGGGCAGCTGGTTGGGCGCTGCCGTGGTGGCGACGGGTGCGGGTGCGGGCGCAGGAGCAGGTGCCGACGTGCTGGCGACGGGCGTGGCCGCTGCCGGCGCAACCGGGTTCTGGC
The DNA here is from genome assembly GCA_017997715.1 of Ottowia sp. GTDB lineage: Bacteria > Pseudomonadota > Gammaproteobacteria > Burkholderiales > Burkholderiaceae_C > Ottowia. The sequence continues at coordinate 1,362 of JAGOEM010000033.1, forward strand.
TGCATGCGCCCAGCACGCTCAGGCTGAGCGCCAGCGCGGCCAGCTTGAATGGGGTTGAAAGATAGGACGGGTTTTTATTCATATTGATACTTCCTGAGGTTGAGGTCCGGCGCAACGCGCCATCCATGTGCGCCCGGCCGACCAGTGCCCGATGCCCAAAAGCGGTGCATCGGCAAGGGGCATTCTGTCATCTATGAAAGCGGGGGTAGGCACGTGCAAGCAGTCGCAACTCCTGTGCCGGGGCAAGCGCTAGCGCGCGCCATCGGCGCGGCGCCAGCCTGTCGACCGGGCAGCTTCGCCCCATGCCGGTCCGTCACCGGGCGCGGTGACGCGGCACGGCCTTCAGTCGGGGATGGGCGGCGTGACCAGCAGCACCGGCACGGGCGAGTTGTGCACCAGGCGCTGCGAGGTGGAACCGCCTTCCAGCCAGCGGCGGATAGGCCCCAGCGCGCGGGTGCCCATCACCACCATGTCGCAGTGGTGTTCCTCGATCAGCTCCAGCATGGCTTGCGCCGGGTCGCCCTGGACGATGGCCGATTCAAAGGCCACGCCGGCCGCGCGCAGCAGCTCGGCGGCGGGGGCGATCAGGTCTTCGCCGGCTTCCAGGGCGGCGTGTTCGATCAGCTCGGGCGTGTCGGCGGTGATCATTTCGTAGAAGCTCGCCGGCTCTTGCACGTTGACCAGCAGCACGCTGGATTTCAGGCCTTCGCGCATCAGTTGCAGGGCAAAGCGGGTTTCGTGCAAAGACAGTTCGGTGCCGTCGACAGGGAGGAGAATTTTCATGGTCGTGTACTGGGTTACTATGATTTCAGGAGCTTATTGCGCAGGTGGATAGGGCGCTAGAGGCCGTTTTTGTTATGAAAACACTTGCGGCACGGGCTGCGCGCGATAGAAGGTCAGGGCGTGTTCGGCCGCTTCGCGTGCGCCGGCCTGCACCACGCCAGGGCGGATCTTGCCCACCACATGCATCTCGCACGGCTTGCAGTCAAAGCGCAGGGTCAGCCTTTCTTTGCCGTTTTGCAGCACCAGCGGTTCGGCCTTCACCGTGCCTTTGACGCCGATCACGCCCTTGGCCTGCTTGGGGCACAGGCTGAGCGAGAAGCGCACGCAGTGTTTGGTGATCATCAGGCTGACTTCGCCATCTTCCTGGTGGCTTTCGTAGGCCGCGTCGATCACCTTGACGCCGTGGCGCGCGTAGAAGTCGCGCGCCTGGTGGTTGAACACGTTGGCCAGGTAGCTCAGCGAATCGTCGGGGTAGGGCGTGGGCGGCTCGACCGGCGTGGCGCGCGGCAGGCGTTGCCAGGCGGCGGCGCGGGCGGCTTGCAGCGCGGCGATGGCGTCGCGGCGCAGGCCGTTGGCCACGCTGGCGGGCACGAACCAGGGGCGGGGCAGGGCCAGCGCAATGTCGATGGGGGCGAACAGGGTTTCGCCCAGCTTGGCCAGCGATTCGCGCAGTTTTTGCGCGTTGCTTGCTTCATCTTTAGGAGCTTGCCACGCAAGCTGGGCATGCGCTGAAGCCGTATTTCCTTCTTCATCGGTGGCTTGCAGCTGCAGGCCGCCCTCGGCTTCGCACAGGCGCAGCCAGATGCCGATGCGGCGGTCGGCCGATTTTTTTTCGAGGGTGCGCACCCAGTCCATGCTGCGGTTGCGGTTGATGGGGGTGCCGCGCCGCAAGTCGTGCAAGTCGCCCATGGCGTCTTTGGGGAACACGCGCCAGGCGCCGTCGCCCAGGCTTTCCACCCGGTTGGCCTGCGCGCCGATCAGTGCTTTTTGCTGGTCCCAGTAGCACAGGCCATCGCCGTTGGCCAGCTGCAGCGCCGCGTCGTCAGCCATCAGCTCGAAATGGTCGGCGCCCACGCGGGTGACAAAGCCGATCGGCTGGCCGGGGTTCTTGGGCGTGTCGAAGGCGCCGATGTCGTCCTGGCGGCCGTTGACGAAGTAGTCGGTGAACTCGCGGTTGAAGTTCTGGTTGGGGTCGGGCGCAAAGCTGAAGGTGGTCTGGCCGCTGCTGGCGCGCGCCAGTTCGGGCCGCGTTTGCAGCACCTCGTCGATCAGCCGGCGGTAGTGCGCGGTGATGTTCTTGACGTAGCCCAGGTCCTTGTAGCGCCCTTCGATCTTGAAGCTGCGCACCCCGGCGCCGATCAGCGGGGCGATGTTCAGGCTCTGGTTGTTGTCCTTCATGCTCAGCACGTGGGCGTCGTGCGCCACAAAGCGGCCTTGCGCGTCCAGCACCTGGTAGGGCAGGCGGCAGGCTTGCGAACAATCGCCCCGGTTGGCGCTGCGGCCGGTCTGCGCGTGGCTGACGTAGCACTGCCCGCTGTAGGCCACGCACAGGGCGCCGTGCACGAAAAATTCGATGCTGCAGCGCGCCGGGTCAAGGGCGTCGCGCACGGCGGCGATCTGGGCCAGGTCCAGCTCGCGCGCCAGCACGATCTGCGACAGGCCGGCGTCTTGCAGAAAGCGTGCTTTTTCGGGCGTGCGAATGTCGGTTTGCGTGCTGGCGTGCAGCTGCAGCGGTGGCAGATCAAGCTGCAGCAGGCCCATGTCCTGAATGATCAGCGCGTCGACGCCCGCCTCGTACAGCTGCCAGGTCAGGCGGCGCGCGGGCTCCAGCTCGTCGTCGCGCAGGATGGTGTTCAGCGTGACGAAGATGCGCGCGTTGAAGCGGTGCGCGTGCGCCGTCAGCCGGGCGATGTCGGCCAGGGCGTTGCCGGCGCTGGCGCGCGCGCCAAAGCCGGGGCCGCCGATGTAGACCGCGTCGGCGCCGTGGTTGACGGCTTCGATGCCGATGTCGGCATCGCGCGCGGGCGACAGCAGTTCAAGATGGTGGGGTCCGGAAGCCATGCGCCGATTATCCCTTTGGCCCGCAGGGCCTGGGCAGCTGCAAGGGGCGCGGGCCAGCGGCTTTCAGCGTGCACCGCCTGAAAATTCGCCCGCTGCCGGCATGGCGGGCACACCGGCGCGTGCGCGGCTGGCTGCGGGGGTGGATGGCGAAGCGGCGGCGGGCGCGTCGACCGAGGCCGGCCGCCCTGGCCGGGCCGCGCGGTTGCCCTTGGCCAGCAGCGACGCGCATTGGGCGTCGTCCTCAGCGCCGGGCACGGTGATCGGCAGCAGCACCAGCGCGCCGGGGGCGGCGGCCAGCGCGGCCACTGCCGCCGCTGCGCGCACCACCAACGGGCCGGCCTTGACGCCGACATGCGGCTTGGCAAACGGGCCTTTCACTTCCAGCGGGGTGCGCAGCGAAAACAGCTTGAGCTGGTAGGCCTTGGGGTTGACGTCGATGTCGAACTGCTCGTGGCGCATGTCGGCGGTGCCGGTCAGCTCGATCAGCGCGTCGTCGGTGTTGACCTTCACGTTGCGCAGGTGGGCCACGCCGTCGCGCACCGGCACATCGGCAATGGCGCAGCGCAGGCGCACTTCCTTGTCCTGGCCGAACAGCTTGGACACCAGAACGCTGCCCAGGTTCAGGCCCGCCAGGTCCAGCAGCTGCTGGCTGACCACGCCGTCGCGCACGTACAGGCGCAGCTCGCCATTGGCGGTGGCGGCCATGCGGGCGATGGAAGCGCCCTTGGCATCGAAGGCGATGCCACCGTCCACGTCGCCCAGGCTTTTCTTCATCAGCTCGACCTTGGGGAACAGGGCCGACAGCTTCAGTCCCCGCACGTCGCCCCGCACCGACACGTTCATCGGCTGGCTGCGCGGGTCCATCTGCACCTGGGTGCTCAGGCGGCCCCCGGCAATGCCGAAGTCGAGCGGCGCCAGCTTGAGCACGGCGTTGTCCAGCAGCGCATGCACGCTGAGCGAGTTGATCGGCACGGCCTGCGGGCGCTCGATGCGTTCGCCGGTGTAGCGCAGGTCCAGGTCCATCTTGTCCCAGCGCGTGGTGTCGAACGGGTCGTCGGGCAGCACCTTGCCGGCTTGCGGCGGCTTGTCGGGGTTGTTGGACTTGGCGCCGATCACCGGCCCCAGGTCGGCCAGGCGCAGCAGCCTGGAGCGCAGCTCGCCCTTCAGGCGCGGGCGCGGCTCGCCCGAGGTATAGGTCACCTGGCCGCTCAAGTCGCTTTGGCCCACCGTGCCGGAAAAATCCCGGTAGTCCCACACCGCCTGGCTGGCCTTCAGCTGGCCGACCAGCCGGCCGTGGGTGGCAAACGGCGGCGTGTCGGGCAGCACGATGCCGGTGAAAGGGTACAAGTCGGCCAGGCTGCCGCCGCGCAGATCCACCTTGAAGTCCAGGCCCGACAGCTGGCGCGGGTTGGCGATCACGCCTTCGGCCTTGGCCAGAAGCCGGCCGGCGCGCGCGTCCAGCTGCAGCGGAAAGTCCAGCTGCTCGTCCTTCAGCGACAGCAGCTCGCCCGCCTTGCCGCTGCCGCGCACCTGGGCCTTGCCCTGCCAGCCCGAAAACTCAAAACCGACGCCATAGCGGCCGCCCTGGCTGGCCTCGGGCGTCAGCGTGTCCAGCGTGCCCGCCAGGCTGAGCTGGCGCGGTGCGTCGTCATAGCCCAGGCGCCCCTTGCTCAGCAGCACCTGACCAACCGAAACGGCCCAGCGCGGTGCGCCCTCGCCGGGCGCGGCGGCGGGCAGCTCCAGGGTCCAGTTGTTGAGCCCGTCCTGCCGGCGTTCCAGCCGCACGTCGGGCCGGGTCAGCGCCACGCGATGGATTTCGATGCGGCGCGCCAACAGCGGCAGCAGCGACAGATCGGCCGCCACCTCGGCCACGTGGGCAAAGTGCGGGGCGCGCGCGTCAAAGTCGGGCGGGTTGCCGATCAGCACGTCGTGCGCATAAACCGTGGGGCCGGGCACCCAGCGGCGCCAGCCCGTGGCGCGCTTTTGCGGCCATTCCCAATCCAGGTTCAGCGCGCCGCGTATGGCAAAGGGCCGGTTCAGCGCCACCGACACTTCTTCGGAAACCCATGCGCGCGAGCGGTTCCAGTCGTTCCAGGTCAGCCAACTCAGCCCCATGGCGGCCACTACGGCCAGGGCGATCAACAGTGACACGACCCAGCGCAGGACCGAGACGCGGGCTGGTTGTGCGCTGGACGAGACGATGGGGCGGTAAACGGGTTCCGGTGACATGGCTTGGCAGATCGGTCATGGCGGGTGCACGCCGTCTGCTCTGAGGACAATAGCACTGAGCGCCCTATGCTAGGCCGGTTTGGGCCTGTTTGAGCGCTAAGATCGCCGCTTTAGGCGCTCTCCTACAGCGGCATGCGCAGGCTGAGCACGTGGCTTGCAGCCCAGGCCCACACTGCGCGCCCGCACCGCCCCCGCCCGCCATGGCCACCGCCCAACGACCCAAAGCCGCCGCCAGCCCCGCAGCCCCGCGCGCGCCGCAGCGCCTGGGGCGCGTGGACGCGCTGCGCGGCGCGGCCATGCTCTGGATGACGGCCTACCACTTCTGCTTTGACCTGAACTACTTTGGCCTGGTCCGGCAGGACTTCTACTTTGACCCGTTCTGGACCTGGCAGCGCACCGGCATCGTCAGCCTGTTCCTGCTGACCGCGGGCATGGGCCAGGCGATGGCGGTGCACAGCGGCCAGCAGTGGCCGCGCTTTTGGCGGCGCTGGGCGCAGGTGGCCGGCTGTGCGCTGCTGGTCACGCTGGGGTCGTGGTGGATGTTTCCGCAAAGCTGGATCAGCTTTGGCACGCTGCACGGCCTGGCGGCCGTGCTGCTGATCACGCGCTGGGCGCTGCTGCGCGGCCTGGGCGGCGTGTGGCCATGGCTGTGGGGCGCGGTGCTGATTGCTGCCGGGCCGCTGGCCAGCGCCTGGCTGCAGGCCAACGCAGCCACCCACGCGGGCCTGGCCGCGGCCCTGGACAGCCGCTGGTGGAACTGGCTGGGCGTGGTCACGCACAAGCCCCCCACCGAGGATTTCGTGCCGCTGCTGCCCTGGCTGGGCGTGATGTGGTGGGGCGTGGGCGTGACGCAGGCGCTGCAGGCGCGCGCGCCCCAGGCATTGGCCCAGCCGGTGGGGCGCTGGGGCGGCGCGCTGGCTGCGCTGGGCCGCTGGAGCCTGAGCTACTACATGGTCCATCAACCCGTGCTGATTGGCGCCTTGGCCGGCTGGCTTGCGCTGCGCAAGCTCATCGGCTGACGCTTTTGGGCCGGTTGGTTTTTGGGGTGGCCGAACCGGTTTGCGCTGGCGCGCTGAATGCGGCGCTGCTGTTCTTGGTCAAATAGGTCTCTGGCGCTTAGTGGGCGTGCGCAGGCAGCTATGAAGATCGTAGCGCCGTGGCCTTGGGCCAGGTTGGCTGCATCGCGAGATAGCGAAAGCAGGCAAATCCAGTCATTGGCGCTGCAGGAAGTCGTTGATGGTTTCAGATGAAAACCGGGATTCAGCCAGAAAAAATTCCGCTAAATCCGACGCGCTTAAATCACCTTCAACTCGCGCGTGGGCGGCGTACCAATTCACCGCATCCGCATCCGCATCCGCACACTCTGTCGAATATTCATTCGTATCCCGCACAGCGTTTTGCGTGACCGGGTTTTTTGAAGAATGCCTTGTATCAAGACTCTCCTTCCATCGTCGGGTATTCATTGATCCAGATGGTGTGTCTTTGGCAAAAATGGATTCGAATTTCCTCACCAGCTATAGCTTCGAATCGGCATTGTCCATTCTTATTTGAATGCCATGGCCTGTTGAAGTTTGGTCAATCTCGTGGCGGCCAGAATGTCTGCGCCAACAAAAAAGCCGCTTAAAAAGCGGCTTTTTTGAATCGAAACAGCGCACGCTGCGCCGCGTTTTATTCGATCTTGGCTTTGGCGCGCAGATCTTCCTGAAACTTGGACAGGCGCTGCTGTTCAATTTGCTGCTTGATCTGTGGCTTGACGTCTTCAAACTTCGGCACTTCCGGGGCCTTGGCATCGCGCACGTCGTCCACGCGGATCACGTGGTAGCCAAACTGCGTCTTGACCGGGGTGTCGGTCATCTTGCCCTTGCCCAGTTTGCCCAGCGCATCGGCGAACTCAGGCACATAGCCCGACGGGCTGGCCCAGCCCAGATCGCCACCTTGCGCGCCGGACCCTGGGTCTTTGGACGATTTCTTGGCCAGGTCTTCAAACTTGGCGCCTTTCTTGATCTGGGCGATCAGTGCCTTGGCTTCGTCTTCCTTTTCGACCAGGATGTGGCGGGCGTGGTATTCCTTGGCACCGCTTTCAGGCGCTTGCGAGGCGACCAGGCGGTCATATTCGGCCTTGGCGTCGGCGTCCGACACCACGTTTTTCTTCTGGTAGTCGGCAAACAGCTCGTTGATCATCACGCTTTGGCGCGCCAGTTCCATCTTGGTACGGAATTCGGCCGAACCTTGCACGCCGCGGCGCTCGGCCTCTTGCATGAAGATTTCGCGCGCAATGACTTCGTCACGCAACTGGGCTTGCACTTCGGGCGGCACGGGGCGGCCGGTGCGTGCCGCCTGTTCTTTGACCTGGGCTTCCAGCGCGTCCAGGCGCGCCTTGGGCACGGCTTTGCCATTGACGATGGCAACGTTCTGCGCCACGGCAGGCAGCGCCAGGGTGGCGGCCAGTACAGCCGCGGCAGAAACTGTCAGGAAATGTTTTTTCATGAGATGACGGAAATAAGGTCCGCAGACCGGAGGGGCGGCCGGATAAACCGGCCATGAAAAACCAGGATTATCGCGTTTCAATGGCCAGGGCGTGAACCCCATCGCGGTCGATGAAGGATTGCAGCGCTTCATACACCAGCCGGTGGCGCACCACGCGGCTTTGGCCGTCAAAGCGCGGCGAGGCGATGCGCACGCGGAAATGCGTGCCAAAACCCGTGCCATTGGCGCCCGCATGGCCAGCGTGTTCCCAGCTTTCGTCCAGCACCTCCAGCTCGGTTGGCGCCAATGCGGCGCGCAGGGCATCGGCCATGCGGTCGGCCAGCGGGGTGGTTTCGGTGCTCATCCCGCGCCTCCGGGTGGTGGGGTATCGGACGCGGCGGCGGCTTCGGGCTCGTCCTGCATGTGGCGCGCCACATAAAACCCCTGGCCGACGATGAAGGCCACCGGGAAGATGTAGCCCCACAGCTTGAAGTTGGCCCAGGCGTCGGTCGTCCAGAAGGCCGCCACGTAGCCGTTGATGGCGGCCATGAACAGGCAGTACAGCATCCACGCCACCGTCAGGCGGTTCCACACCGGATCGGGCAGGTTCAGCTGGCTGCCCAGCATGATCTTCAGGAAGTTCTTGCGGTACACCCACAGCGCCACGGCCAGCGCCAGCGCCATGGCGGCGTACAGCACGGTGGGCTTCCACTTGATGAAGCGTTCGTCCTGCAGCACCAGGGTCAGCGTGCCAAAGATCAGGATCAAGGCCAGTGTGGCCTTGTGCATGGTCGTCAGTTTCTTGTCGATGGCGTAGATGATGGCCATCTGCGCCGCCGTGGCCGCCATCAGCACGCCGGTGGCGGGGTAGATGCCGTACAGCTTGTAGGCGCCAAAGAACAGGACGATGGGCAGGAAGTCGAGCAGGGCTTTCATTAGGGCGGGCAGTTTACTTGGGCTCGAAATCCAGCGACGCGGAATTCATGCAGTAGCGCAGGCCGGTGTCGGTGGGGCCATCGGGGAATACGTGGCCCAGGTGCGCGCCGCAGCTGGCGCACAGGGTTTCGACGCGCACCATGCCGTGGCTGACGTCGCGCCGCTCTTCAATGGCGCCGGGGATGGCCAGCGAAAAGCTGGGCCAGCCGCAGCCGGCGTCGAACTTGGTGCCGGATTCGAACAATTTGGCGCCGCAGCAGACGCAGTGGTAGCTGCCGTCGGCCCAGTGCTGCTCGTATTTGCCGGTGAAAGGCCGTTCGGTGGCGGCGTGGCGGGTGACCTGGAAGGCCACGGGCTCGGCCTGCTTGTCGGCCAGCAGTTGGCGCCATTCGGCGTCGGTTTTTTGGATGGGGTGGGTCATGATGAACAGCTGATCTGGATCTGGTCTGCCCAGTCCGGCGGAAAGCCGGCCCAGGCGGCGTGCTGGGGGTGCTCGTCGCAGGGGCGCTGCAGCACGGCGAGCAGGTCTTGGATCATGGAAAAGTCTTTTTGTTTCGCCAACGCGATGGCTTGTTCGGCCAGGTAGTTGCGCAGCACGATGCTGGGGCAACTATTGAGTGCCAAATTGGCATCCAGCGCTTGTCCAGTCTGCGCAGGAAGCTCTGCTAATTGTAGCAATATGCGGTCTGTGGCGGCGCGGTCGTGGAACAGGTCTTTCACGGTTTCAGCGGGCGCACCGGCCACGTGCTGCGCCAGGCGGCGCCAGGCGATGGTGTAGTCGGTGCGCTCGGTGGCCATCAGCGCCAGCCATTCGGTGACCAGCCGCTGGCTTTGCGGCGTGGCGCCTGTTTGGCCCAGCTTGGCCGCCTGCAAGGTGGCCAGTTCGTCGGCAAACAGGGTTTTGTAGGGCGACAAGGCGGCCATGGCGACATCGACCTCGCCGATCAGTGGCAGCAGGGCCTGGCCCAGGGCGAACAGGTTCCAATGCGCCACCTCGGGCTGGTTGTCGTAGGCGTAGCGGCCCGCGTGGTCGGAATGGTTGCAGACGTGGCGCGGGTGGTAGCCGTCCATGAACTGGTAGGGGCCGTAGTCGATGGTCAGCCCCAGGATGCTCATGTTGTCGGTGTTCATCACGCCGTGCATGAAGCCGACCGCCTGCCAGCGCGCCACCATGGCGGCGGTGCGGCGCACCACCTCGGCCAACAGGGCGGCATAGGGGTTGGCGGAACCCTGGCAGGCGGGGTAGTAGCGCTCGATTACGTAGTCGGCCAGGGCGCGCAGCTGGTCGTGCTGGCGGCGGTGGCTGAAGTGCTCGAAATGGCCGAAGCGGATGAAACTGGGCGCCACGCGCGTGACGACGGCCATGGTTTCGATGGTTTCGCGGCGCACGGGCTGGTCAGATCCGGTCACGCACAGCGAGCGCGTGGTGGCAATGCCCAGGCCGTGCATCGCTTCGCTGGCCAGGAATTCGCGCACCGACGATCGCAGCACGGCACGCCCGTCGCCCATGCGGGAATAGGGCGTCATGCCGCTGCCCTTCAATTGCAGCTCTTGCGGGCCGCTGGGCGTTTGCACTTCGCCCAGCAGCAGCGCGCGCCCGTCGCCCAGCTGGCCAGCCCATACGCCAAACTGGTGGCCGCTGTAGACCGACGCCAGCGGCGTGCTGCCCTGCAGCGGGCGGTTGCCGCTGAAGGCCTGCAGCGCGGCCGGGCTGCGCCACCAGTCGTCAGGCAGGCCCAGTTCGCGCGCCATGGCGGCGCTGCGGCCGACCCAATACGGGTCGCGCACGGCGTCGGCCGGCTGCAAGGTGTAGAAGTCGCCCCCCAGCGCGGTGAAGCCGGGTTGCCAGGGCAGGCCAAGGTCATGCGGCGGTGCGTCGGTGGCGGTAGAGCTGTCTGGAATCGGCATGACCGGGATTGTCGCCCGCGCCCTGCCACGGCGCTGTTGGCCGCGCGCTTGGCCGCAGCAGCGGCAAGGTTGGGCAGCGCGGGCACCCGGGCGCTTGCGCAAAATCAAGCCTTGTCGCCATGGCGTCACCATCCGGCGCGCGCCGCGATGACCGGGGCTTTGGCGGGGCCTGGGCTGCGAACCTGTGGATTAGTATGTGCGCGGATCGTCAAACGCAACCTGATTCATATAAATAGGAGCACACATGCTGGGCTTGATGCAGAACCATCCCTTGCTGATTTCGTCGTTGATCGACTTTGCCGCGCGCCACCACGGCGACGGACAGGTGGTGTCGCGCAGGGTTGAGGGCGATATCCACCGTTACACCTGGGGCGACGTTCAGCGCCGCGCCAAACAAGTGGCCAACGCCCTGGACGCCGAGGGCCTGAAAGCCAGTGAGCGTGTGGGCACGCTGGCCTGGAACGGCTATCGCCACCTGGAGCTGTATTTCGGCGTGAGCGGGTCTGAACGCGTGCTGCACACGATCAACCCGCGCCTGCTGCCCGACCAGATCGCCTGGATCGCGAACCACGCAGAAGACCAGATCATCTGCTTTGACATGACTTTTTTGCCCATCATTCAGGGCATTCACGCGCACTGCAAGACGGTGAAGAAGTGGGTGGCGCTGTGCGACGCCGACAAGCTGCCCCAGGACACGGGCATTCCCAACCTGGTGAGCTACGAAGCCTGGATTGGCGCGCAGCCGCCCAACTACGCCTGGCCGGTGTTCGACGAGAACACCGCTTCCAGCCTGTGCTACACCAGCGGCACCACCGGCAACCCCAAGGGCGCGCTGTACAGCCACCGCTCGACCGTGCTGCACGCCTATGCAGCGGCGCTGCCCGACGTGATGAGCCTGAGCGCCAGCGACTCGGCCTTGCCAGTCGTGCCCATGTTCCACGTCAACGCCTGGGGCCTGCCCTATGCGGCGGCCATGGTGGGCTGCAAACTGGTCTTCCCGGGCCCGGCGATGGACGGCAAGTCGATCTACGAGCTGATGGAGTCAGAAAACGTCACCTTTGCCGCCGGCGTGCCGACGGTCTGGCAAATGCTTTTGAACTACGTGGGGCAGAACAAGCTGAAATTCTCGGCGCTGACACGCACGGTGATTGGCGGTTCGGCCTGTCCGCCGGCCATGATCGCCGCCTTCCGCGACAACTACAGCGTGGACGTGCTGCACGCCTGGGGCATGACCGAGATGAGCCCCCTGGGCACGCTGTGCACGCTGAAGGAAAAGCACAAGACGCTCAGCGAAGAGGAGCGCATGAAGCTGCGCCTGAAGCAGGGCCGGGCCATCATGGGGGTCGACATGAAAATCGTGGGCGCCGACGGCAACGAACTGCCCTGGGACGGCACCACGTACGGCGACCTGTATGTGAAAGGCCCGTGGATTCTGGCCAGCTACTTCAAGAGTGAGGGCGGCGACCCGCTGGAAGACGGCTGGTTCCCCACGGGCGATGTGGCCACGATCGACGCCGACGGCTTCATGCAGATCACCGACCGCAGCAAGGATGTGATCAAGTCCGGCGGCGAATGGATCAGCTCCATCGACGTGGAAAACACCGCCATGGCGCACCCGGCCGTCGCGATGGCCGCCTGCATCGGCATGCCGCACCCCAAGTGGGACGAGCGGCCGATCGTGGCGGTGGCGCTCAAGCCCGGCACCGAGGTCACGCGGGAAGAACTGCTGAAGTTCTTCGAGGGCAAGATGGCCAAATGGCAGATTCCCGACGACGTGGTGTTCGTCGAGGCGATCCCGATCGGCGCCACCGGCAAGATGCTGAAGACCAAGTTGCGGCAGCAACTCAAGGACTACAAACTGCCCACGCTGTGAGGCGCGCCATGGCGAGGGTTGACGCCTGCGCGACAACCTTCGGGAAAGTCCCGCTACCTTTTGCCCTGGGGCCACGTAGTCTGCTGGTGTTTCAGTCGTTACAACGTGAGGAGACCAGACGATGAAGTTCCCAGTGAAGATGCTGGCCGGTGTAGCCATGGTGGCGGCCCTGTCGTCCGCTTATGCCCAGAAGGGTGAAACCGTCAAGATTGCGCTGATTGACCCCCAAACCGGTCTGATGGGGCCGCTGGGCACCAACCAGATGCGCAGCTGGCAGTACTTCGCCGATGAGATGAGCAAGAACAACCCGGCAGGGGTCAAGTTCGAAATCGTCGCGTTCGACAACAAGCTCAGCCCCGCCGACAGCGCCAACGCGCTCAAGGCGGCCATCGACCAGGGCATTCGCTACGTGGCGCAGGGCAACGGTTCGTCGGTGGCGGCGGCGCTGATCGACGGCATTACCAAGCACAACGAGCGCAACCCTGGCAAGGAGATGCTGTACCTGAACTACGCCGCGGTGGACCCGGACTTCACCAACAGCAAGTGCAACTACTGGCACTTCCGCTTCGATGCCGACACCTCGATGAAGATCGAAGCGATGACCACCTTCATCAAGGACAAGAAAGACGTCCAGAAGGTCTATCTGCTGAACCAGAACTATTCCCACGGTCAGCAGGTGGCCAAGTACGCCAAGGAAGCCCTCAAGCGCAAGCGCCCGGATGTGCAGATCGTCGGGGAAGACCTGCACCCGCTGGCGCAGGTGCGTGATTTCGCGCCCTACATCGCCAAGATCAAGGCCGCTGGGGCCGACACCGTCATCACCGGCAACTGGGGTTCTGACCTGGCCTTGCTGATCAAGGCCGCCAAGGAAGGCGGTTACGACGGCAACTTCTTCACCTATTACACCGGCGTGACGGGCACCCCCACCGCACTGGGTTCCACCGGCGAAGGCAAAGTGTTCCAGGTGGCCTATTCCCACTACAACATGGGCGGGGACATGGGCAAGTGGATGGCGGGCTTCAAGGCGCGATTCAAGGACGACATGTTCACCGGCTCCATTCCCAGCGCGCTGACCGGTTTGTCGCTGGCCATGGCCAACGCCAAGTCGACCGAGCCGGCGAAGGTCGCCAAAGCGCTGGAAGGGCTGAAATACAAGAATTTCAACGGCGACGTGGAGATGCGCAAGAGCGACCATCAGCTCCAGCAGCCGCTGTACGTCACCGTGTGGCAAAAGGCCGGTGGCAAGTACCCCTACAGCCCGGAAAACTCCGGGATGACCTTGGTGCCCGTGGCCGAGTACCCGTCGTACGTTTCCAGCACACCGACGACCTGTGCGATGAAGCGCCCGGCGTGATGGCAGCCGCGTCAAGCTACTGACGCCGGTTTCGCGCGCCGGCCCGTGCTCACCCGCACGGGCTGGTGCGAAATGGGCGCACCCATGCGCCGTTTTCAAAGCGGCGCTTTCGCACGCTGGAGGCTCTTCGGATGGAATTCTTTCTCATCTCCATGCTCAATGGGTTGAGCTATGGGCTGCTGCTGTTCATGCTCAGCTCGGGGCTGACGCTCATCTTCAGCATGATGGGTGTGCTCAATTTCGCCCATGCCAGCTTCTACATGGTCGGTGCCTACATTGGCTACACCTTGTCCGGCGTGATCGGATTCTGGCCGGCGCTGATCCTGGCGCCGATCCTGGTGGGTGTGCTGGGCGCCTTGTTCGAGCGCTATTGCCTGCGCAAGGTCCACAAGTACGGCCATGTGCCCGAGCTGTTGGTCACCTTCGGGCTTTCCTACATCATTCTTGAGTTGATCCAGCTGATCTGGGGTCGGCCCGCCGTTGAATTCCGTCCCCCGGACATCCTGCAAGGCCCTGCGTTCACGCTGATCAACCATTCGGTGGACGGCATGCGCCTGGTTTGGGGCGCGGCACCGGACGGTGCCTGCCGCGCAGCCGATGCGGCGGTGCAGATCGCCTGCTCGCCCTTTCCCGCCACGCGGGCGCTGATGATGGTGGTGGCGGTACTGATGCTGGTGGGCATCTGGCTGCTGCTGACGCGCAGCCGCATTGGCTATGTCATTCAGGCCGCGCTGACGCACCCTGATATGGTGGAATCGCTTGGCCACAACGTGCCGCGGGTGTTCATGCTGGTGTTTGGCGCAGGTACCGCGCTGGCGGGCCTGGCCGGCGTGATTGGCGGCAGTACCTACGTGACCGAACCGGCCATGGCCGCCACCGTGGGGTCGATCATCTTTGTGGTCGTCGTGGTCGGTGGCATGGGTTCGCTGGCTGGGGCGTTCGTGGCATCGCTGTTGATTGGCGTGATCCAGACCTTTGCGGTGGCCATCGACTACTCCTTCCTTTCCTTCGCAAGCCAGGTGGGCTTGCCGCTGAGCGAGGCTGCGCGCCACAACTCGCTGGTCAAGCTCACGCTGTCGCAGGTGGCGCCCATCCTGCCGTACCTGTTCCTGGTGCTGATCCTGATCTTCCGTCCGCGTGGACTTCTGGGTGCAAGGGAGACCTGAGCATATGAACACCGCTGTCTTTTCTACCCACAAAGCACCGCCGCGCATGCCCTTGGGCCGGGTTTTGGTGTGGGGCGCCTTTGCCCTGGTGCTGCTCCTTGCGCCGCTGGTTTTCACCAGCAACCTGGCGGTCACCATGCTGGCGCAGATGGGCATCGCCATCATTGCCTGCTTGTCCTACAACATCTTGCTGGGGCAGGGTGGCATGCTCAGCTTCGGCCACGCCGTGTATTCGGGGCTTGGGGCGTATGTGGCCATCCATGCGCTGAACGCGGTGTCTGAAGGGCGCTACTACGTGCCGGTCAGCCTGATTCCGGTGATCGGCGGGCTTGCCGGGATGTTCTTTGCCATCCTGTTCGGCTATGTCACCACCAAGAAATCCGGCACCACCTTCGCCATGATCACGCTCGGCATTGCCGAGCTGGTGTTTGCCATGTCGCTGATGATTCCTGAGTTCTTTGGTGGCGAAGCCGGTATCTCTGGCAACCGGGTGGTGGGCGAGGCGGTGTTCGGCATCAGCTTTGGCCCCGCGCGGCAGGTGTATTACCTCATCGCCATCTATACCTTCATCTGCGTGGCGGCCATGTTTGCCTTCACCCAGACGCCGCTGGGCCGCATGCTCAATGCCGTGCGCGACAACCCGGAACGGGTGGAATTCATTGGCTACAGCAGCCAGCGCGTGCGCTATCTGTCGTTCATCGTGGCGGGCTTTTTTGCGGGCATTGCCGGCGGCCTGGCTGCTCTGCAATTTGAGTTGGTCACCGCCGAAGTGGTGGGCCCGGTGCGGTCAGGCGGCTACCTGCTGTTCACCTTCCTGGGTGGCGCCACCGTGTTCTTCGGCCCCATCATCGGCGGCGTTCTGATGATTCTGGCGTCGATCCTGCTGTCTGAGCTGACCAAGGCCTGGCTGCTGTACCTGGGCCTGATCTTCGTCTTCATGGTGATGTATGCCCCGGGCGGCATTGCCAGCCTGATCATGATGAATGTGCGCGTGGCAGCGCACGGCAAGTTTGGCCGCATCGCGCCCTGCCTGGTGGTGGTGCTGGTCGCCGCCGTGGTCATGCTGCTGGGCGCGGGGGCGATGATTGAGATGATCTATCACCTGCAACTCAACAGCGCCATGGGCGATGAGGTGCACTACGGCGGCCTGCTGCTGCACGCGCGCAGCGCGGTGCATTGGCTGGTGTCGGCCGGCGTGTTTGCGGCAGGCGCCTTTGTGCTGGACCGCGCACGCAGGCGCTACGCTGCGGAATGGGGGCTGATCCAGTCCGAAATCGAAAATGCCGCCCGCCAGGCAGAAGGGGGCGCAGCATGAGCCATTCACCCACGTCGGCCACCGGCTACGCCATCGAACTGAAGGCGCTGCGCAAGAGCTTTGGCAAGACCCAAATCATTCGCGGCGCCGACCTGGCGGTGCGCCCGGGCGAACGCGTGGCCATCATCGGCCCCAACGGCGCCGGCAAGTCCACGCTGTTCAACCTGATCAGCGGCCGCCTGACGCCCACCAGTGGCGAGGTGCTGCTGAACGGCCAGCGCATCGATGGCAAGAAGCCCTACGAGATCAACCGCATGGGGCTCTCGCGCAGCTTTCAGATCACCAACATCTTCCCCAAGCTCAGCGTGTTTGAAAACCTGCGCTGCGCCGTGCTGTGGAAGCTGGGCTACGGCTACACCTTCATGCGGTTCCTGTCGCGCATGCACGATGCCAACGCCCGCACCGAAGAGCTGCTGCACATGATCCAGCTGCAGAACAAGCGCGACGTGCTGGCCATCAACCTGCCGTACGCCGAGCAGCGCGCGCTGGAGATCGGCGTGACCATCGCCGGCGGTGCCGATGTGATCCTGCTGGACGAACCCACCGCGGGCATGAGCAAGAGCGAGACGCGCCATTTCATCGAGCTGATTCGCCAGGTCACGCAGGGCAAGACGCTGCTCACCGTCGAGCACGACATGGGCGTGGTGTTCGGCCTGGCCGACAAGATCGCCGTGGTGGTGTATGGCGAGGTGATCGCCTTCGACACCCCCGAGGCCGTGCGCGCCAACGCACGCGTGCAAGAAGCGTACCTCGGCTCATCGGTGGCCGATGCGCAGGCGGAGGGCCACTGACCATGTTGAAAGTTCAGGATCTGCACGCCTACTACGGCAAAAGCCATGTGCTGCACGGCGTCAACTTCGAGGTGCAGCCCGGCGAGATCGTCGCGCTGCTGGGGCGCAACGGCTCTGGCCGATCGACCACCGCCAAGGCCATCATGGGCCTGGTGCATGCCGAAGGCCACGTCGACTGGAAGGGCCAGCCGCTGCTGCGCCGCAAGGCCTATGAGATTGCGCACCTGGGCTTGGGCTACGTGCCCGAATCGCGCGACATCTTTCCGCGCCTGACGGTGCACCAGAACCTGCTGCTGGGCGAAAAGCACGGCAAGAAAAACAGCCGATGGAGCTACGACGACGTGTACGCCATGTTCCCGCGCCTGAAGGAGCGCGAGAACACCGAAGCGGGTGTGATGTCGGGCGGCGAACAGCAGATGTTGACGCTGTGCCGCACGCTGATGGGCGACCCCGATCTCATCATCATCGACGAGCCCACCGAAGGCCTGGCGCCCAAGATCGTCGAACTGGTGGGCGAATACCTTGAGCGCCTGAAGGCCCGCGGTGTGTCGGTCCTGCTGATCGAGCAGAAACTGACCATCGCCATGCGCATTTCAGACCGCGCGCTGGTCATGGGGCACGGCAGCATCGTCTTTGACGGAACGCCCGACGCCTTGCGCGCCGATGTGGGCGTGCGCAAGGAATGGCTGGAGGTGTGACGTGCCCCGGCGCGTGCCGCGATGCTCCTCAAACGATAGCTGCCTGCGCCCTGTGGGCGCGCGCTAGAGCCCGATTTGTTTCATTTTCCAGCCGCCGCTGCCTGCAGGTTTGTCCCTGCGGAGACAATGCCCGTTGCGGCGCTGCCGCCCATCTTTCACAATCGTAGATTGATCTCAGGTACCGCCCCGTGCGCGTACCGTCCGCTTGTTGCACAACCCAGAGGAACCCGCATCCATGACCGCTGAGTACAAAGTCCAGGGAGACGTAGCCGTCATCACCATGAACAACCCACCGGTCAACGGCCTGGGTTATCAGACGCGCGTTGGCATCACCAGTGCGCTGGAAAAGGCCAACGCCGATCCGGCCGTCAAGGCCGTCGTGCTGACCGGGGCCGGCAAGGCTTTTTCGGGCGGCGCGGACATCCGCGAATTCAATGACATCAGCCAGGCCATGCGCGAACCGATTCTGCTGTCGGTCATCCAGGCGCTGGAAAATTCCCGCAAGCCCGTGGTCGCCGCCATTCACTCGGTCTGCATGGGCGGCGGGCTGGAACTGGCGCTGGGCGCGCACTACCGCATTGCCGCGCCGGGCACCAAGGTGGCGCTGCCGGAAGTCAAGCTGGGCCTGATTCCCGGCGCCGGCGGCACGCAGCGCCTGCCGCGCGTGCTGGGCGTTGAAACCGCGCTGAACATGATCGTCAGCGGCGAAGCCGTCAACAGCGAAGTGCTGGCCGGCCTGCCAGGCCAGAAGCTGTTCGACCAGCTGAGCGCCACACCCGATTCCCTGGCCGACGAAGCCATTGCGCTGGCGCAGAAAGTGGCCGCGCAGCACGCCGATGGCAGCGCACTGCCGCTGGTGCGCAACCTGCCGTGCAGCCACCCGCTGGGCGATGCGTACTTTCAGTTCGCGCGCAACATGGTCAAGGGCATGGCCAAGAACTTCCCCGCGCCCGCCAAGTGTGTGGACGCGGTCGAGCAGGCCACCCAACGCCGCTTTGACGACGGCCAGGCGGCTGAGCGCGAAATCTTCATGAATCTGATGCAGACGTCCGAATCCAGGGCGCTGCGCCACATCTTCGCCGCCGAGCGCGCGGCGTCCAAGATTCCCGATGTCGGCAGCGACGTGAAGCCGCGCGACGTGAAATCGGTGGGCGTGATCGGCGCCGGCACCATGGGCGGCGGCATCACCATGAACTTCCTGAATGCGGGCGTGCCGGTCACCATGCTCGAAACCAAGCAGGAAGCGCTGGACCGTGGCGTGGCCACGATCAAGAAGAACTACGAAGCGCAGGTCAAAAAAGGCAAGCTCAAGCAAGACAAGTACGACCAGCGCATGGCGCTGCTCAAGACCACGCTGAGCTACGCCGATCTGAAAGACGCCGACCTGATCATCGAAGCCGTGTTTGAAGAACTGGGCGTGAAGGAAGCCGTGTTCAGCGAGCTGGACAAGGTGGCCAAGCCCGGCGCCATTCTGGCCAGCAACACCTCGACGCTGGACGTGGACAAGATCGCCGCCTTCACCAAGCGCCCGCAGGACGTGGTCGGCATGCACTTCTTCAGCCCGGCCAACGTGATGAAGCTGCTGGAAGTGGTGCGCGGCAAGGCCACCGCCAAAGACGTGCTGGCCACGGTGATGGGCATCGCCAAGAAGATCAAGAAGACGGCCGTGGTGTCGGGCGTGTGCGATGGCTTCATCGGCAACCGCATGATCGAGCAGTACAGCCGCCAGGCCGGTTTTCTGCTGGACGAAGGCGCCACGCCCAGCCAGGTGGACAAGGCGGCCGAGAAATTCGGCTTTGCCATGGGCCCGTTCCGCATGGGCGATCTGGCCGGCAACGACATCGGCTGGGCCATCCGCAAGCGCCGCGCCGTTGAGCAGCCCAACCTGAAATACAGCGCCACTGCCGACAAGCTGTGCCAGCTGGGCCGCTTTGGCCAGAAGACCGGGGCAGGGTGGTACGACTACCAGCCCGGCAAGCGCGACGCCATCCCCAGCGAGCTGGTCAACAAGATGATCGAAGAGCACCGCGCGGCGCTGGGCATCAAGCCGCGCAAGATCAGCGACAAGGAGATCGTCGAGCGCCTGGTGTATTCGCTGGTCAACGAAGCCGCGCACATTCTGGAAGACGGCATTGCCAGCAGGGCCAGCGACATCGACATGGTGTACCTGACCGGCTACGGCTTCCCGATCTGGCGCGGCGGCCCGATGCAGTACGCCGATCAGGTGGGCCTGTTCAACGTGGCCGAAAGCATGAAGCGCTTTGCGCAGAACCCGAACGACGACGCCAGCTTCTGGACGCCCGCGCCGCTGCTGCAAAAGCTTGTCGCCGAAGGCAAGACTTTCAATTAAAAGTGCCCCTGGCGCATACCCCACAAGCGTAAGCAGCTACCAATTCAGGAGTATTCAATGACATCGGCCGTTATCGTATCTACCGCCCGCACCCCGCTTGCCAAGAGCTGGAAAGGTGCTTTCAACATGACCCATGGCGCCACGCTGGGTGGCCATGCGGTGCAGCACGCCATTGCCCGTGCCGGCATCGACGCCGCCCAGGTGGAAGACGTGATCATGGGTTGCGCCAACCCCGAGGGCGCCACCGGCGCCAACATCGCACGCCAGATCGCGCTGATGGCCGGCTGCCCGGTCAACGTGTCGGGCATGACGGTCAACCGCTTCTGCTCGTCCGGCCTGCAGACCATCGCCCTGGCCGCGCAGCGCATCATTGCCGGCGAAGGCACCACCTACGTGGCCGGCGGCGTGGAAAGCATTTCCTGCGTGCAGCAAGAGATGAACCTGCACATGCTGAAAGACCCGGCCCTTGAAGCCAAGGTGCCGGCCATCTACTGGAGCATGCTGCAGACCGCCGAGCAAGTGGCCAAGCGCTACAACATCGGCCGCGACGCCATGGACGAATATGGCGCCGCCAGCCAGCAAAAGGCCGCTGCCGCGCGCGCCGCCGGCAAGTTTGACGACGAAATCGCCCCCATCACCGTCACCATGGGCGTTGCCGACCCGGTGCTGGGCCTGCGCACCAAACAGGTGACCTCGTCGCAGGACGAAGGCATTCGCGATGGCACCACCAAGGAAGGTATCAGCGGCATTCGCTCCGCGATGCCGGGTGGGCTGATCACCGCCGGCAACGCCAGCCAGTTCTCGGACGGCGGCGGCGCCTGCGTGCTGATGCACGAGGACGAAGCTTCCAAACAGGGCCTGAAGCCGCTGGGCCGTTTCCTCGGCTTTGCCGTGGCGGGCTGCGAGCCGGATGAGATGGGCATCGGTCCCGTGTTTGCCGTGCCCAAGGTGCTCAGCCGCCTGGGCCTGAAGGTCAGCGATATCGACCTGTGGGAGCTGAACGAAGCCTTCGCCGTGCAGGTGCTGTACTGCCGCGACAAGCTGGGCATTCCCGCCGACAGGCTGAACGTGAACGGCGGCGCCATCGCCGTGGGCCACCCATACGGCGTCAGCGGCCAGCGCCTGACCGGCCATGCGCTGATTGAAGGCAAGCGCCGTGGCGCCAAGCGCGTGGCGGTGACCATGTGCATCGGTGGTGGCATGGGCGCAGCGGGTATTTTTGAGGTGCTGTAAGCGCTGAGCTTCGCGCGCCTATCCCTGCCAACGCCCCGCCAAGGCCATGTGCCTTGTGCGGGGCGCGTTGCTTTCGGCGTGTGGCGGTTGGGCCGTCGGCGCCGTACCGCGGCCGCCATGCAACGGTGCGATGATCGGCGCCCCATTGACCCATTCATTCCAGGGAGAAGACATGAAGACAAGCAAACAAAACCGCTGGCTGCACGCTGCGTGCGCCACACTGCTGTTGGCCGCCATGGGCACGGCCCAGGCGCAGACCTACAAGCTGAACCTGCCGCAGGAAGACGACCCCGACACCGTGCTGCAGTCCATCACCGTCAGCCTCAAGCAAACCCGCGTGACCCTGCTGTTGAAGAATTCCGAGCCGGGCGACTACGAGGTGTGCGTCCATCAGCCTGGTTCGCCCGACGCGTTCACGCTGAAGGTGC
>JAGOEM010000175.1 GCA_017997715.1 Ottowia sp.
CCATGCCGGCGGCGCCGGCCAGCACGGCGGCGCCGGGTGTGCTCCAGGCCACCATCACCGGTTTGCGCAGCCACAGCGAAGGCAAGGCCGTGGTCAGCCCCATGCCCAGGCCCAGCGCCCACATCCATGAGGCAATCATCTCGGTCGACGCGCCAAAGGCCTGCGCCGCCTGAAAGACCAGCGCCACCGAACTGGTGAAGCCCACCAGCACGGCGACAAAGCCCGCACTGACGGCGGACAGACTCAGGTCCTTGAAGAATCGCATGGTGATGGTTGTGGGCGGAAAGTTGCGCAGATCAACGCGTTGCGGCCGGTGCCCAGCCCCGCGTTGCCGCGCGATTATCCGCGCCGCCAGGGTGCGGGCGCGGGTCGCCCGCCGCATATGCACGCCACTGCACCCCGCATGCCAGAATGAAACGAGCCCGACAAGCACAGGACAGGCATGACAACGACGACCGATACCTCCGCCAGCACCCCCGCCGCGCTGGCCGGCATCCGCGTGATCGAGATGGGCCAGCTGATCGCCGGCCCGTTCTGCGGCAAGACGCTGGG
Source organism: Ottowia sp. (assembly GCA_017997715.1). Classification (GTDB taxonomy): domain Bacteria; phylum Pseudomonadota; class Gammaproteobacteria; order Burkholderiales; family Burkholderiaceae_C; genus Ottowia. Next base: position 553 of record JAGOEM010000175.1, read on the forward strand.
CGAATTCGGCGCCGAGGTGATCAAGATCGAAGCGCCGGGCGCGGGCGACCCGCTGCGCAACTGGCGGCTGCTGAAGCACGGCACCTCGGTCTGGTGGCAGGTGCAATCGCGCAACAAGCGGTCGGTGGCGCTGGACCTGCGCCAGCCCGAAGGCCAGGCGCTGGCGCGGCAATTGATCACCGAGGCCGATGTGCTGGTCGAGAACTTTCGCCCCGGCACGCTGGAAGGCTGGGGCATGTCGCCCGCCGAGCTGCACGCGCTGAACCCGGGCCTGGTCATTCTGCGCATCTCGGGCTACGGGCAAACCGGGCCGTACCGCGACCTGCCCGGCTTTGGCGTGATCGGCGAAGCCATGGGCGGCCTGCGCCATTTGACGTCCGAACCCGGCCGCGTGCCGGTGCGCGTGGGCGTGTCGATTGGCGACACGCTGGCCGCGCTGCACGGCGCCATTGGCGTGCTGGCCGCGCTGTACCACCGCAAGGCGCACGGCGGGCCGGGCCAGGTGATCGACGTGGCGCTGCACGAAGCGGTGTTCAACGTGATGGAAAGCCTGCTGCCCGAATACAGCGCCTTTGGCGCCGTGCGCGCGCCCGCCGGCAGCGCCCTGCCCGGCATCGCCCCCAGCAATGCCTACCCCTGCCAGGACGGTTGGGTGCTGGTGGCGGGCAATGGCGACAGCATCTTCAAGCGGCTGATGGCAGCGGTTGGCCGCGACGACTTGGCCGCCGCGCCCGACCTGGCCGACAACGCCGGCCGCGTGGCCCGCGTGGCCGAGATCGACGCCGCCATCGGCGCCTGGACGCAAGCGCGCCAGGTGCAGGCCGTGCTGGACGTGCTGGCCCAGGCGCGCGTGCCCGCCGGCAAGGTCTACACCGCGAAAGACATTGCCGAAGACCCGCACTACCGCGCGCGCGACATGATCCTGCAGCAACCCACGCGCGACGGCTACACGGTGGAAGTGCCAGGCATCGTGCCCAAGCTGTCGGTCACCCCCGGCACCGTGCGCAGCAGCGCACCCCATGTGGGCGACGACACCGACGCCGTGCTGCGCGAGATGGGCCTGAGCGACGAACAGATCGCCCAGCTGCGCAGCCAAGCCATCATTCAGTGAAGGTCGTCGGCATGGCGATCGACCGAGAGATTCAAGCAAAAACAGGCTTTAGCGCCCGTCCACTGGGCGCAGGCAGCTATCAATTTTGCCTGGCGTATGAAACAAAGCCTGCGACCATGCCATCCCGCGAACGGCCCACGCACCACCCACGCCCGCCGCAGTGGGAGCTGGCCACACGACAGCAGGTGGCGCTAAACAGCGGTGCGAAAACGGATGAAAGCGTGGCCAGGCGCGATGCGCCGATAGCGGTTGGATGCGGGCGATGGCGGCGAGATGGCCGCGAGTCAGCTGCGAAGCAGGCACCAAATACTATAGAAATGGTAGCTGCTTACGCCCACCAGACGTGCGCTACAGGCCAAAAGTCTTTAGATCAGCACCAAACAAATCCTGCGCGCGCATCGCATGCCTGGCTGCAGGCAGTCTGCGGAGTTGCAGCCCCTGCGCATTCAGGGCGCGCCGCATCGCGCGGGCGTGCTCAGCGCCGCGCTAGATTTCGACCTTCGACCCCAGCTCCACCACCGCGTTGCTGGGCAGGTTCAGGAACTCTGCCGCGGCCGTGGCGCTGTGGTGCATCTGCGCGAACAGCTTTTCGCGCCACAGCATCATGCCGGAGCCAATGGTCGGCGTGACGATGTCGCGCGACAGGAAGTAGCTGGTCGACATGGGGCTGAGCTTGATGCCGCGCCCCCGCAACAGGCCCAGCGCCTTGGGCAGGTCCTGGTCGTTCTTGAAGCCATAGTGCACGACGATCTGCCAGCAGCAGTGGCCCAGGGCTTGCACTTCCAGGCGTTTGTCCATGCCGATCCAGGGCACCTCGTGGCTGTTCACGCTGACGAACAGGTTCTGCTCGTGCATCACCTTGTTGTGCTTCAGGTTGTGCAGCAGGGCGTTGGGCACCACGTCGGGTTGCGATGTCATGAACACGGCCGTGCCCTCTACCCGCACGGGCGGCGCGACAAACACCGATTCCAGAAACGCCTTCAAATCGATCGCCGATGAGCGCAGCGTGCTGATCAGCAGGTCGCGGCCATCCTTCCAGGTGGTCATCAGCGTGAAGATGGCACCGCCGATCAACAGGGGGAACCAGCCGCCTTCAAACAGCTTGAGCAGGTTGGAGCCAAAGAAGGCCAGGTCGATGACAAAGAAAAAGCCGGTGGCGCCGATGCACAGCCACATCGGATAGCCCCAGCCGTAGCGGATGACGAAGAAGGTGAGCACCGTGGTGATCAGCATGTCCAGCGTGACCGCGATGCCGTAGGCGGCCGCCAGGTTGCTGGACGAGCGGAACAGCACCACCGCCAGCACGATCATGGTAAACAAGGCCCAGTTGACGAAGGGCATGTAGATCTGGCCCTTGTCCTTGGTGCTGGTGTGGCGAATCTGCAGGCGCGGCAGGTAGCCCAGCTGGATCACCTGTTTGGTGACGCTGAAGGCGCCGCTGATCAGCGCCTGCGAGGCAATCACCGCGGCCAGCGTGGCCATGCCGACCAGGGGCAGGGTCAGCCAGTCGGGCGCCATCATGAAAAACGGGTTCTTGACCGCGCTGGGTTCTGCCAGCAACAGCGCGCCCTGGCCAAAGTAGTTGAGCGTGAGCGCCGGCATGACGGTGGAAAACCACGCCACGCGAATCGGCTGTTTGCCGAAGTGGCCCAAATCGGCGTACAGCGCCTCGGCGCCAGTCACGCACAGCACCACCGCGCCCAGGATGATGAAGGCCGTGCCCGGCTGGCGCCAGATGAAGCCCAGCGCGTGGTGCGGGCTGAGCGCGGCCAGAATCTCTGGGTGGCCGACGATGTGGTACACGCCCAGGGCTGCGATGGCGGCAAACCACAGCAGCATGATCGGCCCAAAAAACCGCCCGATGCCCGCCGTACCGCGCTTTTGCACCCAGAACAGCACGAACAGCACCAGCAGGGTCAGCGGGATGACCATGCGCTTGAAGGTGTGCGACACCACCTCCAGCCCTTCCACCGCCGACAGCACCGAGATGGCGGGCGTGATGACCCCGTCGCCATAGAACAAGCAGGTGCCAAAGATGCCGATCAGCAGCATCCATTTGCGCAGCGCGGGCGCCTTGTCCTTGACCGACTGCGAGGCCAGCGCCAGCATGGCCACCAGGCCGCCCTCGCCATGGTTGTCGGCGCGCAGCACCAGGGTGACGTACTTCAGCGAGACGATGATCGTCAGCGTCCAGAAGATGATCGACAGCACGCCGTACACGTTGGCGTGGGTGAACGGCACGTGGCCCGACCCAAACACCTCTTTGACGGCGTACAGCACGCTGGTGCCGATGTCGCCATACACCACGCCAATGGCGCCCACGGTCAGGGCGGGAAGCGAAGATTTCGATTCAGACACGGATCACCTGGCGATGTGGCGAACGGACGTGGGACAAGCGCAGCCTATTGGCTCAGCATTGTGCGCCGGGCCAACCGCTGTGGCAGGGTTTTTCTTTGGGGATTGGCGCACCTTGCCGGGGTAACGCCAGGCCGTCAGGCCATGGCGGCCAGTTCGGGGTCGGTCGCTTCGAGCTCGTAGCTGGCGGCCACCAGGGCCAGCCGCGCGATCACGCCGTACATGTAAAAGCGGTTGGGGGCGCTGGCGCCCGCTTTCATGCCGGGGCGGGGCAACTGCGCACTGTGGGCGAAAGCCAACGGTACAAAACGCGCACCGGGCGAGCTGAGGCTCTCGTCCTCGGCCCGCTCGGCATGGACCCGGTAAAAACCGCCCACCACGTAGCGGTCGATCATGTAGACCACCGGCTCGGCCACCGCATCGTGAATGCGCTCGTTGGTCATCACCCCTTCCTGGATGATGACTTCGCCGCGCGGCACGTCGGGCACGGCCTTGCCGCGCACCTGCTTGTCGCCCAGCTGCGCCAGGTCTTTCACGTCGCGCACGGTCATGATGCCCATGCCGCGCGTACCCTGGTCCGCCTTGACCACCACAAACGGCTTTTCGGTGATGCCGTATTCCTTGTATTTGCGCCGGATCTTGGTCAGCAGCGCATCCACGTTGGTGCGCAGGCATTCGCCGCCACTGGGCTCGTGGATGTCGATCTCGCCGCAGCTGGCAAACAAGGGGTTGATCAGCCAGGGATCCACGCCAATCAGCTTGCCAAAGCGTTTGGCCACCTCTTCATAGCACTGGAAATAGCGGCTTTTGCGGCGCACGCTCCAACCCGCCTGCAGGGGCGGCAGCAGGTACTGCTCATGCAGGTCTTCCAGAATGCCGGGCGCGCCCGCCGTCAGATCGTTGTTCAGCAGGATGGTGCACGGGTCGAAGTGCTTCAGCCCCAGCCGGTATTCGCTGCGCTGGGCGGGCTCGAAGGTCAGCTTCTCGCCGTCGGGCAGCGTGTACGACACGGCCCGCTTGACGGCCGGATCGATCGAGCCAAAGCGCACGTTCAGCCCGGCCATGCCGTAGATTTCTTTCAGCCGCGCCAGGCTGGCCAGATAGAAGCTGCTGGGCTTGCCGTTTTCCGGCACGATCAGCAGGTTGCGCGCTTCAGGGCAAATCTTCTCGATCGCCGCCTGGGCCGCCTGCACGGCCAGCGGCAGCATGTCGGGCGACAGGTTGTGCCAGCCATCCGGGTACAGGTTGGTGTCGACCGGCGACAGCTTGAAGCCAGCGTTGCGAATATCGGCCGAACAGTACAGCGGCGGCGTGTGTTCCATCCATTCCAGGCGAAACCAACGCTCGATCACCGGCGTGGCGTCCAGAATGCGCTGTTCCAGCTCGTTGATGGGGCCCGTCAGGGCGGTAATGAGGTGGGGAACCATGGGAAACTTTCAGGAGCCTAGCAGGCCGTATTCGCTAGCCGCGCAAGCATAGACCCCAAATCAGGGGAGAACCTTGACGGCCTGCTGCTTCTTGACTCTGGACCGGCGCTCAGCAACCTCCGCGCGTTCACTGGCAGAAAGATAACGTTTACGCAACCGCACTTGCATGGAATCGACGGCACGTGGCGTACGCATGATTGAGGGGACATCGACTTTTTTTCGGGCCATCTCGGCGCCCAGCGGCGTGAGGCTCATGTTGGAGTGCACGAGGTCAAAGCGCTGCTCGGTCCAGCCCAGGTACCAGAACCAGTCGGTGTAATAGAGCCAACTGTTTTCGTTGAACGCGCGGACATGCGTCGGATCCTGCCACGCCCCCAATGATAGGTCGTAGGGAACCGAAATCTCGAATTCACCCCCCGGGCGCAGCAACTTCAGCGCATTCGTCATCGCGCAGACCAAGTCCGGAATGTGCTCGAGCACGTCGTTGGCAATGAGCGTCTCAAACCGATTCTCACCCAGCCGTACTTCACCAAAGCGCTCTGTTTGCAACGGCTCGCCAAAGACGATGGGGCGCCCGAAGTCCAACAATGCGTCAGGCTGCCAATGCGCATCAATATCAACATTGAAGCTGTCTTGACGAAAGTCCTTCCCACTGCCGAGATGCAGTGTGAGTGGAATCTTGTCACCGACATCAGGTTGGGTGGTTGTCTTTCCCAATACTTTTGCGAGGATGTCCGCCTGCGATCGAGCGCTGAACAAGTCGAAGCCTCGGCGCTCCAATACTTTGCGTTGCGCCTCGTCCGACACCAGGCGAACACATGCATCGACCAGCCCATCGTAGGGCACATAGGCCATGCCCTCGCGAAGCGACTGGTCTTCTGGGTTCATCACCGAATGCTCACAAACCACTGCCTTGCGGTTCGATAGCAGATAGCTCACTCGTGGCGTCTCAAAAATACATGCCTCGTAGTAATGAAGATTGATTACCACCTTAGCTCGGGTCAGATATTGGTCACGCTGCTCGCCGTACACGCCAAACAGAGCTTCGACCTTAAGCCCCCGCGCCTGGAGTTGCGCAAGGATTCGATCACGGCGCTCATTGCGCGACCCGTAGAACAACACATCAATGTCCTGTTGCGGCTGCGCTCGTACCCGACACAACTCGGGCGTGTACCCGATGGGAACATGCGTCAGGAATGTTTTTCCTGATGCCCGGAGATACTCAATATTCGCTTGACTGTAGTCCCATACGTGGTGCTTATCGAGCAGATCCAAATAAGCTTTTGCGTCCGGCTTTTTCGCCCATTCCTCAAGTTGTTCGAGGTTGAAGATGACTGTATGCGCCGGCAAGCTGGTTCCCGACTGCAACAGGTGGGCACCTAGGATCAGCATGGCATCACAGGAATCGTTTGGCGACCCGAGGCGCGCCTCCAAACCCAGTGCGCGAAGGCTGTAGACCATCCCCTCGGCACACTCCAGCAAAGCCAGGCTATGTTGATAGTTCTGCGGCTGGCAAATGGCGACCACCCAACGGTTCGCCGACTGAACATCTTGCAATCTGATCTCCTGATACATGATCGCGCGGTTTCGCGCGCCAACACATTTTGGGCCCGACGCCCGTGTCTCAGCCGCGCACCTCGCCCTCGCCCAGCACCACCCATTTGAGCGAGGTCAGCCCTTCCATGCCGACCGGCCCGCGGGCGTGGAACTTGTCGGTGCTGATGCCGATTTCGGCGCCCAGTCCGTACTCAAAGCCATCGGCAAAGCGGGTGCTGGCGTTGACTATCACGCTGGCGGAATCCACCTCGCGCAGAAAGCGCTGGGCGTGCACGTGGTCGGTGGTCAGGATGGCGTCGGTGTGGTGGCTGGAATAGCGGTTGATGTGCGCGATGGCTTCGTCCACACCGGCGACGATCTTGATGCTGATGATCGGCGCCAGGTATTCCTCGTACCAATCC
>JAGOEM010000176.1 GCA_017997715.1 Ottowia sp.
GGGGCGGCAGGCCCAGGGTGAGGGCGGGGTCGCAGATGGCGGCCTTGGGCATGAGGTGCCAGCTGTGAAAGCCCAGCTTGCGCCCGTCATCGACGATGACGATGGCGCCGCGCGCCACTTCGCTGCCGGTACCGGCGGTGGTGGGCACGGCGATCAGCGGGGCCACGGCTTCGCTGATTTTGGGCGATCCGCCTTCGATGGTGGCGTAGGTTTTCAGCGGCCCTTCGTGCGTGGCGGCAATGGCCACGCCCTTGGCGCAGTCGATGGCGCTGCCGCCACCCACGGCGATCAGGCCGTCGCACTTTTCCTGGGTGTACAGGGCGGCGGCGGCGCGCACGGCGGCTTCGGTCGGGTTGGATGGGGTGGCGTCGAACACCGCGTGCGGCAAATCACCCAGGGCATCCAGCACCGGTTGCAGCACGCCGGCAGCGCGCACGCCAGCGTCGGTCACGATCAGGGGGCGGGTGATGCCGGCCCACGCGCAATGCGCCGGCAGTTGCGCCAGCGCGCCGTAGTCGAATTCGATCTGGGTCAGGTATTGGATGAGTGCCATGGCGAGGGGTTGGGGTTAGGATGGTTCACTCTACTATTGCCACCACCGGCATCCAATCACCGAGGAGACCCGCTTGCTGAAAGTCGATTCCCTGCGTACGCGCTCAGCGCGTCTTTCAGCTGGCGCCCTGGGTGCGGCGGTGGTGGCGGCATTGGTGGCCGGTTGTGCCAGTACGTCGGCACCGGTGGTCGCCAATACGCCCGGGTGCCTGGACGACGCGGCCGTCAACCGCCTGGTGGCCGACTACAACGCACGCCGCCCTGCCGCCGATCTGCCCGCCAACCTGACGGCGGCCGATGCGCACTGCACGCGCAGCAAGTTTCAGCAGCGCCTGGCGGGGCAGGCCGGCCGGCTGGTGGGCTACAAGGCCGGGTTGACCAACCCGGCGGTGCAAAAGCGCTTCAACACCGACCAGCCGGTGTGGGGCGCGCTGTACACCGACATGATTCTGGGCAACTACGCCTCGGTCGACGCCACGTTTGGCGCCCGCCCGCTGTACGAGGCCGATCTGCTGCTGCGCGTGAAAGACGCCGCCATCAACACCGCCAAGACACCGGCCGAAGTGCTGGCCAGCGTCGATCAGATCATCCCCTTCATCGAGCTGCCCGACCTGACCGTGGAATCGCCGCCCCAGCTGAATGGCACGGCGCTCAGCGCCATCAACGTGGGCGCGCGCCTGGGCGTGCGCGGATCGCCCTTGATGGTGCCCGCCGACCCCGCCGCCCGTGCGCAGCTGCTGGACCAGCTGCGCGACATGAACGTGCGCCTGGTCGATGCCAGTGGCGTGCAGCTGGGTGGCGGCAAGGGCGCCGACGTGCTGGGCCACCCGCTGAATGCCGTGGTGTGGCTGGCGGGCGCGCTGAAAGCCGATGGTCTGTCGCTGAAACCCGGCCAGCTGGTCAGCCTGGGATCGTTCTCGGCACTGCTGCCGCCCAAGTCCGGTTTGAAAGCCACGGCGCATTACGACGGCGTGACCGGCTTGAAACCGGTGACGGTGCACTTTCGGTAGCCCGCCTTTAATGCGAAATGCCACACCCATACAGTACATTCCGTTACCGTAAGTCACGTCTGCCAATTCCAACTGGTGGGCGTTGTCAGCCATATTCCGATCATTCATCCGCAGGAGTTTCATCATGACCGGCCTACGCCTTGCACTGTCTGCCGCAGCCACCCTGGTGTTGACCGCACCGCTGGCTGTTCAGGCCCAATCCTTCGACATCAACGTCGGCTCGGGCGGCAATGAATTCAATCGCGACACCGTGACCTGCGAAAGCCAGGATGGCCGCCAACGCGAATGCCGCACGCGCTTTTCCAACCCGCCGGTGTTGGTGGAAAACCTGTCCAGCACCCAGTGCGTGGAAGGGCGCAACTGGGGCAGCCGCGGCGCGGGATCGGTCTGGGTGACGGGCGGTTGCCGCGCACGCTTTGCCGACGCCTATGGCGGCGGCGGTGGCTACAACCCCGGTTACAACCCTGGCTATAACCCCGGCTACGGCGGCCAGGTGTTCCGCTGCGAAAGCGACGACGGCCGTCACCGCGAATGCCGCAGCAACTCGCGCGGGCGCGTGTCGCTGGTGCGCCAGCTGTCGCAAACGCCGTGCATCGAAGGCCAGACCTGGGGCAGCAACCGCAACGGCACCGTGTGGGTCGGCCAGGGTTGCCGCGGCGAATTCTCCACCGGCGATGGCGGTGGCGGCTACAACCCTGGCGGTTATGGCGGCACCATCACCTGCGAAAGCCAGGACAGCCGCTACAGCTCGTGCCACTGGGATTCGCGCTGGGGCCGTCCGCGCCTGGTCGAAGAGCTGTCAGCGTCCAGCTGCCGCGAAGGCCGCAGCTGGGGCTATGACGGCCGTGGCCTGCTGTGGGTTGACCGGGGCTGCCGCGCACGCTTTTCCGCGCGCTGACCTGCGGACGCTGGCCACGCCGGGCCAACCGGCGGGCGGCTGAGGTGGCGCGCAGGGGTGCGCTGAACGCCATCCCACCCGCCGGGCCACTGCGCCTGGTGGCGGCAGGGTGGTTGACGGACACCCGCCGCCACAAACGCTATCAGTAGAGTAGCTGCCTGCGCCCGCCCATCGGGCGCTACGGGCCTTTTTGATCCATATTTTGGGGTGCGAGGCGCGCCACCCAACACCGCTTGATGGTGCGCACCGGGCGCCGCTGGCACCAACTCACCGCGAACCGCCGCGCACCGTCCTGCCCATCGGGCGTGTCCGCTTGCCCAGCGCCCCTGTGTTCGCCCACCGCACCTTGTCCGTCATCGCCTGAACGCTGGCAAGCCGCCGCAGCGCGGCATTCGCGGCAACCCTCTGCCTTGGTCAACCTCAGCGATAGGCGTGCCAGCCGCGCTGGTGTTTCCCAGCGCCCCTGTGCTCGCCCGCCGTGCCTTGTCCGTCATGGCCTGAACGCTGGCCTGCCGCCGCAGCGCGGCATTCGCGGCAACCCTGTGCCTTGGTCCACCTCAGCGATAGGGGTGCCAGCCGCGCTGGTGTTTCCCAGCGCCCCGGTGTTCGCCCGCCGCACCTTGTCCGTCATGGCCTGAACGCAGGCCAGCCGCCGCTGCGCGGCATTCACGGCACGCCCTCTGCCTTGGTCCACCTCAGGGATAGCGGCGCCAGGCGCACAGATGCTTCGCCTGCGTCAGCGCTGCGCACCGCTGCACCCCCGAGCGATACCATCCCAGGCTTTCGGCCACGCCTTCCTCAGCCCCTGCACATGCCCGACTTTCCCCTCAAGCACGGTCCCGCCATCCACGCCCAGCTGACCCCCGCCACGCGCATGTTGGTCGAAGCCATGGCCAAGGCGCCGTACCCGCCCATGCACACGCTCACCGGCCAGCAGGCGCGCGAGGGCTACGCCAAAGCCGCGGGCGTGCTGGATGTGCCCAAGCCCGATCTGCCGCGCGTGGAAGACCACCGCGTGCCCACGCGCGACGGCGCCAGCGTGCCCGCGCGGCTGTACGCCGACCAGGCCGCTGGTACCGGCGCCGCGCTGCCGGCGTTGCTGTACATGCACGGCGGCGGCTTCACCATTGGCGGCATCGAATCGCACGACATCGTCTGCCGCGTGCTGGCGCGTTTGAGCGGTGCCGCCGTCGTCTCGCTGGACTACCGACTGGCGCCCGAACACCGCTTTCCCACCGCCGTCCACGACAGCTGGGACGCGCTGGACTGGCTGGTCGCCCAGGCGCCCGTACTGGGGCTGGACGCAGCGCGCCTGGCCGTGGGCGGCGATTCCGCCGGCGGCACGCTGGCCGCCGTGGCCGCGCTGCACGCCCGCGACATCGGCCTGAAGCTGGCGCTGCAGCTGCTGATCTACCCCGGCACCACCGACCACCAGGACACCCCCTCGCACCACCGGTTTGAACACGGCCCCGTGCTCGACAAGCCCTTGGTCGACTGGTTCTTCAAGCAGTACATCGACCAAGCCGACCGATCGGACTGGCGCTTTGCCCCGCTGAAAAGCGCCGACGTCGACGGCGTGGCGCCCGCCTGGATGGGCCTGGCCGAAATCGACCCGCTGGTCGACGAAGGCGTGCTGTACGCCGACAAGCTGCGCGCCGCCGGCGTGCCGGTCGATCTGGAGATCTACCGTGGCGTGGTGCACGGCTTTCTGACCATGGGCCGCGCCATCGCCGAAGCGCGCCAGTTGCACCAGGATGCGGCGCGCGCGCTACGCCAGGCATTCTTAACCGTTAACTTTTGACTTAAATCTGTTAACTTCCGGGCGTGGGTGCTATACCCCGCATGGCGTTGTGACCCGGGCCGCCTTTTGACTTGCCCGGCCGTGCGTCCGCGCCGGGCCAGGGCGGCGTGCAGCGCAACGCCGGCGGGCTGGGCTTGACCCACCACACGCCAGCAAGGAACAAGACATGTCATTTTTCACCCCCAGGTGCCGCGCCCTGGCCACGTGGTGCCTGCCCCTGGTGTTGATCGCGCCGACTGCGTGGGCAGCGCCGGTGGCCTTTCCTACCAATACCACGGCGGTCACGCTGGACGGCGCGCCCCTGGGCACCGGCACCCCGGGCAGCGGGCTGCGCAACACGGTGGTGCAAGCGGCCGATGGCAGCTACCACCTGTGGGCCATCATGAACAACCCGGATTCGGTGATCAGCCGCATCGTGCACGCCACGGCCACCGACGGCATTCACTTCATCACGCAAGGGCGCCTGGCGCCGCCTGCCAATTACTGGAGCACCTACGCCTGCGGCTCGCCACCGGCGACCGAGCCCATCGCCTCGTTCCTGCGGGTGTCGCAGGTGGGCGGCGAATGGATGCTGGCCGTCTGGCATCAAAACCAGCCGCCCCACACCTACTACAGCTACAACACCAGCGTATGGCGTTTGGGTGCCGACCCCGCCAACCTGGCGCCCACCCTGGTGGGCCCGCTGCCCAGCACCAGCTGCGCCACCGCCGCTGCGCCGGGGCGCTTTCACCTGGGTGTGTTTGGCATGGCGGATTCACGCATCTGGCTGCGCCAGGCCAGCGGGGCCGGGTCTTTGCCCGGCGCGCTGGGTGGCAACCTGGGCGGCTACACCATTGACCTGAACGCCACGCCACCGACCACCAGCCCGCGCCCATCGGCCGACGCCTCGGTGCCCAAACTGACGCGCGAGGCCGACCTGTTCGCCGGCACAGGTTTTTACGAAACCGGCGCCGCGCCCGCAGGCGCCACGCGCGCCTACGTCTACAACGCCGGTCGCACGCTGGCGCAGGGCGGCGCCATTGGCACGTACTACAGCTTCATCAACTTCAGCACAGACACCGCCATCGAGAAGGAGCTGCGGTACGTCGAATCCAGCGACGGCGGCACTACCTGGACGGCGCCCGCGCGCATCTATGGCGGACAGGGCGCGCAGGTGCTGGTCAACGGCCTGCCCAACGGCGGCAACTTCAATGCGCCGGAGGTCACGACCGGCGGGCGCGCCTACTTCACCACGCGCGACGCCTGCAACAACGCCGTCATGGTGACCGCTGCTGACGCCGCCGCCGACCCGCGGCTGGCCGTCACCAAGCGCTTCAGCCCCGCCAGCGTGGCCGTGGGCGGCACCAGCCAGCTCAGCATCACCGTGCAGGCGCCCGCCGGCTGCACGCCCGCGCCGGTAGCGCCGGTGGTCACCAGCCTGGCGCTGGCGGACGCCCTGCAGACCGGCCTGTTGCTGACGGGCAACGTGGTGTCCAACACCTGCGGCGGCACGCTGAGCGCGCCCGCCGGCACCACCAGCCTGACGCTGGGCGGCGTGGCGCTGAACATGGGGCAGAGCTGCACCGCCGTGGTCGAGGTGCAGGCCAACGCGGCCGGCACCTACGACAACGTGATCGCCGCCAGCAGCGTGACCAACGACCAGGCGCTGCTGCCCGCGCAGGACGCTGCCGCGCGCCTGGTGGTGGCCGGTCCTGTGCAGCCCGTGCCCGCCCACACGCCGTGGGGCCTGGCGGCGTTGGCTGGGCTGATGGGCTTGGTGGTGGCCTGGCGCCGGCAACGCCGGCCTGGCTAGGCGTTGTTCGGGGCTGAATCCAGCGCCAGCGCTTATGCAGAAAGCGCTGGTAGCTCTTGTTTGAATAGCGATTGGTTGTGGTTGCGACCTGGTGTTGCAGGCTGCCCGCCATGCGCCAAAGCACGCACGGCACGCTGATAAGCTGCGGCACGTCGCGCTGCGGGCGCACCAAGGCAGTTCCTCGCCGGCACCACGGTGTCGCACGGTGCCCGGGCCGGGGCGCCGCACATCCATACCAGAAAGCATCATTTTTGATAGCTGCCAGCGCAACCCCAGACTGCGCTGCAGCCCAATTCGACAATGAACACCGTTGCGCACGCCTACCGCTACGCCAAGGCCTTTGGCCTGCATGCGGCCACGCCGTCCGACGCGGCGCTGCGCATCACGCTGGCCATGTCCATCATGGGGCAGGGCGCACCAGCCCATCCGCATTGGTTTGAAGTGCGGCCGCAAGCGCACCAACGGCCGAAGGCAACTTGGCCGCCCAGCGAATTCACTATTGTTATAAGAGCTGCTTGCGCCCGCTGGACATGCGCTAAAGCCTGATTTAATCAATGAATATGAAACCCCATGACTTCCGCTTTCACCACCCCCTGCGCGTGCGCTGGGCCGAGGTCGATGTGCAGCAAATCGTCTTCAACCCGCACTACCTGATGTACCTGGACACCGCGGTGGCCGATTACTGGCGCGCGCTGGCCATGCCCTACGCCGGGGCCATGGCGCTGCTGCAGGGCGAAATTTTCTTGCGCAAGACCACGGTGGAATTCAACGCCAGCGCCCGCATGGACGACCGGCTGGACGTGGCCTTGCGCTGCGACCGCATCGGCAATTCGTCAATGGGCTTTGTCGGCGCCATCTTTTGCGACCACCGGCTGCTGGTGTCGGCCGAGCTGGTCTACGTCTTTGCCGACCAGCAGGCGCGCACCTCGCGCGCCATTCCCGCGCCCCTGCGCGCGCTGCTGACCGCGTATGAAGCCGGCCAGCCCGTCACCACCGTGCGCACCGGCAGCTGGGCCGATCTGGCCGAGCCCGCCCGCGCCGTGCGCACCGCCGTGTTCATTGAAGAGCAGGGCATTGCCCGCGACGACGAATGGGACGCGCTGGACGACAGCGCCGTGCACGCCGTCGTGACCAATTTGCTGGGCATGCCGGTGGCCACCGGCCGCCTGCTGCGCGAGGGCGACCCGGCCCAGCGCACCGCCCGCATTGGCCGCATGGCCGCCGACCGTGCCTTGCGCGGCGCCGGGGTGGGCCGCCAGGTGGTGCAGGCGCTGGAACAGGCCGCCCGCGAACGGGGCGATCGCGAAGTGGTGCTCAGCGCCC
>JAGOEM010000177.1 GCA_017997715.1 Ottowia sp.
GTGCGCGCGCGGCGTCGATGGGCATTCCGGCGGTGCAGGTCGATGGCACCGACGTGCAGGCCGTGAGCACAGCCGCGGGCGAGCTGATCCACGACATCCGCGCCGGCAGCGGCCCGCGCCTGCTGCATGCGCTGACGGATCGGCACAAGGGCCATGTCTCGGTCGACCCCGGCACCTACCGCGACCCGAAGGACGTGCAGGCCGCCCTGGCGCGCGACGGCATCGCCCGCACGCGCGCGCAACTCATCGCGCAGGGCCACACGACACAGGTCGAGCAGATCGAGCGCGAGGCGAAAGCCGAGATCGACGCCGCCGTGGCCACCGCCACCGCCGCGCCGCTGCCCGACAAGGCGCAGGCGTACACCGACATCCAGACCACCGGCGAAGGAGTGTGGCAATGAGCGCCGTGCAGATGACTTACGCCCAGGCCGCCGCGCTCGCGCTGTCGCAGGCCATGGAAGCCGACCCGCACGTCATCGCCCTGGGCGAAGACCTGGGAAGAGGCGGCGTGTTCGGACAGTACCGCGACGAAGCCGGTGCGCCGCTGGTGCAGCGCTTCGGTGCCGATCGCATCATCGACACGCCGATTTCAGAAAGCACCATCGTCGGCGCCGCCGTGGGCATGGCGCTGGCCGGCTGCAAGCCAGTGGTGGAACTGCGCGTGGTCGACTTCGCGCTGTGCGCTATCGACGAGGTGGTCAACCAGGCCGCCAAGAACCGCTACATGTTCGGCGGCCAGGGCCGCGTGCCCATGGTGATGCGCATGCCCATCGGCATCTGGTCGTCGTCGGCCGCGCAGCACAGCCAGTCGCTGGAGGCGTGGTTTGCGCACATTCCAGGTCTGGTCGTCGTGGCGCCCTCCACCCCGGCCGACAACCACGGCCTGCTGCTCGCCGCGCTGGCCTCGGGCGACCCGGTGGTCTACATGGAGCACAAGGAACTGTGGGCCACGCCCGGCCCCGTGACGCCCGGCGAAGTCGTGCCGCTGGGCAAGGCGCGCGTGGCGCGCGAAGGCAGCGACGTGACTATCGTCAGCTGGTCGCGGCAGATGCAGTCCTGCCTGGACGCCGCCGAGCAGCTGGCCACGCAAGGCGTGCAGGCCGAGGTGATCGACCTGCGCACCATCTGGCCGTGGGACAAGGCCGCCGTGCTGGCCAGCGTGGCCAAGACGGGCCGCCTGCTGGTGGTGCACGAGGCGATTCGCGTGGCGGGCTTTGGCGCCGAGATCGCCGCGACGGTGGCCGAGGAAACCAGCGCCCGCGTGGCCCGCCTGGGTGCGCCGCGCATCCCCGTGGGCTACGCCCCCACGCTGGAGGCCGAAGCGCGCGTCGGCGCCGCACAGATCGTGGCCGCCGCGCAGAAGCTCATGGCATGAGCAAGCCCCGCATCGGCCTGATCTGGGCGCAAGCGCTTGGCGGCGTCATCGGCAAGGACGGCGCCATGCCCTGGCACCTGCCGGAAGACCTGGCGCACTTCAAGCGCACCACGCTCAGCCACCCCGTCATCATGGGGCGCAAGACCTGGGATTCGCTGCCCCCCCGCTTTCGCCCCCTGCCTGGACGCGTCAATATCGTCATCACCCGCCAGGCCGATTGGCATCAAACAGGCGCCTTGCGCACATCTGACCTGCGCGATGCGCTACAAAAATGTAAGGGCGTGGCGCAAGTCTGGGTGATCGGCGGCGCGCAAATCTACGCCCAGGCCCTGCCGCTAGCCGACGAGCTGGTCGTCACCGAGCTTGACGCCGCCTTCGACGGCGACGCCTTCGCCCCGGCCGTTGGCCCCGAGTGGCACGCCGCCGAGGCCAGCGACTGGCTCACGGCGGGCAATGGTTTGTGCTACCGGTTTGTCACCTGGCGACGCCTGCCGCCGCCACTGCAAACGGTCTGAAGCCTGGCGCGCCACCTGCGGCACCGTTCACACCGGCTGCATCTCGATGCGGACAGGCCCGGTGGCCGGCAACACGGCTTTGACTTGGATGTTGCGCAGATCGTGTGTGGTGGCAAGGAATTCGACCCATGTATCGCCGCCCACCATGCGCCTGGTCGGTGGCTGATACCTGCCCGCAGGCAAGCTGCCCTGCGAGAGCTTGTCATCCGGCAGGATGACGCCCGGCGGCCGCACGCTGCTGAAGCCCGCGATCACATCAGCCCAGATGGCCGCATCGGCCTCGGGCGGCAGGCAATTGCGCAGCACGAAGGCCAGGCCCTCCATGTCGCCGGTGCGGGCCCGCAAGGCGCCATCGTGATCCACCACGAAATTCACCACGCCCGCACCCGGTACGACGGTGTTGTGGGCCGTATAGAAACGACACCGCGCCGAGCTGCCACTGCCGGGCACGATGCCCTCGGATACGCGCGCCTGCTCCCGGCGCCAATCAGTGCCCATCAGAGCACGTGAGATCGTCTGGTCATCAAGCGTTGCGACAGTAGTCATCGGTTTCGGACCCATGGCGTGAACAAAAGCAGGTTGTGACAGCACGTAAAGCGTGCCCAGCGCGACACAGGTGCGCAAGACAGGACGCAGGACAGGTAGCGCATCAGACATGGAAACTGACTCGCTTTCAGCTCAATGATTGTCGGTGTTTCCCTGCGGCTCTGCACCTGACGGCACACCGATGTCCGGGCCACGGGTCGCGTCATACGGCGGCTTCCAGAGGCTCGGGTCGTTCATGATCTGCTGATAGTTCTTGGCGTCGACCGGCACACCCGTCAACCGGCTGAGCTCATCGTAGATCTTCTGCGCCTCCTGCGGATTGGCCAGCGCTCCAGTGGCGGCGCCCCCGTAAGCCCCCTTGGGGTCGAGCAGACCACGCCATTGAGCGACCGCCTCCGCACGGGTCATGGGGCGACCGTTCTCTGCCTTGAAGCCGGTGTAATAGGCTTGGTACTCCTTGTCGAGATAACCGTAAGTAGAGGAAACGTGAACGTCGTCGATCGCGTGATTGATTTCGTGGGGAACGGCGTTGATGATCTGCCACTTCTCGAGCGAACCGACATTCACGGGCTGGTTGTTCGCCCCGACGTCCGCCGGACTCATCGACACCACGTGCGTGCCAGGGTTTGAGTGGGCTGTGCCCGAGGGCACGCTGGGATCCCATTTGATCGAATAGTCCTGCGAAGGATCGAGCAGTTTGTTCAGCGTGTTGTCCAGCACTGCGCGGTCACCGCCGGAGTAGGCCGTCATGTACGCAATCGCCTTGAGCGTGCGCTGCTTGTCCTGCAGCGACATGTTGCTGTACCAGCCTTTGTCGAGTAGCTTGCCGAAATTCTCTGCTACTCGCGCATCGGGATAGTTGCGTATCTGGCTCAGCACGGCCGTCTTTTCGTCGGCACTCAGCTTCTGAAACGACTGGGACTTGACCAACCCGGACAGCGCGCCAGCGAAACGGTCGTCGCCCGGCTTGCGAGCGGCCAGCGCGTCGCGCACTCGTTGCTGGTCGGCCGCAGGCAAGGACTTGAACTCAGGCGAGTGCAGCAGCGCGACCTCCCGCAGGCGGTCGGTCTTCAGCGCGTCGTTGGCCGACTGGAACGCCGGGCTGCCAACCAGGTTGGCGATGTCCCTTGAGAATGCGGCATCGCCCTTGGCGTCTCGGAAAGCCTGGCCGGCGATGGCTTTCTGCTCGGGCGTGAGTGCCTGGTATTCCTTGGACTGCACCAGCGCGCTGGCGGCCTGCGCCTGCTCTTCGGTCAGCTTGCCCAGAAACTCCGGTTCAGCGTTCGGCTGACCTTCACGGGCCAGCCTGATGGCGTCCTTGACGGCCCGCGGCACGCCTGGGTCGTTCAGGGCAGCGTCGAGATCAGCCTTGCCGGCAGTGCCGTCCGGCCCTTTGTTAAACCAACCGCCGCCATTGGCTGCGGTGTCGAGCATCCGGCCGACGTAGCTGCCGTCAGCAATCGCGGCCTTGGCGGCATCCACGTCACCGCGGCTAATCGTGCCGTCGACGTTTCCCTTGCCGCCAGCGACGTCCAGGAAGTTACGGCCGGCCTGGCTGTCCAGCAGGAATTGCGCAGCGGCCTGCTGATCAGCGCTGAACTTGCCTTCCTTGTTGGCAGCCACCGTGCGCAGGTCATCCTGGCTGATCTTGCCGTCGCCCTTGCCGCCACCTTGCTTGGCGGTGTCGTAGGCGTCAAAGTTCTGATCGACGATCTCTGTTGCGCGCTTGATGTCCATTGGCGGCGCTGGCGTCTGCGGCACGGAACCACCCCCACCGCCGAGCTTGGCCAGCACCGCGCCGCCACCGAAGCCGAGCGCCATATCGCGCAGCAGCTTACTTGCGCCTTGGCTGCCCGAGGTTCCCTTCGATGGCGTCGCGGCCTCTTGCGCCCCTGATGGCACAGACGCCTCCGGGGTTGGCTCGAAGCGCCCGCGCGCAATAACATCGGCGGCCGAGCGAGAGATACTGACGTTGGCATTCATGAATTCGTTCCTCAGGACTGCGGGGATGCCCCTATTCCAACAGCCCGCTCGACCGCTGTCTATACAGCCGTTTCCCATCCGGATTTCTACTAACTGGTAGAACTGCCTACCCCGCCATCGCAAGAACGCGAAGCCAATTTGCTGCGCGCGTGCCTACGCTGTCAGGCGGCGCAATTCAGTGATGCGCATTTGCTTCAGGCGTGCCTCACCCGTCACAACACATCACCAACAACACCGGCCGCACCCGCGTGCCCCTGCTGGTGGTGATCAGCCTGCTGTTCCTCAAGCACGCTTTCAACGAGTCTGACAAGGGCGGCGCCCCGCGCTGGGTCCACAAGCCCCGCTGGCAGTGCTTCTCCGGCTGCGTGTGCTACGAAGGCCGCCAGCCCTGCGATGCCAGCACCACGGTCAAATTCCACCAGCCACTGTTCGTCTCGGCCAAGGAAGCCGGTATCGCAGTGAAGCAGACCTTTGCCAAAAATGGGCAGGCAGCTGAGCCGCCATCGACCCGGCTCAGTGGCACACCCAAGCCAGCGACTGGCTCACGGCGGGCAATGGTTTGCGCTACCGGTTTGCCCGCTATCGGCGGGGCCGCGCCACCGCCTGACAGCCTTGGCAGTGCGGCGGCATCAAGCGCCTCCGCTCAAAACGGCGTGCCTTCCAGCGTGCCCATTTTCCCGGCCAGAAAGTCGTCGCGCATGCGCAGCAGCGCCTGGCGTGAGTTGGCCACGAAGGGGCCGCCGAAGTAAATCTCGTGCTGGATCGGGTCGCCCCCGATCAGGGCGAACTGCGCGGGCTGGCCATCGGCGGCGGTGGCGCTGATGGATGTGCCGGGGGCCAGCAGCGCCAGGCTGCCGGTGTCCACGCGCTGGCCTTGCACCTGCACGCTGCCTTCCACCACGTACACGGCCAGCTCCTTGCCCTCGGGCACGTCAAAGCGGGCGCTGGCCTTGGCTTGCAGACGAGTATAGGCAAACATCGCCCCGCTGGCCAGTTGCATCGGCCCTTGCTGGCCATTGATCAGGCCGGCCAGCACCTCGCCCTGCACGCCCTTCTGCGTAAAGCGTGGCACATCGGCGGCCGGGATCTTGGTGTAGGTGGGCTCGGCTGCGGCCAGGGCGGGCGGCAGGCTGAGCCACATCTGCAGGCCGTGGCGGCCGCTCAGGGGCTGCTCGGCGTGCAGAATGCCGCGCCCGGCGCGGATGTGCTGGCCGTCGCCGGCCAGGAGCTTGTCGCGAAAGCCCATGCTGTCGCGGTGCTCCATGCTGCCTTGCAGCAGGTAGCTGATGACCTCGATGCCGGCGTGCGGGTGCGGGGTGTCGCCCAGGCCGCGCAGGCTTTTGTGGCGGTAGTGGTCCACGAACACGAACGGCCCCACGTTGTGGCGCACGCGCTGCGGCAGGGCGCGGTACAGGCGCATGTCGCCGTCGTTGATGGCCAGCTCACCCGGAACCAGCTGCTGCACGGCGCGCTCGGTGCCGAGTGTGGCGCTGGGCGATGGCACGGGGCTGGCGTTCAGCTCGCGCAGCACGCCGTAGCCGGCGGCTGCGGCGCCGATGGCTGCGGCCCCACGCAACAGGCGGCGGCGCGGGCTGGAGGAAGGCTGGTTCTGGGCTTGAGCGTCTTTTTTCATGGGGTGTCTGGCTTTCTTCGATAGCGGATGCGCAGTGTTTGCGCTTGAACGCGATTGGAGCACCGATGCAAGGGAATGTTTCAACCGCCATTGGGTCGCATCGTCCCGCTGATGGAACGATAATGCCCCATGCCTGACCTGAACGATCTGGCCTTTTTTGCCGCCGTGGTAGAGCATCAGGGCTTTGCCGCCGCCAGCCGGGCGCTGAAGATTCCCAAGTCCAGCCTGAGCCGCCGCGTGGCCGCGCTGGAAGAAGCCTTGGGTGCGCGCCTGCTGCAACGCACCTCGCGCCGCTTCGCCGTCACCGCGCAGGGGCAGGACGTGCTGGTGCACGCCAAGGCCATGCTGGAAGCGGCCGACGCCGCCATGGAATCGGTGGCCGCGCAATCGCGCGCGCCCAGCGGCGTGGTGCGCCTGGCCTGCCCGCCCACGCTGTTTCAAAGCGCGATGGAGCCGATCGTGTTTGACCTGATGCAGCGCTACCCCCTGCTGCGCCTGCAGGTGGAGGCCACCAATCGCAACGTGGACGTGTGGACCGATGGCGTGGACATCGCCCTGCGCGTGCGCCCCGCCAGCGCCCGCCTGCCCGCGCACGAAATCGTGCGCCAGCTGGGCAGCGCCCCGCATGTGCTGGTGGCCACGCCGCGTCTGCTGGCCAGCGCGCCGCGCCCGGCCACGCTGGAGGACGTGCTGGCCCTGCCCACGCTAGGCCTGGGCAACTCGGCCAGCGCCTCGGTGTGGACGCTGCAAGCGCCCGATGGCCAGTGGCACCGGCTGGCCCACATCCCGCGCCTGCTGGTCAGCGACATGGCCCCCTTGCGCAGCGCCGCCCTGGCCGGCCTGGGCTGCGCCCTGCTGCCGCAGGTCATGGTGCGCGACGAGCTGCAAAACGGCCAGTTGCAGGAAGTGCTGCCCGGCTGGGCGCCCGAGCCCAGCCTGGTGCAGGCGGTTTACGCCTCGCGCAAGGGCATGCGCACCGCCGTGCGCGCGGTGCTTGATGCCCTGGTGGAAGGCTTTCCCGCCGTGCGGGCCGGCAGCTTCGGCCGCAAGGTATAAGAGCGCCCATCTCAAGGAACCCCCATGCACATCACCACCTGGAACGTCAACTCCCTCACCGCCCGGCTTCAGCACGTACTGGACTGGCTGGCCGCCAACCCGGTGGACGTGCTGGCGCTGCAAGAGCTGAAGATGACGGACGACAAGTTCCCGTTCGACGCCCTGCGCGAAGCCGGCTACCAGGCCGCCGCCTTTGGCCAGAAAACCTACAACGGCGTGGCCCTGCTCACGCGCCAGCCGGTGCAGGAC
>JAGOEM010000034.1 GCA_017997715.1 Ottowia sp.
GGCGCTGACCGTGCTGCGGCCCAGCGTCATCTTTGGCCCCGAAGACCGTTTCCTGAACCTGTTTGCCAGCCTGCAGCGCCTGCTGCCCGTGATGCCGCTGGCCGGCGCCGATGCGCGCCTGCAGCCCGTGGCCGTGGGCAATGTGGCCGACGCGCTGATGCGCTGCCTGGCCGAGCGCGACAGCGCGGGCCACAGCTTTGAAGCCTGCGGCCCGCAGGCCTACACCCTGCGCGAGCTGGTGCGCCTGGCTGGCCAGTACGCCGGCATTCGCGGTGGGCGCGGGCGCCCCGTGCTGGCGTTGCCGCATGCGCTGGGCTATTTGCAGGCGCTGGCGCTGGAAATGCTGCCCGGCCGCACCTTGATGAGCCGCGACAACCTGCGTTCGCTGGGCGTGGACAACGTGGCCAGCGGCCAACTGCCCGGCCTGGCCGATCTGGGCATCACACCCACCCCGCTGGAAGCGCTGGCGCCCGAATACCTGGGCGCCGCCGGCCGCGCCGCCGACCTGGACGCCATGCGCCGCCGCGCACGGCGCTGACAGCGCGGGTGGCCCGGCCCACGCGCCTTGGGGCGCGCAGGCGCTGCGCCGGTGGGCGCCCGCAGGCCGGCCGCGCGGCGCGCATCAATCCCGCGCCCATTCAGCATCAATGGCCGCCCCGCACCCGCCACGGCCGGCGTTAGCATGGGCGGCTTCATACGGGGACACACATGCTCAAGCTTTACATCGGCAACAAAAACTACTCGTCCTGGTCCATGCGCCCCTGGGTGCTGATGACGCAGGCGGGCATTGCGTTTGAAGAAATCCTGGTGCCCTTTGGCACCGAGGTGGACGGCGTCGACGCCAACTTCAAGCGCGTGATCGGCGCCATCAACCCCACCGGCACCGTGCCCGTGCTGGTCGACGGCGAGCTGGTGGTGTGGGACACCCTGGCCATCTGCGAATACCTGGCCGAGCGCTTTCCTGAGCTGGCCCTGTGGCCGCAAGACGTGGCCCAGCGCGCCCGCGCCCGCAGCGTGGTGGCCGAAATGCACGCCGGCTTTGGCGCGCTGCGCAGCCGCTGCGGCATGAACATCGAAGCGCACCTGCCCGAGCAGGGCCAACTGGCGATGCGCGACAGCCCCGGCGTGCGCGCCAACCTGGCGCGCATCGTCGCCATGTGGAGCGAGCTGCTGGCCGCGCACGGCGGGCCGATGCTGTTTGGCCCGTTCAGCATTGCCGACGCGTACTACGCGCCCATCGTCATGCGCATCCGCACCTTCGATCTGCCGGTGCCGCCCGTGATCGCCGACTACATGGCGCGCCTGCAGGCGCTGCCGGGCGTGAAGGCCTGGGTGGATGCCGCGCTGGCCGAACACATCTTCGTGCCGCACGACGAGCCGTACCGCGTGGCGGGGTAACGCGGCGCAGGGCCGCCGCTGGATCGGCGGCAGCGGTCGAACGGCGGGCCGGCCCGTATCAAAATACTATGTAAAACATAGCTGCCAGCGCCCGTTTGGCGGGCACTGTGGCCGTATGTGGCTTGAAATTCTGCCTGCCTGCCTGCCTGCCTGCCTGCCTGCCTGTGCGCTGCGCAGGCTTGCCGTGGAGGTTGGGATGACGCGGTAACGTCGCGCGGCCCCGGCCGGGCGACGTGATCGCCCACCGATCGTCAGGTGCGGCTTGAACATCGACACGACCAGCGTGGACGCCACTACTTAAAACATAGCTTCCATCGCCCGTCTGCCGGGCGCTGCAGCCCTATTTCGTTTGAATTCGATGGTGTGCAGACTGGCCTGACGCCGGGGCGCGGCAGCACGCGCGCCCACTGGGCTGAGCGTCAGGCGCCGGTCGAGCATCGGCCCGATCAGTGTGGAAACACTACTTAAAACATAGCTACCTGCGCCCGTCTGCCGGGCGCTGCAGCCCTATTTCGTTTGAATTCGATGGTGTGCAGACTGGCCTGACACCGGGGCGCGGCAGCACGCGCGCCCACGGGGCTGAGCGTCAGGCGCCGGTCGAGCATCGGCCCGATCAGCGTGGAGATCACTACCTAAAACATAGCTACCTGCGCCCGTCTGCCGGGCGCTACAGCACTATTTAGTTTGAATTCGGTGGCGTGGAGACTGGCCTGACGCCGGGGCGCTCCAGCACGCGCAACCACCGGTCCGAAGGCCCGAAGCTGCAGCACCTCAGTCGCCCGGCCAATCCAATTCGGTGGCGGCGCGCGGCGCGGCGGTGGGCGTGTGGTCCTGCGTGCGTTCCGGCGCGGGCGTGGCCTGCAGCGCGTGGCCCCGCGCGGGCGCGTTCACCGCACGCCACCAGGGGTTGACGCCCTCGGCCTGCGCGGGCTGCACCGCTTCGCCCAGGCGCGGCATCACCAGGCGGGCGCCGGTGTGGGGCGCCAGTTCCAGCAGGCGCTCGGCCGGCTGGTCCCAGTCGTGCATGGCCAGCGCAAAGGTCGACCAGTGCACAGGCAGCAGCGGCGGGTTGCCCAGCTGCGCCAGCGCTTGCAGCGCGTTGTCGGGCCCCAGGTGCATGTCGCCCCAGGCGGGGAACCAGGCGCCCACTTCCAGCAGCGCCAGATCGAACGGGCCCAGGCGGTCGCGGATCACCGCGTATTCGTCGGTCAGCCCGGTGTCGCCGCTGAAGAACACGGCGTGCCGGGGGCCGCGCATCACCATCGACGACCACAGCGTGGCGTTGCGCGTCTTGAAGGTGCGGCCGCTGAAATGCTGCGACGGCGCCGCCGTCACGGTCAGCCCCGTGCCCGGCACGGTGTGCGATTCCCACCAGTCCAGCTCGGTGATGCGCGCCGGCGCAATGCCCCAGCCCTGCAGGTGCGCGCCCACGCCCAGCGACGTGACAAAGGGCACGCGCGACGCCGCCAGCGCCCGGATGGTGGGGTAGTCCAGGTGGTCGTAGTGGTCGTGCGAGATGACCACCACGTCCACATCGGGCACGTCGCGCAGCGCCACCGGGGCGGGGTGAAAGCGCTTCGGCCCGACCAGCGTGGAAGGCGATGCGCGCTGTCCCCACACCGGGTCGGTCAGCACGCGCCAGCCGTCGATTTCAAGCAGCACGGTGGAATGGCCCAGCCAGGTGGCGCGCAGCCCGCTGCCCGGCCGGCGCAGCCAGGCGGGGCGCGGGTCAACCAGCGGCAACGTGCCGCCGGGCAGGCGCGGTGGCTTGGGCCGCAGCAGATCCAGCATGCCGGGCATGGGCACGGCACTGCGCAGGCCGGGGGCAATCGGGTGCAGGTTGCGAAAGCCTTCGCCCGACCAGCGCGGCGAGCCCTGCATGCGTTCAAGACGGGCGCCAGCGGCGCGTTGGCCCAAGGATTTCATCGGTATCGAAGTGTGGATGGCAGGCTGGGCGGCGGTGGCGCCGGGCATTGGGGGCGGGTGCGCGGCGCACGGGCGGCGCAAAACCCGGCCCGCGTTCGCGTCTACGACAATTGGGGCCGGCGCTGCAAATCCCAAGCCGTGAATCGAAAGCCGTTCACGGCCAACCCCGTCGTCCTGCGCCGCGGCGGGCCAGACCCATCCCCCCACCACCATGCTGACTCCTGAATCTGCCCTGGCTTTCTTTTCCCTGTCGCTGGTGCTGGCCCTGGCGCCGGGGCCGGACAACCTGTTTGTGCTGATGGTGTCGGCCGCCGAAGGCCGGCGCGCCGGCTTTGCCGTGGTGCTGGGCCTGATGCTGGGGGTGATGGTGCACACCCTGGCGGTGGCGCTGGGGCTGGCGGCGCTGTTCGCGGCATCGGCCACGGCTTTCACGGTGCTCAAGCTGGCGGGCGCCGCCTATCTGCTGTACCTGGCGTGGGGGGCGTGGCACGCGCCCGCCAGCCTGCAGGCCGCCGACACCGCCAGCGGCGCCGCGCAAGCCTGGCCGCGCCTGGTGGCGCGCGGCGTGGTGATGAACCTGACCAACCCCAAGGTGCTGCTGTTCTTTTTGGCGCTGCTGCCGCAGTTCGTCGTGCCCGGCAGCGGTTCGGTGGCGGCGCAGATTGTGCAACTGGGCGCGCTGTTCATCGTGGCGGGTGGGCTGGTGTTCAGCGCCATCGTGCTGGCCGCGGCGGCGCTGCGCGGCCGGCTGGCGCGATCGGCGCGGGCGCAGCGCTGGTTGCAACGCTCCGCCGCGGTGGTGTTTGCCGGCCTGGCGCTGCGCCTGGTGACGGCGCAGCGCTGAAGGCGCAGCGCGGGCGGATAAAAGGCCGCCTGTTCAAAGGGCGGCCCAACGCGGGCGAAAGCCAGCGGGCGACGCAGCGGCCGCCGCAGCCGCTGCGCCCAGCGCCCTTTATGGCGCCTGCAGATGGCCCTGCGGCGGCTTGGCGCCCGGTGTCTTCGGCGACAGGCTGCGCGCCGTTTCCACCAGCTGCACGAACTCGGCGCGGTAACCCTGCGGATCGGCGCCACGTCCCGCGCGGGCCAGGGCCAGCGCGTCGTCGTAAGTCCAGTTGCCGATGTGCGGGCTGGTGCGCAGCAGCTGGCCAAAGCCGGCCACGGCGGCGGCGAACTGCCAATCCGCGCTGGGTTGTGCGGCCGTGGCAGTGGCCACGGGCTGGCTGATTTCGCGCGCCTTGTCCTGGCCCGGCGCCTTGTAGCGCACACGCCATTCGGCCAGCTCGCCCGCCTTGCCGGCGGCGGTGTTGGCGCCCGCCTGGCCGTAGCGGCGCGGCGCGTGCAGCGTGGGTTGGCCGACGGGGGTCAGCTCGTACAGGGCGGTCACGCTTTTGCCGGCGCCGATTTCCACCGCATCGACCTTGTCGTTGCGAAAGTCGGCTTCGTTCAGCAGGCGGTTTTCGTAGCCGATCAGCCGCCATTCGGCCACCGTGGCGGGGTTGAACTCGATCTGGAGCTTGACGTCGGCGGCCACCGTGTTGAAGGTGGACGACAGCTCTTCCACCAGCACCTTGCGCGCCTCGGTGGCCGAATCGATATAGCTGTAGTTGCCGTTACCCACCTGCGCCAGCTGCTGCATCATGGGTTCGTTGAAGTTGCCCTGGCCAAAGCCCAGCGTGGTCAGCGACACGCCGCCGCTGCGCTCGCGCGTCACCATGGTCTTGATCTGCTCGACGCTGGCCACGCCCAGGTTGAAGTCGCCATCGGTCGCCATCAGGATGCGGTTGATGCCGCCGGGTTTGAAGGCGGCGCGCGCCTGTTCGTAGGCCATGGCCAGCGCCTGGCCGCCGGCCGTGCCGCCGCTGGCCTGCAGGCCGGCCACCACGCCCAGAATCTTTTGCTTGTCGTTGGTGGCGGGCAGCGCCAGTTCGACCTTGCCCGAATAGGTGACGATGCTCACCGTGTCCTGGGGGCGCAGCTGTTCGGTCAGCATGCGCAGCGTGGACTGCACCAGCGGCAGCTTGTCGGCCGACTGCATGGAGCCCGACACATCCACCAGAAACACCAGGTTGGCCGGCGGCATCTGGCCGCTTTGCGCGTCCACCGCCTTCACGCCCACGCGCAGCAGCAGGTTCTTGGCGTTCCAGGGTGCGGGCGCCACTTCGGTGCTGACGCCGAACGGCGCGCCCGCGGTGGGCTGGTTGGCGTACTGGAAAGGGAAGTAGTTGATCAGCTCTTCCACCCGCACCGCATCGGCCGGGGGCAGCCGGCCCTGCTTCAGAAAGCGGCGCACGTTGCTGTAGCTGCCGGTGTCCACGTCCAGGCTCAGGGTGGAGACGGCTTCTTGCGTGGTCAGCTTGACGGGGTTGTCGCTGAGCTTGTCGTAGCGCTCGGTGTCGCGCGCTGGCTGTGCTTGCGCGGGTTCCCGGGCGATGTCGGCAGAGCGTTGCAGTGCCAATGCCTGCGGCGCCGCCGCAACCCGCGCCCGGACACTGGAGGCCAGTGGGGCAGCGACTGCCGGTGCGGTGGCTGCGGCCACGGCAGGTGCCGATGGGGCGGGCGCGGCGGGTACATGCGCCGCGCTGCCCGATGTGTGGCCCGGCGCCGCATCCTGCGGGCCCGACGTTTGGCATGCGCCCAACAAGCCCGTCAGCACCAGCGTGGCCAGGGTGGCGCGCTGGCGGTGGCCAAGCAGGCGCGACGGGGCGGGGCGGCTGGCGGGCGCCAGGCTGGCTTTGGGGCGGTGCGAATGCGCGGGGCGGTTCATGGTGGGCTCCTGTCAAATGAAGTGAAGGGTTGAACGGGCGGATTGAGCCGATGGGGTTAAACGCCCTTGAATATTTTTTGGGTTGCTGGCGCGCAGCGCATCGGCCGACGCGGCACGGGATGCGTGGCCCGTGCGGCAAATCCGGGGCGACAGGCAATGGGGCGACCCTGCGGCACCCAAAAATACCCAGTTTCAGGGATGGCGCCCGGTGATGGGCCTGCCTAGGATCGTGCCACCCCGGTGTTTTGTTACGCCTGGAGACTTTTATAAACACCTAACGATCGAGGCTTCCCTATGAATTTATCCCGCGCGCGTGGACGTCGGTATGCGGCTTGGCCGCTGGCGGTGGGCCTGGCTGCCGCAGTGGCTGCCTGTGGCGGTGGCGATGACAACGACGATCCGGGCGATGGCGGCACGCCGGATGCGCTGGCGGTGTACCGCGACCAGGTGGTGGCCTGGTCGGCCTGCGACGACTCGATCCTGGGCGGGGGCGCCAGTCGGGACCTGATGCACAGCCTGGGCGATCGGCTGACATGCGCCTATGTGCGCGCGCCGCTGGATTGGGCGGCGCCCGCGCGCGGCGACGTGGCGGTGGCCGTCATGCGCCTGTCGACCGCGGACGCCAAGCAGCGCCAGGGCAGCATTCTTCTAAATCCAGGTGGCCCGGGCGAAGACGGCCTGGCCGCCTGGCATTTCCTGAACCGCGCGTTCTCACACAGCAACCCGGAATCCCCGGCGGGGGCGCAGCAGCTGAAGCTGATGGCCAGCTACGACCTGATTGGCTTTTCGCCGCGCGGCTTGGGCGCCAGCACGCGGGTGTTCTGTGCCACCAACGAGCAGGAACGCCCCGTCGATCAGTCGACCACCGAAGGGCAATCCGACACCAGCCTGGCCAATGCGCACTACAACGCGGCCAAGCTGGCCGAGGCGTGCCAGCGCAACCCCGTCGTGCCCTACATCAACACCGACGCCACCGCGCGCGACATGGACCTGATCCGTGGCCTGCTGGGCGATGCCAAGCTGAACTACGTGGGCTATTCCTACGGCACCTGGTTGGGCGCGTGGTACGCCAGCCTGTTCCCCGAAAAGGTGGGGCGCATGGTGCTGGACAGTGCGCTGGACTTCGTGCCCAACGGCATGGAAAAAGCCCTGGTCGCCAAGGTGGTGGCGCGCCAGACGATCCAGGACGACATCTTGGCGCCCTATGCCGCGCGCCATGCCGACTACTTCCGCCTGGGCACGACCGATGCCGAAGTGCGCGCGGTGTTCACGGCCTTGAGCCCGCGCATGCAGGGCTTGGTGGGCAGCCAGTTGGCAGGCAATTCCTACCGATCGGACAAGACCGACGATTCGCTGGAGTACGTGATGGCTGCGCGCACCCTGGATGCGTTGTTGAGCCGCGTGGACCCCAGCGACGAAGACGCGGTTGAAGCCGCGCTCGAGGCGCACCCGTTCGTGCCCGACGACGAAGCGCGCGATCTTTCCGTCAGAACCAAGGCCATCGAGCTCTACGAGTGGTACGCGCAGGCGTGGGTGAGCCCCACAACGTCCCGCGTGGGCACGGATGGCGCCTTTTGGCCCATCACCTGCAACGACAGTGTGTTCACGACCGACGCGGCCAGCTGGACCGCGACCGTGCGCGCGCAGGCGGCCCTTGGCCCGCTGTACTACGACTTCCTGAAGTCCAACACCTGCGTTTACTGGGGCGGGCCGCGCGTCACCCAGCCCGATGTGGCCGCCGCGAAGGCGCTGGACATCCTGCTGGTGCAGTCCGAATTCGATTCGGCCACGCCCACGCCCGATGCCGACCGCCTGTTTGCGCGGCTGCCCGGCGCGCACCGGGTCTACGTGCCGGGTGAATATGGGCACGGCGTGTTCCCGTACGTCGACAGCTGCGTTGACCCGATCGTCGTCGGCTACCTGCTGGGCGAAAAACCTGCCCAACGCCAGGCCAACTGCCCCGCGCACCCGCTGAAGCAAGACGCGGAAGCGGCCAAGCAGGCTGGCAGCAGCAAGGCGGGCACGGCGTCCAGCCCCGCATCGGCGCCGACCTACACCGACCCTGAGGAAGCGCGCCGCTGGATCCAGCGCTTCAAGGACGGCCTGACGCCGCGCAGCGGCCCACGCTGAGGTGCTTCGCCGCGCCTGGCGCGCGGCGGCGGGCCTGGCGGGTAAGGCCAGGCCCAGCGGCGCCGGCCCGCCGCCGCCGCGCCTACACTGCCCCCATGCAAATCTATATGGTGGGTGGCGCGGTGCGCGATCGCTTGTTGGGCCTGCCGGTGCAGGACCACGACTGGGTGGTGGTGGGCGCCGCGCCCGAAGACATGGTGGCGCAGGGTTTTCAGCCCGTCGGTAAAGACTTTCCGGTTTTCCTGCACCCCCAGACGCACGAGGAATACGCCCTGGCCCGCACCGAACGCAAAAGCGGGCGCGGCTACCACGGCTTCACGGTGTTCACCAGCCCCGATGTGACGCTGGAAGAAGACCTGGCGCGGCGCGACTTGACTATCAATGCGATAGCTGCTCACGCAGACTGGGCGGGCGCTGGCGGCCTGAATGATGTACAAAGCCAGGGTTTGATCGACCCCTTTCACGGCCAGCGCGACCTGCGTGCGCGCGTGCTGCGCCACGTCACCGACGCCTTTCGCGAAGACCCGGTGCGCATCCTGCGGCTGGCGCGCTTTGCCGCGCGCTTCGATCAGTTCAGCGTGGCGCCCGAAACCCTGGCGCTGATGCAAGGCATGGTGGCCGACGGCGAAGCCAACCACCTGGTGCCCGAACGCGTGTGGCAGGAACTGGCGCGCGGCCTGATGGAAGCGCACCCCGCGCGCATGTTCGAGGTGCTGCGCAGCTGCGGCGCCCTGGCCGTGGTGCTGCCCGAGCTGGACGCCCTGTGGGGCGTGCCCCAGCGCGCCGACTACCACCCCGAAGTCGACACCGGCGTGCACGTGATGATGGTGCTGCAAATGGCCGCCCGCCTGGGCGCCAGCCTGCCGGTGCGCTGGGCGTGTTTGACGCACGACCTGGGCAAAGGCACCACGCCCGCCGACATACTGCCGCGCCACCTGGGGCACGAAGCGCGCAGCGTCGATCTGCTGAAGGCCGTGGGCCAGCGGCTGCGCGTGCCGACCGAATGCGGCGAACTGGCCGAGGTGGTGGCGCGCGAACACGGCCACATCCACCGCAGCACCGACCTGAACGCCGCCGCCACCGTGCGCCTGCTGGAGCGCTGCGACGCCTTCCGCAAGCCCGCGCGCTTTGCCGACGTGCTGCTGGCCTGCGAATGCGATGTGCGTGGCCGCCTGGGGCTGGAAGAATCGGCCTACCCGCAGCGCCCGCGCCTGCTGGCGGCGCTGGCGGCGGCGCAAGGCGTGGTCACCGCGCAGGTGGCGGCCGCCGCGCAGGCCCGTGGGGCGCGCGGCGAGGCGATTGGCAGCGCCGTGGCGCAGGCCCGGGCCCAGGCGGTGGCCGAATGGATGGCGGCCCCTGGCGGCGGCGCGCCATAAAAACCATAGCTGCTTGCGCCCAGCAGACGGGCGCTGGAGGCCGAAAAGGCTTGAAAAATCAACGCCGACCGGCCGGTCGGCCAATAGGGATAATGGCCGCATGGCACGCCCCATCTCCGCCGCCCATGGCCTGCGCCGCGACGAAATCCTGAACGTCGCCGCCGACTGCTTTGCGCGCCAAAGCTATCCGGCCACCAGCATGAACGACATCGCCGCCGCTGGTGGCACATCCAAGGCCCGGCTCTACCACTATTACGAGAGCAAGGAAGCCATCCTGTTCGACCTGGTGGACCGCTATACGCAAAAGCTGCTGGCCATCATCGGCCAGGTGCACGCCACCGCGCAGCGCCAGGCGCTGGACGAACGCGCCACGCTGCACGAGCTGGTGCGCGCCTTTCTGCGCGAATACGAAACATCGGCCACGCGGCACGCCGCGCTGCTGGGCAGCACGCAGTTTCTGGGCGAAGAGCAGCGCGAGGTAATCCTGAACCGCCAGCGCGACGTGGTATCGGCCGTCACCCGCTTTCTGCGCCGCGCCTACCCCGAACGCGTGCACGCCGGCAACCAGACCGCCATCGCCATGACGCTGTTCGGCATGATCAACTGGACCTTCACCTGGCTGCGCCCCGATGGATCGATGAGCTACCCGCAGTTCGCCGACGAAGTGGTGGCCCTGCTGGACCGCGGGCTGGTCGTCGGCCCCTGAATTCACACGCTTTTTTGGCCACCCTGCTGCAGCCCATGCCCGCTGCGGTGCGGCAAGCCCGCGCCAACGCTGTTAGAAAGCCGCCCCTGCCATGAGCCCATCTGCCCGCCTTCCACCCCCCGCCGCCTGCGCCGACTGCCGCTTGCGCCACGCCACAGGTTTTTTGCCGGTGACCACGGGCGAGCTGACCAGCATCCAGGCGTTTCGCAGCGGTACACGCGCGGTGCGCGCAGGCCGGCCGGTGATTGTTGAACTGAGTTCGCCGCAAAACCTGTTCACCGTGTACGCCGGCTGGGCCTTTCGCTTCAAGACCCTGGCCGACGGGCGCCGGCAGATCCTCAACTTCCTGTTGCCCGGCGACTTTGTGGGCCTGCAGGCCGAGTTTTCCGATGCGTCCACCCACGGCGTAGAGGCGCTGACCGACGTGCAGCTGTGCGTCTTTCCGCAAGCGGGGCTGTGGCCGATATTCCACGAACACCCCAAGCTGGGTTACGACATCACCTGGCTGTGCGCCAGCGAAGAGCAGCTGGTCGACGAAAACCTGGTCACCGTGGGCCAGCGCAGCGCCACCGAACGCATTGCCACGCTGCTGATTCACCTGGCACGGCGGGCCGAGCGCGTGGGCCTGACCGACGAGGCCGGCAGCTTTGCCTTTCCGCTGACGCAGCAGCACATCGCCGATGCGCTGGGCCTGTCGCTGGTGCACACCAACAAAACGCTGCGCAAGCTGGCGCAACTGGGCCTGCACGAAATCCGCGACGGCCGCCTGCGCATCGTCAAGGCCACGGCGCTGGCCAAAGTGGCCGACTACGCCGCGCGGCCGCTGCGCGCGGTGCCGCTGATCTGACCCGCGGCGCGGTGCCAATACGCCACCCGCACGGCGCGCGAACGCCGCCACGGGCCATCTGATTTGGTTATTGGACACGCGACCAGAAAAGGCGCAGACTGGCCAGCCATTGACCTGTTGCCGTCATGCCGCGTCCCTCTCGTCACCTTGACCAAGCGCTGCTCGCCAGCGGTGCCGCGCTGTACCCAGCGCTGGGCTGCGCCGGTCTGTCGGTGCGCGCGGTGGCGTCGCTCGCGGGTGTCACGGCGGGCATGTTCCACTACCACTTTGAAAGCAAGGATGCCTTTCTGCAGCAGGTCCTGCAGGGCATTTACGAGGAACTGTTCAGCCGCCTGAGCGCGCCCGCGCACCGGCCGGGGGCGCCATTGGTGCGGCTGCGCGGCACGCTGACCGTCATCGCCCGCTTTCTGCGCGACCACGCTCCGCTGATGCGCCGCGTGCTTGGCGACGCGCAGGCGGGTCACGCCGTGGCAACCGAATTTCTGCAGCGCAACCTGCCACGCCATGTCGAGGTGGTGGTGGCGCTGTTGGCCGAAGCCGAGCAGGCCGGCGCGCTGGGGCCGCAGCCGCCGCTGTTGCGCGCCACATTCCTGTTTGGCGCGGTGCTGGGGCCCATGCTGGCCGGCGCGCTGTTGCGCGACGCCGGCTTGCTGCCTGCGATGGCCCTGCCGCTGGTGCAGCCGCAGGTGTTGTCCGACACCGCCATCGACGAGCGCATCACCTTGGCGCTGGTGGCCCTCACGTCTGGAGTCTCCCATGGCCCGTCCTGATTCCCATGCAAGCTTGGCCCCGATAAAGCGCGCGGCCCACTGGCGCGGGTGGTCCGCCTGCGCCGCTGCCATGTTGCTGGCCGGCTGCAGCCCGGCCGCGCCCACCGGCTGGTCCGGCTATGCCGAGGGCGACTACGTGTACGTGGCGTCGCCGGTGGCCGGCCGCTTGCGCGCGCTGTCGGTGCGCGCTGGCGATGCGGTGGTGCAGGGCGCGCCGCTGTTCACGCTGGACGACGACCCCGAGCGCGATGCGCTGGACGCGGCACAGGCCCAGCGCGACGCGGCGGCGGCCCAATCGGCCAACCTGCAGACCGGCAAACGGCCCGACGAAGTGGCGCAGGTGCAGGCGCAGCTGGCACAGGCGCGCGCCCAGGCCGCGCTGGCGCGCAGCGAAGCCGCGCGCATGGCCGTGCTGGTGGCGCAGGCCGCGGTGTCGCGCAGCGAGGCCGACACCGCCCGCACCACCGCTGCCGCTGCCGACCAGCGCGTGAGCGAGCTGGAAGCCGCCCTGCGCAGCGCGCGCGAACCCGCCCGTGCCCAGGAGCGCGCGGCCGCCGAAGCACAGACGCGCGCCGCCGAAGGCGCGCTGGCGCAGCAGCGCTGGCGCCTGGCGCAGCTGGCACCCACCGCCCCGGCCGACGCGCAGGTGGCCGACACGCTGTTTCGCGTGGGCGAATGGGTCGCGGCCGGCCAGCCCGTGGTGTCGCTGCTGCCGCCCAGCCAGCTGAAGGCGCGCTTCTTCGTGCCTGAAGCGGCGCTGGCGCAGTTGCACGGCGGTGCGGCGGTGCGGCTCAGCTGCGACGGCTGCGGCGCGCCGATCACCGCGCACGTCAGCCGCATCGCCACCGAGCCCGAGTACACGCCGCCGGTCATCTATTCCAACGAGCAGCGCGCCAAGCTGGTCTTCATGGTCGAGGCGCGGCCCGATGCCCAGGACGCCGCGCGGCTGAAGCCCGGCCAGCCGCTGGACGTGCAAGCCGGCAGCGCCGCGCCGCATTCATGAATCATTTCGGCCTCTGGCGCGCTACCAGACTGCGCAGGAAGCTATGAATAACGTAGCAAATACGACCCCAACACCGGCCCACGAAGGCGAGGGCTGGGCGATCGATGTGCACGGCCTGACCAAGCGCTATGGCCAGCGCGTGGTGGTGCGTGATGTGGACCTGAAGGTGCGCGCCGGCCGCATCTGCGGCTTTCTGGGGCCCAACGGCAGCGGCAAGACCACCACCATCCGCATGCTGTGCGGGCTGTTGACGCCCGACGCGGGCGAAGGCACCTGCCTGGGCCTGGACATCCGCCGGCAAGCGCCGTTGATCAAGCGCCAGGTGGGCTACATGACGCAGAAGTTCGGCCTGTACGACGATCTGTCGATCCGCCAGAACCTGGATTTCGTCGCCCGCCTGTTCGAGCTGCCGCAGCGCCGCGCCGCCGTCGACCAGGCGTTGCAAGAGCTGGGCCTGCGTGAGCGCCAGCACCAGCTGGCCGGCGCGCTGTCCGGCGGCTGGAAGCAGCGGCTGGCGCTGGCCGCCTGCCTGATCCATCGCCCGCGCCTGCTGCTGCTGGACGAGCCCACGGCGGGCGTCGACCCCAAGGCGCGGCGCGACTTCTGGGACCAGATCCACCGCCTGGCGGGCGAGGGCATCACGGTGCTGGTGTCCACGCACTACATGGACGAGGCCGAGCGCTGCCACGAACTGGTCTACATCGCCTATGGCCAGGTGCTGGCGCGCGGCAGCGAAGCCGACATCGTGCAGGCGGCGGGGTTGACGGTGTACGAAATCACCGGTGCCGCCACGCCCGAGCAACTGGCGGCGCTGCGCGCAGCGCCCGGCGTGGACAGCGTGGCGCCGTTCGGCAACCGGCTGCATGCGGCCGGCCATGATGCCGGGCAGATCGCGCAGGCGGTGGCGCCGCTGGCCGCGCAAGGCCTGCACGTGGCACCCGCCGCGGCCAACCTGGAAGACGTGTTCATCAGTCTGATTGGCCGGGCGCAGGACAATTTTTCCAGCGACGACGCCCATGGCGAGGTGGTGCCATGAGCGGCGCACCGCGCCTGTCGATGCGGCGTGCCGCGGCGGTATTCATCAAGGAGTTCCAGCAGATCCTGCGCGACCGGCTGACCTTTGCCATGGCGGTGCTGATTCCGGTGTTGCAGCTGGTGCTGTTCGGCTACGCCATCAACACCGATCCCAAGCAGTTGCCCACCGCCGTGGTGGCGGCCAACCACGGCCCGCTGGTGCGCAGCCTGACGGCGGCGATGCAGAACACCGGCTACTTTGACGTGGTGATGAATGGCGTGAGCGAAGCGCAGGCCGACGAGGCCATGCTGCGTGGCGAGGTGCAGCTGATCGTGGTGGTGCCACCGCAGTTTGAGGCGCGGCTGTTGCGCGGCCAGCGTCCGGTGCTGTACGTGGCGGCCGACGCCACAGACCCCAGTGCGTCGGCCAACGCCATCGCCGCATTGCGTCAGCTGGCGCAGACCGCGCTGCGCCCGGACCTGACCGGCCCGCTGGGCGCGCTGAACGCGCAGGCGCCGCCTTTCGAGCTGCGCGTGCACCGCCGCTACAACCCCGAAGGGCTGTCGCGCCTGAACATCGTGCCGG
The DNA here is from genome assembly GCA_017997715.1 of Ottowia sp. GTDB lineage: Bacteria > Pseudomonadota > Gammaproteobacteria > Burkholderiales > Burkholderiaceae_C > Ottowia. Next base: position 14,521 of record JAGOEM010000034.1, read on the forward strand.
GCCTGATCGGCACCATTCTGACCATGACGATGATCATGTTCACCAGCCTGGCCATGACGCGCGAGCGCGAACGCGGCACCATGGAAAACCTGCTGGCCACGCCCGTGCGCCCGCTGGAGGTGATGGTGGGCAAGATACTGCCCTACGTGGTGATCGGCTACGTGCAGCTGCTGGTGATCATGGGCGCTGCGGCGCTGCTGTTCGGCGTGCCGATGGTCGGCAGCGGGCCGCTGCTGGCGGCCATGATCGGGGTGTTCATCGTGACCAACCTGGCGGTCGGCTTCACCTTCAGCACACTGGCGGCGAACCAGCTGCAGGCGATGCAGATGACGCTGTTCTTCTTCTTGCCGTCGATCCTGCTGTCGGGCTTCATGTTTCCGTTTCGCGGCATGCCGCGCTGGGCGCAGTGGCTGGGCGAAGTGCTGCCGCTGACGCATTTCCTGCGCATCGTGCGCGGCATCATGCTCAAGGGCGCGGGCCTGGCGGAGCTGCTGCCGGAGCTGGGTGCGCTGCTGGCCTTCGTGGCGGTGGTCAGCGCCGTGGCGATCGCACGCTATCGGCAGACGCTGGACTGAGTGCTGGCGCGCGCCCCTGTCAGGCGCCCGGCAGCGGCGTGCGGCACACGGCGCGCCTTCAGGGTTTGGCGGGCGCCGCTGTTGGCCCGAATTCGGCCGCAATCCAGCGGTAGCTGCCTTGCCCGGCGGCCGCCTTGCCCACATGGCCGATGCCGGGAAAGGGCAGGTGCGCGCCGGCCACCCATTCGCCCCGTGCGCTGGCCTGCGCCAGCAGCCGCTTGCGCGAAGCCGTGGCCTGGCGGCGGTTGCTGTCGTATTCAAACGCGGCGTCGGGGTGGCGGAACTGCACCGCGTGGTAGTGCAGCACATCGCCCCAGACCAGCAGCGATTGCTGTTGGGTGGGCCCCTTCAGCCGCCATGACGTATGGCCGGGCGTGTGCCCGGGGCTGGCCACCCGTTCCACCCCGTCCGGCAGCGCATCGCCCGCGCTGAATGGCTTGAAGTGCCCGGCCGCCTGGTAGGGCGCCACCGCGCGCCGCGCCATGTCGAACAGGGGGCGCAGGGGCTGCGGTGCCTGCGCCTGCGCTGTGGTGCTGAGCCAGTGGTCCACATCGCCCTGCGCCAGCCACACGGTGGCGTTGGGGTAGGCGATCTGGCCATCGGCCGTCAGCAGGCCGCACATATGGTCGGGGTGCGCGTGTGTCAGCAGGACGTGGTTCACGTCTTGCGGCTGGACGCCGGCCGCGCGCAGGTTGGACAGCACCTGCCCCACCGTGGGGCCAAAGCAGTTGGCGGTGCCGGTGTCGACCAGGACCAGATCAGACCCGCGGCGCACCAGGTAGGCGTTGACGGCGGTCTGCACGCCATCCTTGGTCTGGGGCACATGCTCGGCGTTCAGCCATTGCTGGCTGCGCGTCAGGTCGAACTGCTTGATCTGCTGCACCGGTATGAACACCACGCCGTCAAACAGCGCGGTGACCTGCATGTCGCCAATCACCTGGCGGTACACGCCCGGCACCTGGGCGAAGCCAGCGGCGGAGGCGCTGGGCGACACCGGGGCCGCCGGCTGCGCGCTGGCCAGCGTGGCGCAAAGCAGGCTGGCGGCGATGGTCCACGCGGGCCGCAGGCGGTGCGGCCGCACCGGGTGGGTTGGGGGCAAAACAGAGGTCATCTGGCGGTCACGCAAAGCTGCCCGAAGGCGAGGCCCCCACCGTAGCGCGCGGCGCAGGGGCCAGGCGCTCAACTTGCCGCGTCAAACGCTCAGCGCGTGTTTAACGTCTCAGCGCGCTTCGGGTGCGGCGTTGCCGATCTCGGCGGCGTCCAATCCGTAGCGTTCGCGAAAGCGGCGCGCGAAGCTTTCCACCGATCGGTAGCCCACGCGCGCGGCCACGGTCTTGACCGGCCAGCGCGTGGTGTACAGCAGGTCCAGCGCGTGGGCCAGCCGCGCCTGCGCGATCAGATCGCGCAGCGTGGTGCCCTCGGCGGCCAGCCGGCGGCGCAAGGTGGCGCCGCTGATGGCCAGGGCCTGCTCCAGATCGGCCGACTGCCAGGCTTTGGCAGGCGCCGCCGTGACCAGGGCGCGCACCTGCGCGGCCAGGGTGGGCGCGGGCGGCAGCAGCAAATCGGTGCAGCCGTGCTGCGACAGTTGCGCCAGCAGGTTGAGCATGGCCAGGCGGGCGCGAAACTCGTCGTCGGCTTCCACCGCGTCGGCCAGCGCGGTCAGTTCGTTGATGAAGGTGCCCGACGGCACGCGAACAAAACCCATGCCGCTGGGCTGCACCGCTTGGGGCCACACCAGGCGCGCGGCCGCCAGCACCTGGTCGCACAGCGGCACGCTCAGGGTCAGGTAGCGGCCGTGGGCGGGGTCGGGCTGGTTGATGGCGTCTATGCGGATGCCGGGCGCCAGGGCCAGCAGATCGCCGGGGCCAAAGTGGGCGGCCCTGGCACCGCAGCGCAACTGTTTGGTGCCGCGCAGAATCAGCGCCAGCGCCGGGCGGTCGATGTCGACCGACTTCAGCCCGTGGTCGCAGCGCGCCTGGATGCACACCATGCGCGGGTCGGCCGGTTCGTCCAGCAGGCGCACAAAGCGTTCGACCAGCGCGGCGTCAGCGGGCATGTCGTTGCGTTGCATGGCGCGATGCTAGTCTTTTCGCGCCTGGCGCGCGCGCCAGGCGGCCTCTGCGCGGCGCCGATAATTGAGCCTTCACCACGCATGGCAGGGAAAGAGCAAACCAAATGAGCGCCGTCGACGTCGTCATCATGGCTGCGGGCAAGGGCACCCGCATGAAAAGCAAGCGGCCCAAGGTTTTGCACACGCTGGCCGGGCGCGCGCTGCTGCGCCACGTGCTCGACAGCGCGGCCGCGCTGGGGGCGCGCAGCGTGGCGGTGGTCACCGGCCATGGCGCTACAGAAGTAGAAGCTGCCTGCGCAGGCTGGGCGGGCGCTACAGGCCAAAAAGCTTCATATCCTGCGTTGAACGCGGTGCGCCAGGAACCCCAGCTGGGCACCGGCCACGCGGTGCAGCAGGCGGCGCCGCTGTTGCCTGATGACGGGGTCACGCTGATCCTGAACGGCGACGTGCCCCTGGTGCGGCCCGACACGCTGCATCAGCTGATCGCCCTGTGCGGCGCGCGCCAGATCGCGCTGCTGACGGTGGACACCGGCGAAGACGCGGGTGCCTATGGCCGCATCGTGCGCGCGGGGGCGAATGGCAGCGTGCGCGCCATCGTCGAAGCCAAGGACGCCAGCGCCGAACAGCGCGCGCTGACCGAGTGGTATTCCGGCGTGATGGCCGCGCCCACGGCGCTGCTGAAGAAATACCTGGCGCAGCTGGACGACGACAACGCGCAAAAAGAGTTTTACCTGACCGACGTGGTGCGCCACGCCGTGGCCGACGGCACGCCGGTGCAGGCGCTGCGCATTGCCGATGCGGTGGAAGTCGCGGGCGTGAACAGCCCGCAACAACTGGCCGAGCTGGAGCGCGAAGTGCAACTGCGCACCGCGCGCCGCCTGATGGAAGCGGGCGTGCGGCTGGCCGACCCGGCGCGGCTGGACGTGCGCGGCGACCTGGCCTGCGGGCAGGACGTGGAAATCGACGTGGGCTGCATCTTTGAAGGCCAGGTCACGCTGGGTGACGACGTGCGCATTGGCGCGCACTGCGTGATCGCCAACGCGCAGATCGCCAATGGCGCGGTGATTCACCCCTTCACCCACATCGATGGCGGCAAGGACGGCGTGCAAGTGGGCCCCGGCGCGCTGGTTGGCCCGTTTGCGCGGCTGCGCCCGGGCGCGCAGCTGGGTGCCGAGGTGCACATCGGCAACTTCGTCGAAGTGAAGAACAGCACGCTGGCCGACGGCGCCAAGGCCAACCACCTGGCCTACCTGGGCGACGCCACGGTGGGCGAACGCGTGAACTACGGCGCCGGCAGCATCACCGCCAACTACGACGGCGCCAACAAGCACCGCACGGTGATCGAAGCCGATGTGCATGTGGGCAGCAACTGCGTGCTGGTGGCGCCCATCACCCTGGGGGCCGGCGGTACGGTGGGCGGGGGATCGACCCTGACCAAGAGCACGCCGCCCGGTGCGCTGACGGTGGCGCGCGGCAAGCCGGTGAGCATTGCCAACTGGGCGCGGCCCACCAAGAAATCGGCGGGCAAAAAAGAAGGCTGAACTTGGGCCTGCGCGATCGCCTGCTGTATGCCGCATTGGCGGGCGCTTTGGGCGGGGTGCTGGGCGTGGTGGCTTTTGTGCGGGTGCTGCGCGGCACACAGGGCGCCGACCCGGGCGCGATGGTGTGGCACTGGGCGCTGTGGTCGGCCGTGGTCTTTGGGCTGCTGGGCCTGCTGCGCGGCGCGCGCGCCGCCGACACACTGGGCGACTCGCTGTCGGTGTTGACGCTGAACGCTGCCGACCCTTCGCGTGCCACCGGTGGCCGCCCGGCGTGGTGGCCGCTGGTGTGGGTGGGGGCGGGCTACCTGCTGATCTGGTGGACGCGCCCGGGCGCTTGACGGCGACAGGGCGCGGTAGGCGCCATTGCCGCTAGTTGCGTTGGTTCGCTTGCGTTGCGGCGACGCACAAAAAACCTGGCGATGCAGGCCGCCCGCAGCCGCGCAGGCGGTGCGCGCGCAGGGCCTGTTCAGCCTTGCCTTGGGTTCGGTTCTTTCAGCGCTTGGGCTGGCTCACGCCCCAGGCGCTCGCAGCGGCATCCGCGTGCTCGTCCTGCCCCGCCGTCAAGCCCATCAGGCCGGTGACCGTCATGGCTTCGGTATCGCGGAATCCGCCGGCCGGGCCGCGTGGGTGGCGGTCAGACAGATCAGGCGCCGCGCGATGCGGCTGGGCGACAGGCCCATCGGCGGGTGACAGCATGCCAGGGCCGGTAACGGTGACGGGTGATCCGTCGGGCGCCAGCTCTGCGGTGTGCACCAGGCGGCGGAATTCGTCGGGGCTGGGCAGATCGCGCGTGGTGCGGGTCAGCCGAATCAGGCGGATCCCGGCAGATTTCAGCACGCGGTGCTTTTCGCGCGCGTCCAGCGCCGCTTCGTCGGCGTTGGTGTGCAGGGCGTCCAGCTCAAAGGCGTAGACCGGGTGGCCATCGCGGTTGCAAACCACGTAATCCACGGAATGCTCAGCCAGACGCTGCTGCGCCGACACGCGGCTATCGGTCTTGCGCACCGCGACCAGGTGCGACAGCGCGACGCGAAACAGCACGGCCCGGCGCGGAAACGCGCGCACCAGGTAGTCAAGCAGCTCCATTTCAGCGGCAGACAGCGCCGCAGCGGACTTGAACCGGTCGTTGCGCCCAAAGCCGCCGCCGGCCGGGGCTTCGCGCCGTTGCCACCAGAAATATCCCAATCCAGCCAACAAAACCACCGCCAGCAGCAATCCGATCCAGACCAATCCATCCATCGCCCAACTCTCCCTTGTGTGTCGTCAGTGAGTACTTGCGATCGTACATCGTGGCGCCGGCATGAAAAGTGTCAAGCCGAATTGCCGCGTGCTTCCAGTGCGGACCAACGCTCCAGTACGTCGTTCAGCGCCACATCGATCTCGGCGTCGCGGGCCTGCAAGGCCACGGCGCGCGGCAGATCGGACTGGTAGAGCTGGCCATCGGCCAGCGTGGCGCGGATATCGGTTTGCTCGGTCTCCAGCGCCTCGATCTGGGCGGGCAGCGCGTCCAGCTCGCGCTGTTCCTTGTAGCTCAACTTCTTTTTTGATAGCTGCTCACGCTGGTCTGGCGGGCGCTGAGAGGTGTTTTGGCTCTCATCGGCGGGGGCGATGGGCGCGGCATTGGCGGCAATGGCTGCCGGTGCAGGGCCGCCCGTGCGGCCGCGCGCCCATTCGCGTGCGCGCTGGCTTTGCGTCAGCCAGTCGGTGACGCTGCCTTCGTATTCGCGCCACAGGCCCGGGCCTTCCCAGGCGATGGTGCTGGTCACCACGTTGTCCATGAAGGTGCGGTCGTGGCTGACCAGAAACACCGTACCGCTGTAGTTCTGCAGCAGTTCTTCCAGCAATTCCAGCGTGTCGATGTCCAGGTCGTTGGTGGGTTCGTCCAGCACCAATACGTTGGCCGGCCTGGCAAACAGGCGCGCCAGCAAGAGGCGGTTGCGCTCACCGCCCGACAGGCTGCGCACGGGCGAATGGGCGCGCGCCGGGCTGAACAGAAAGTCGCCCAGGTAGCTCTTGACGTGCTGGCGCTTGTTGCCGATCTCGATCCATTCGCTGCCGGGGCTGATGAAGTCCTCCAGCGTGGCGTCCAGGTCGAGCGCGTCGCGCATCTGATCAAAGTACGCCACCTGAAGGTTGGCGCCCTGGCGCACGCGGCCGCTGTCGGGCGCCAGCTCGCCCAGCATCAGCTTGAGCAAAGTCGTCTTGCCCGCGCCGTTGGGGCCCAGCAGGCCGATCTTGTCGCCGCGCAGCAGCGTTGCGCTGAAGTCGTTCACCACAAGTTTGTCGCCAAAGGACAGGGTGACGTGTTCCAGCTCGGCCACCAGCTTGCCGCTGGGCAACCCGCTGCTGACTTCCATGTGCACGCGGCCCACGGCGTCGCGCCGTGCTGCGCGCGCTGTGCGCAGGGCGTGCAGGCGGTTGATGCGGCCCTGGGCGCGGGTGCGCCGCGCTTCCACGCCTTGCCGCACCCATACTTCTTCCTGTGCCAGTAGCTTGTCGGCCTTGGCCTGGATGGTGGCTTCTTGTGCCAGCTGCTCTTCTTTCAGCGTGAGGTAGGTGCTGAAGTTGCCGGGGTAGCTGGCCAGGCGTCCGCGATCCAGCTCAACGATGCGGGTGGCGATGCGGTCAAGGAATGATCGGTCGTGGGTGATGGCGATGACGCTGCCGCGAAAGTCCAGCAGCAGTTGTTCCAGCCAGGCGATGGCGTCCAGGTCGAGGTGGTTGGTCGGCTCGTCCAGCAGCAGCACGTCGGGCCGCATCACCAGCGCCTGCGCCAGCGCCACGCGCTTTTTGGTGCCGCCGGACAGATCGGCCACGCGGCGGGCGCCGTCCAGGCCCAGGCGCTGCAAGGTGTCGGCCACGCGCTGCTGCCAATTCCAGCCGTCTTCGGCTTCGATCTGAGACTGCAGTGCGGCCAAGTCGCCTTCGCCGCGGGTGTAGGTGTCGATCATCTCCACCACGTGCTGCAGGCCGGCGCCAACCGCGTCGGCCACCGTTTCATGGGCATCCAGCGGCGGCTCTTGCGCCACGTAGGCGGAACGCAGCCCCTGCTGGAACTGCAAATCGCCATCGTCTGGCCGTTCCAGCCCCGCCAGTATCTTGAGCAGCGAAGACTTGCCAGTGCCGTTGCGGCCAATCAAGCCCACGCGCTCACGCGATTCCAGCGCAAAGTCGGCATGGTCCAGCAAGGCAACATGCCCGAAAGCAAGTTGCCCATTCAAAAGAGTCATCAAAGCCATGTGGTGATCGGTGCGATATGCCGCTGAGATGCAGCGAACGGGAAGCGGGGTGTGTGAAGAACGCGCTGTGGGCGCCTGGCGAGAAAGCACGCAGGCTTGTCAGCCATGCCAAGGCCATTCATGAAAGCGCCAAGCATAGCGGGGCAGCTTCGCCATCCAATATATGTGGGCCAGGAATCGCCGTAAGGCCGCGCTGGGTGGCGGTCTGGCGTGAATGCCTGAGGGGGAAAGCGGCAGTTTTGCTGCGCTTGCACCCAGGGGCACACAGCGGCATCAGAGCGGATCAGGCCGCGGGCAGTTCGCAACGCGCATCAAACGTTCAACCCATGGCGATCAAACCATGCTATAGTCGAGGGCTTCGCTGATTGGAGCTCTTAGGGGTTTGAGCAGCGGGGGCCGGCGAAGGGGCAAGTCCTGAGCACCGGCCGGGGTTCAAGCCGAAAGGTTAAAAACCCCAAGATTTGACAGGTTATTAAAAACCATGTGATAATCGAAGGCTTCGCTGATTGAAGCAAGTTGCAGAAATCAGCGACGCCGGGGCATGTTCCTGGTGGGGTTCAGGTGGAATGCGGCGTCAGTTGCAAATCACCAAAGACCCCAAGGTTTGACAGGTTATCAAAAATCATGTGATAATCGAA
>JAGOEM010000178.1 GCA_017997715.1 Ottowia sp.
GGCTCTGGCGCTTGATTTGCTTGCGCTGGTCGCTATGGACTTTGATGTACCTCGCTTGACGGTCGTTGGGCTGGGTTGAGGTTGGGAGGCCGGGAACTGCGCCCGGCGGCGCACCTTCTTTTCTTGCTCGCACAAGAAAAGAAGGCAAAAGAATGCGCCCCGCTGGCTGCGACCCCGCAGCTATTGCTACGGGGCAACCTGGGTCGGGGAATGGGCGGGGTGGGCCGCAGAACTCACTTTGCGCCTATGGCGCTTCGTTCAGACAGCTGCGGCCAGTCAGATGACGAAGCGTTGGCACTCTGCGGTGCCAACGCCACCCCGCCCAGTCCCCGACCCAGGCGCATCCAGAAGGGGGTGGAAGTCCATACGGGCCATCGCTGCGCTCGGCCTGGGGGAGCCCTCACCCCTGCCCTCTCCCAGGGGGAGAGGGAGTAAAGCCGGGGTTAGGCGGATGGTCGTTGGGCTTGTGCCCTTGCCCTTCGCCTTCGCCTTCGCTTGGGCTTGGGCTTGGGCTTGGGCTTGGGCTTGGGCGTCGGCTGGTGCTGGTCTGATGCTGGGTTGATCGAGCGCGAAGGCTGGTGGATGCGGCACGCGTGCTGCGCTTCCCTTGCTCACGCGGACCTGGGCACACGCTGAGGGAGCCAAGCGCCGCGCAAGTATTCGACAAGCTCAACCCGAACGATGGCCGGGGACGTCACCATCAACAGCCCCCGGAATTCCTCCCTCTCCCCCTGGGAGAGGGCAGGGGTGAGGGCTCCCCAGGGCCGAGCGAAGCGATGGCCCGAATCGTCTCCCCCATCCCCTCTGTCCGTGCCGAGAAGCACAGCGGGCGGGGTGCGCGTGGGCAGCGCAGCATGCCCATGCTCCGTGCGCTGACTGGCCGCAGCTGTCTGAACGGAGCGCCAAAGGCGCGAAGTGAGTTCTGCGGCCGCACCCCGCACGCGAGCATCGCAGGTTGCCCGAAGCGAAGCGCAGGGTCACGGACAGTGGGGCGCATTTCTTTTGCCTTCTTTTCTTGTGCGAGCAAGAAAAGAGGGTCGCCCGCCGGGGCGAGACCCGGCCTCCCAACCTCAACCCAGCGCAACGCAAGTCAACCGAGAGGCATCAAAATCCATAGCTACCAACGAGCACCAGACAAGCGCCACAGCCCGATTCCATTCAAAGAATCAACACAACCCCCAACTCAAGGCCTCTCCCAAACCTCCACACCACCATCCACCACCTGAAACAACGGATGCACATCCACCGCCGCATGACCGCGCCACTTTTCATGCAAGCCCGGATTGCGCGCCTGCAGCTTCGCCATCAGGTGCGCCCACTCGTAAGCCACCTGACCAGAAGTCACCGGCATCAACGCAGCGCCTGCGCCCGGCTTGATCTTGTTGGCGTCAAACGAATACCCGCGCGCCGTTGCCTCGGCGTGAATCGCCTGCAGATAGGCCGACATCGCGTCCAGCGGCGCCGCGTGGGCTTTGAAGCGGTCCAGCTGCGGGTGGTTGCGATAGCCGCGCGTTTCGCCGCGCAGCACGGCCTGCGCCAGCAGGGTTTCGCGCCACAGCGCCACCAGGCCTTGCGGATCGAGGTATTGGGGATGCAGCGACCACAGGCGCATGGTTCGGTTGTCCTACTGTGCGTTACTTGGATGGGTTCAGAAAATGAACCCACGCGCAGTCTACGGGCGCGCCGGCTTGGGCGTGGCCCCATACACGCTGACGCGGTAGACGTTGCGTGGCTTCGGGTTCTGGATTTGCGCCTGCCGCCCCTCAAACACCAGCGACTGCGTGGCCGCGTCCCAGCCCATGGGTTGCAGCGTGTAGGGGTTGCGCAAGGCGGGCGCTTGTGCGGCCAGCCAGTCGGGCATGTGCTGGGGCGTGACGCGTTCGCGCAGCGCGGCGATTTGAAGCTGAACCAGGCGGCGATGGCCGTTCACATCGTGCGCGCGCTCAATGTAGGGCAGCATCACGGGCGGGTCAGAAAAGCCCAGCAACACCTGACCGACCGGGTTACGCCAGCGCGTCAGGATGGACGATCGATTCTGCAAGCCCAGGGCCTGAACAGCCGCGTCGATCTGATCTGGCGGCAACTCGCTCAGGCGGATGGCCTCACTCCATTCGTCAAACGCTTCGTTGAGCGTGGCATTGGGCAGGTAGGCCAGTGCGGTTACCCGGTTGTCAAACCAACGCGACACTCGCGAACTCCAAGCCATCTCGGCCGTATCGTGGGGAATTGACATGCCGTAGGCAGCCAGGGAAAAGCTGAGTTCGCCGGCCATCGTCGCGGCCATGGTGGGCGGCAGCGTCTCCAGCAAGCGTGCCAAGCGCCCTGCTTGTCCGGCGTCCAGCGGTGCCCAGGCGCGCGCCAGGCCGGCGATCAAGCGTTGTTGGCGCATGTCTGCCGCCAGTGCAACCATCGCGCCCATCATGGTGCGCGAACCGCTTGCCAACTGGCGGTGAATGGCGGCGTTCGCCTCCAGCTGGCTCAGCGCCTCGTCGGAATTGCCGTCGTGGGCGGCCAGTGCGGCCTGCATGCCCACCAGTTCAGACGCGGCGACGACATCTGAGTAGTGAGGAAAAACTATACCGATGTAGGGTGGAGTGACTTCCGTGTAGTCGGTGAAATCACGCAGCGACAAATAGCGGGCCACCAGGCTGCGCTGGCGGTGCAAGTGATCGCGGACAGCGCTGGCGTGTGTCAAGTAATGCCCAAAGCAGTCGGATACCTCTGCATCGCAGCGTGTGGCCCCTAGCTGCACCGATCGATGAGGAAATGCGCCTCTGATCGCCGATGAGTCGAGGGTGCCCTTTACTTGAAACTCGGAATAGTCCGCCAGTTGCGCGGCAAAAAACCGTTGACCGGCTGTCAGCGCATCCTGATCCGCCGGCGCGCCCAACCCCAGCATGGTGAAGTACCCATTGCGCCGCATCGCTTCGGCGTCGGGTGGCGTGAACGCCATGGCCGCGACCACTTCAGGCCGTAGCGCATCGTCCTGCCGATTGGCCCACCAAAGCGCGGCGATGGCGCAGGCCGTCAGCAGCACGAGCGCCAACAAGGCCCAGCGCAGCACGCGCCAGGACCGATGCAGAACAGTGCGCAAGTTCATGGTACTTTCAAAAAGATAGCTGGTAGCGCCCGCCACACAAGCGCTAGCAGCCCATCTTGCTTGAAACCGTTGGCCCCAAGAAAAAAAGCCGCTGTCTCCAGCGGCTTTTCTCAAGCGATGGCAGCGAGGCCGCTGCCAGCAGTCAGACCAGGGGCCTGACGGCGTGATTTACATCATGCCGTCCATGCCACCCATGCCGCCCATGCCGCCAGGCATGCCGCCGGCTGGTGCGTCGTCTTTCGGTGCTTCGGCCACCATGGCTTCGGTGGTCAGCATCAGGCTGGCCACAGAGGCGGCGTTTTGCAGCGCGGTGCGGGTCACCTTGGTTGGGTCCAGGATGCCCATTTCGATCATGTCGCCGTATTCGCCGTTGGCGGCGTTGTAGCCAAAGTTGCCTTTGCCTTCCAGCACTTTGTTGACCACCACGCTGGCTTCGTCGCCGGCGTTGAACACGATCTCGCGCAGGGGCGCTTCGATGGCGCGCAGCACCAGTTTCACGCCAGCGTCCTGGTCAGGGTTGGCGCCTTTGATGGTGCCAGCGGCTTGCTTGGCGCGCAGCAGGGCCACGCCACCACCGGCCACGATGCCTTCTTCCACAGCAGCGCGGGTAGCGTGCAGGGCGTCTTCCACGCGGGCTTTCTTTTCCTTCATCTCGACTTCGGTGGCAGCACCGACCTTGATGACGGCCACGCCGCCGGCCAGCTTGGCCACGCGCTCTTGCAGCTTCTCGCGGTCGTAGTCGCTGGTGGCTTCTTCGATCTGCACGCGGATCTGTTTGACGCGCGCTTCGATGTCAGCACCTTTGCCGGCGCCGTCGATGATGGTGGTGTTTTCCTTGCCCACTTCGATCGACTTGGCTTGGCCCAGGTCGGCCAGGGTCACTTTTTCCAGCGTCAGGCCGACTTCTTCAGCGATGACCTTGCCGCCGGTCAGGATGGCGATGTCTTCCAGCATGGCTTTGCGGCGGTCGCCGAAGCCAGGCGCCTTGACGGCCACCACTTTCAGGATGCCGCGGATGGTGTTGACCACCAGCGTGGCCAGCGCTTCGCCGTCCACTTCTTCGGCAATGATCAGCAGCGGACGGCCGGCCTTGGCCACGGCTTCCAGCGTGGGCAGCAGTTCGCGGATGTTGCTGATCTTCTTGTCGAACAGCAGCACGTACGGGTTGTCCAGCAGAGCGGCTTGCTTTTCTGGGTTGTTGATGAAGTAGGGCGACAGGTAGCCGCGGTCAAACTGCATGCCTTCAACGACGTCGAGTTCGTTGTCCAGGCTCTTGCCGTCTTCCACGGTGATCACGCCTTCTTTGCCCACTTTGTCCATCGCGTCGGCAATGATCTTGCCGATCGATTCGTCCGAGTTGGCCGAGATGGAGCCGACCTGAGCGATCTCTTTGCTGGTCGTGGTGGCCTTGCTGGCCGCCTTGAGCTGCTCGACCAGGGCGGCAACCGCCTTGTCGATGCCGCGCTTCAGGTCCATCGGGTTCATGCCGGCGGCCACGTACTTCATGCCTTCGCGCACGATGGCCTGGGCCAGCACGGTGGCGGTGGTGGTGCCGTCACCGGCGTTGTCGCTGGTCTTGGAAGCAACTTCCTTGACCATCTGCGCGCCCATGTTCTGCAGCTTGTCCTTCAGCTCGATCTCTTTGGCGACCGAAACACCGTCCTTGGTGACGGTGGGGGCGCCGAACGAGCGCTCCAGCACCACGTTACGGCCTTTGGGGCCCAGGGTGACCTTGACCGCGTTGGCCAGAATGTTCACGCCTTCGACCATGCGGGCGCGGGCGTCTGAACCGAAAACAACGTCTTTTGCTGCCATTTGATTGGCTCCTGAAAATATGGGTTAAATGTGCCGCTATCGCTTGTCTGACAGGCGCAAGCAGCTATTAAATTGGGAGTGATTGCCCGGGCTGGAGAAGCAGCGGATTACTTCTCGACGACGGCAAACAGGTCGTCTTCTTTCATCACCAGCAGCTCGTCGCCGTCGACCTTGACGGTCTGGCCCGAATACTTGCCGAACAGCACGCGGTCGCCCACTTTCACGTTCATGGCGGCCACTTCGCCCTTGTCGTTCTTCTTGCCTGGACCCACGGCCAGCACTTCGCCCTGGTCGGGCTTTTCAGCCGCGTTGTCGGGGATGACGATGCCAGACGCGGTTTTGGTTTCGTTTTCCAGACGCTTGACGATCACGCGATCGGCGAGGGGACGCAGTTTCATGAATGTTCCTAACGTATTGATATGCAAGGGGTTTGTTCAGATACACCGTGGCCAGGCCACAGCACACAACTGAAATGGCGCGGAGCAGAAGGTGCTGTTGTTAGCACTTAACCCCGACGAGTGCTAATGATAAGGGCAAAGCGCCGCGATTCAAGGGGCGGGCCACGACTTGTGACATTGGCGGCGTCAGGCGCGACAGCGGGCTTTGGCTGTTGCACGGCTGACCTTGGGCCCCAAGGCAGCTCCGGCGTCGCCGTGCAGGCGTTCACACGCCCCGGCGACAACCGCGTTGCAGCATAGGTAGTTCCACCAGTTGGTAGGTCTGCTGATGGGAAGCGCCCGTATCGACAGTTATCTGGCGGGCGGTTGAAATGGGTTCGATCCTGCAGTCCTGAGAAGTGAACCCATGAATACCATCGCCAGCATATCGCGTCCGGCTTCCGATCCGATGGCGCGAAGGGGCTTTGAGTCCGCCGAACCTGCGCCAGCGCCCGGGCGCCCGGCCGACATGCACCCTGACCGCGGAACGCCGCCAAAGTCACCCGACGCAGACAACAGCCCAACGGCGAGCGCGCTGCTGCGCAGCATGGCGCTCGACTTCAACAGCGGCGCGCTGCTGGACAAGCTCATCGGGGGGAGCGGGCCGCTGCCGCAGCCACCCAAGTTGCCGCCGATGGATATCAAGCGGGCGACGGAAGTGCTTGACCAGAACTTTGACGTTTACGACACCGCCTGCCAGGGCGGTGGCCAGGGCGACAACAGGATCAGCCCAGACGATCTTCGTACGGTTGCCGCCAACAGGGATGGCAAATTCAGTGCTGACCAACAGGCGGCCGCGCAGTTCTTGATGGACAGTCAGGCAGGCCGTAACTTTCTGGACGTTGCCAACGGCAAGGGCAATGTCGATGGCACTATCGGCCGCCTCGATGTGGATGCCGCCAAGGCCGCCATCGCGGACGGAAGCTATGTCGGCCGCATGATCGACACCGCAGCCAACGGAGGCGGCTGGTTCAACAAAGGGACGGATGGCCATGCAGGCAAATCTGACCTCGACGCAGCCTTGAACGACCCCGGCGTGCCACAAGCTGTCAAAGACGCCATCCAACTGGCCCGCGACGGCCAGCCAGACGCGGACCTCGGCTTTCTGGGCAAGCTGACCGAGGAGCAGGCACAGGCGGCGAGCGCGCTGGTTCAGTCCAAGGCTTACCAAGCCCTGACGCCAGAGCAGAAGGCCAGCGCCGGCCAAGCCTTTCGCGACGCCCAGGGTGACGCGGCGCTGTCCAAGGACATGGCCAGTCTGGTCGGTAGCGCGAGTTTCCAGTCCGCGAGCGGTGCGCTGAAGACCGATCGCCTGCGCGAGCTCGCGCTGCTGCACTCGGCCGAGTTCAAATCCTTGCCCTCTGCCGACCAACAACGGGTGCGTGATGCGCTGACTGCCCGCAAGCCGGGCGACGACCGCCTGGGAGGCGCCCTGACCGACTTGATCAAGGCCAAATCCTTCCAAAAGCTGACGGCGGATGAGAAGACGGCGGTATTGAGCCAGATGCGCAACTACCCCGACGCGCGCGTGGCAGAAAACTTCGGCAAGCTGCTCGACAAGCGCTGGTTCAGCGGCGGCGGTCTGTTCAACCCCGGCATGTCGCTGCAGGACAAGCAGCGCACGCTCAAATCGGTGGCCTACCTGACAACAGACACTTCAGGCGACGCCACGATCCGGCAGAACACGCTGAATCGCCTGTTGGACCCCAAATCCGACTACACGCTCAACTGGAAAGACATGCCGGCCGATGGCAGCGGCAATATCACCTGGGGCTATGCAACGTCTGCCGACGAGCTGACGCTCAACTCGCGCATGATGCCGGCGGACAACGGGGCACTGACGGACGCCAAGGGTCAGAAGCTGATCTCGGATACATTGCCCCACGAGGTCAGTCATGCCGTCAACGACGACGCCGTCAAGCCGACCTTCGACTACCTGGCGGAGGAATACCGTGCGTGGTACGTGGGCGAGCAAGCGTACGATGGAAGTCCAC
>JAGOEM010000035.1 GCA_017997715.1 Ottowia sp.
GCGCACGCCACGGCCCCACAGCCAATGCGCCAGCGCGGGCAGCTGCTGGGGCGTGGGCGTCCACAGGGCGCGCTCGCGCTGGTGATAGGGGCGGGGCGGCTCGAACATGACCACGGCGGCCTGCGCACCTGCACCTGCACCTGCACCTGCACCTGCACCTGCACCTGCACCTGCGCCTGCACCTGCACCTGCACCTGTACCTGCACCATCTGCCGCACCATCCGCCGCGCCCGCCACGGGCCAGGCGGCGGGGTCGTCGCCCCAGGGCGCTACATCGAAGGTTTGCACGCCTTTCAGCGCCATTTGCATGGGCTCGCGCGTGAACACGGTCACCGGCTGCCAGGCGCCCGCGCCGATCAGGCGGCGCGTGACTTCGCCGCCCAGCACGCCACCGGCGCCCAAAATCCACAGCCCTGGACGTGGCGCCACCGCCGGCGGGCGTTGGCCATGAATCTCTAGCACTTGACCTACAGACGGCGGCATGCGGCTATGGTACTTTCCGCCGCACCTTACTTATAGTGCTACATCGTTCGGAGGAATCACATGAAACACTGGCTCGTCAAAATGGGTGCCTTGATTGGCATGGCCTTGTCGCTGACCGGCTGCGGCTACAACGACTTCCAGCGCCTGGACGAAGGCACCAAGTCGGCCTGGAGCGAGGTGGTCAACCAGTACCAACGCCGCGCCGACCTGATCGACAACCTGGTCAACACCGTCAAGGGTGAGGCCAAGTTTGAACAAGACACGCTGAACCAGGTGATTTCAGCGCGCGCCAAGGCCACCAGCATTCAGGTGACGCCCGAGACGCTGAACAACCCGCAGGCGTTCCAGCAGTTCCAGGCCGCGCAGGGCGAGCTGTCCAGCGCGCTGAGCCGCCTGATGGTGACGGTGGAACGCTACCCGGATTTGAAGGCCAACAAGGCTTTCTCTGACCTGCGCGTGGCACTGGAAGGCACCGAAAACCGCATCGCCGTGGCGCGCAACCGCTACATCCAGACCGTGCAGGAATACAACGTGCTGGCGCGCAGCTTTCCCACCAACCTGACGGGCATGGTGTTCGGCTACAAGCCCAAGGAAAACTTCACCGTGGCCAACGAAGCCGCCATCTCCAACGCGCCACGCGTGGACTTTGGCACCAGCCCGACACCCGCTGCATCGCAGTGATCCAGCTGCGTCGATTGGGCTTGAAGTTTTGAATGAAATATGCGTCTGGCGCCCGTCCTTAAAGCGCTGATAGCTATCTATTTGGTAGTTTTCGCCGCGCTGGGCGCGTGGGCGCAGCAGGTGCTGCCCGTGCCGCCGCTGACGGCGCGGGTGATCGACACCACGGGCACGCTTCAGCCCGCCGAGATCGCCGCGCTGGACGCCAAGCTGGCTGCGCTGGAGACGGACAAGGGATCGCAGGTGGTGCTGCTGATGGTGCCCACCACCGCACCCGAAGACATCGCCGCCTACGCCCAACGTGTGGGCGACAACTGGAAGATCGGCCGGCGCAACGTGGGCGACGGCCTGTTGCTGGTGGTGGCCAAGGACGACCGGCGTGTGCGCATTGAAGTGGCCAAGACGCTGGAAGGCGCCATCCCCGACATCGCCGCCAAGGACATCATTGAGCAGGCGATTACCCCCTCCTTCCGCCAGAACCAATACGCCGCCGGGCTGGACGCGGGCGTCGATCAGATCGCCGCCCGCGTGCGCGGTGAGCCGCTGCCGCCAGTGGCCGCGCCCAACGCGCGCGCAGGCAACGGGGGCGCCAACGGCTTTGACCTGTTTGAACTGGGCCTGCTGGCCTTTATCGCGCTGCCCATCGTCAACGGCGTGGCGCGCAGCATCTTCGGGCGCAAGCTGGGCGCGCTGGCCACGGGCGCAGGCATGGGCGGGCTGATGTTCCTCTTCACCACCAGCCTGGCGCTGGCGGTGGCGGCGGGCGTGGTGTCCCTGCTTTATGGCTTGTTCGCCACGGCGGTTTCGGCGCTGCCCCGCTCGCGCGGGGGCGGCGGTGGTTATTTCCCGCCGCCGGGCGGCGGCTGGGGTGGTGGTGGCGGCGGCGGAGGCGGCGGCTTCGGTGGGGGCGGCTTCAGCTCTGGCGGTGGCGGCGACTTTGGTGGCGGCGGCGCCAGCGGGAGTTGGTAAGCATGGCGTCCAAACTGATGCGCGTGTTGCGCCACCGCTGGTTCGACGAATCGGACGCGCGGCGCGCCGTACCGGCAGCCCTGTCCGAGCAGCTGCGCCGGCGCGTGCACGCCAGTGAGCAGCGCCACACCGGCGAAGTCCGGATCTGCGTGGAGGGCGGCTTGCCCACCAGCTACCTCTGGCGGCATCTGCGCGACGGCGAATCCATCGCCAACATCGTGCGGCAGCGGGCCCTGATGCAGTTCTCGAAACTGCGCGTGTGGGACACCGAGGACAACAACGGCGTACTGATCTACGTGCTGCTGGCCGAACACGCCATTGAGCTGGTGGCCGACCGCAAGGTGCACCGCCAGGTGCCGCAGGCCGAGTGGACCGCCATCGTCGGCCGGCTGTCCGATGCGCTGAAGACCGGTAACTTTGAAGATGGGCTGACGCGCGCCCTGGAAGAAGTGACCGCCGTGTTGGTGGCGCACTTCCCTCAAGCCACGGACAGCACTGCCAGCGCCGGTGCGGTGCACCCGAACCAGCTGCCGGACGAGCCGGTGCTGCGTTGACCAGCTCTTAGGGGCGTTGCGCGGTCGCTATCGGGCGATCAGACCTGGCCAGCGACACGCGCGGGCGCCATATATATGGCCCGACTCGACCCCGCTGCGGGTCAATGCGCTGCCAGCTTTTTTTCCATCGCGCTGATCTGATCCAGCAGGCGCTTGTTCACGCCATGCGCCGCGTCCAGCTCTTGCTGCAGCGCCTTGCCAACCTGCGCAAAGGTGAGCAATTTGCGGTTGGTCTCGCGCAGATGGTCGGCGATCCGTTTGGACATCGCCATCAGCAGGCGGGCGGCCACCGACGGATGTTCGTCCAACAGACGGGTGATTGCATCGCGCGTGAGAACGGCCAGCGCCAGGTCGGTGGCGGCAATGCAGGTGGCCGAGCGTGGCGAGCCGTCAATGATGCCCATGGAGCCGATCAGACTGCCAGGGCCCATCACCGAGACGACCATGCTGTCGTGCGCGGCGGAGACCGAGTTCTCGACCGTGACCTCGCCATCCAGCACCAGCGCCATGAAATCGTTCTTCAGCGATTCGCCTTCTCGAATGACGATGGCGCCAGCGCTGACCAGTGACGGCCGCATGTAGCTGACGATGGTGCGTGCGTCGGCCGCACTCAATTCAACCAAAGCACCTTCGGTGACGAGCATGGCCGCCGCCTTGGTCTGCACATGCGCCGTAGCGCGAGACTTGCCTGCGAACATAGCCGCAATTCTAGACACGCGGCGGCCGTCTGAGTAAGGCATTAGTTGTCAAAAGACAAAGCCCGCGCACGGCGGGCCTTGATGAGTCTGTCGCGGGCCGACCGGCAAGGCGCCGGTCAGCGGGGCGATCAACGCTTTTGGCGGTACTTGCGCAGCGCCGCAATCTGAGCCGCGAGTACGGCCAGTTCCGACGTGGCGCGTGCCATGTCGATTTCGCTCTTCGCATTCTTCAGTGCTTCTTCAGCTTCGCGGCGGGCCAGATTGGCTTTCTCTTCGTCCAGGTCTTTCCCGCGGATGGCTGTATCGGACAGCACGGTCACCACGTTGGGCTGGACTTCGAGAATACCGCCGGCCACGAAGACAAACTCTTCGCCGCCGTCTGCCTTGGTGATACGCACCGAGCCCGGCTTGATGCGGCTGATCAACGGTGTGTGCCGTGGGTAGATGCCGAGCTCGCCCGCTTCACCGGGCAGGGCGACAAACGTGGCCTCGCCCGAGAAGATGGATTCCTCGGCGCTGACCACGTCGACATGAAGGGTGTGGGCCATGCGTGCTCCTGGTTAGACCTTGACTTGCGGGGCGCAGCGGGCCGAGGCCACAAAAGCTGCGCCGGACATGAATCAGACCTTGTTGGCCTTTTCCATGGCTTCGTCGATGGTGCCGACCATGTAGAACGCCTGTTCAGGCATGTGGTCGCACTCGCCGTTCACGATCATCTTGAAACCGTTGATCGTGTCTTTCAAGGACACATACTTGCCGGGCGAGCCGGTGAACACTTCGGCCACGTGGAACGGCTGGCTCAGGAAGCGCTGGATCTTGCGCGCACGGGCCACGGCCAGCTTGTCTTCTGGCGACAGCTCGTCCATGCCCAGAATGGCGATGATGTCGCGCAGTTCCTTGTAGCGCTGCAGCGTGCCCTGAACCTGACGCGCGGTGTTGTAGTGGTCTTCGCCGACCACCAGCGGGTCGAGCTGGCGACTGGTCGAATCCAGGGGATCCACCGCTGGGTAGATACCCAGAGCCGCAATGTCACGCGACAGCACAACCGTCGAATCCAAGTGGGCGAAGGTCGTCGCAGGCGACGGATCTGTCAAGTCATCGGCAGGCACGTACACGGCCTGGATGGAGGTGATCGAACCGACCTTGGTCGATGTGATGCGCTCTTGCAGGCGGCCCATTTCCTCGGCCAGCGTCGGCTGATAGCCCACGGCGGAAGGCATACGGCCCAGCAGTGCCGACACTTCGGTACCGGCCAGCGTGTAGCGGTAGATGTTGTCGACGAAGAACAGCACGTCGCGACCTTCGTCACGGAACGATTCCGCGATGGTCAGGCCAGTCAGCGCCACGCGCAGGCGGTTGCCGGGCGGCTCGTTCATCTGGCCGTACACCATGGCCACCTTGGAGTTGGCCAGGTCGTCCAGATCGACCACCTTGGAGTCGGCCATCTCGTGGTAGAAGTCGTTGCCCTCGCGGGTACGCTCGCCCACGCCGGCGAACACGGACAAGCCGCTGTGCGCCTTGGCGATGTTGTTGATCAACTCCATCATGTTGACGGTCTTGCCCACGCCGGCGCCGCCGAACAGGCCCACCTTGCCGCCCTTGGCGAACGGACAGATCAGGTCAATCACCTTGATGCCGGTTTCCAGCAGTTCCTGCGACGGCGACAGTTCGTCGTACGACGGTGCTTTGCGGTGGATGGAGGCGGTGCGCTCGTGGCTGACGGGGCCGCGCTCGTCGATGGGGTTGCCCAGCACGTCCATGATGCGACCCAGCGTCGCCGGACCCACGGGCACCGTGATCGGCTGGCCACTGTTGGTCACCATCATGCCGCGGCGCAGGCCATCGGACGAACCAAGCGCGATGGTACGGACCAAGCCGTCACCCAACTGCTGCTGCACCTCCAGCGTCAGTGTGGTGCCTTCCATCTTGAGGGCGTCGTACACCTTGGGCATCTGGTCGCGCGGGAATTCGACGTCGACCACAGCGCCGATGCACTGAACGATTTTTCCTTGAACTTGAGCCATGTTTTGCTCCAATAATTTGAATCTTGCTAGCTGCGCTAGGGCTTAGGCCGAAATGGCAGCGGCGCCGGACACGATCTCGGACAGTTCCTTGGTGATCGCCGCCTGACGGGTTTTGTTGTAGACCAACTTCAACTCGCCAATGACGTTACCCGCGTTGTCCGTTGCCGCTTTCATGGCCACCATGCGCGCGGCATGTTCCGAGGCCATGTTCTCGGCCACCGCCTGATACGCCAGCGCTTCCACGTAACGGACCAACAGGTCGTCGATCACGCTTTGTGCATCCGGTTCGTAGATGTAGTCCCAGGCGTGTTGCGTGCCGCTGGCCTGCGTTTCCTGCTGCATCTTCTCGGCGGAGAGCGGCAACAGTTGTTCAATCACCGCTTCCTGCCGCATCGTATTGATGAAGCGGGTATAGGCGATGTAAACCGCGCTCAGCTCACCCTTCTCATACTGGTCCAGCAGCGCCTTGACAGGGCCGATCAGCTTTTCCAGATGGGGCCGGTCACCGAGCTGGGTCGCTTGCGAGACCACCTTGGCGCCAATGCGCGAAAGAAAGCCCAAGCCTTTGTTGCCAATGGCCACCGTGTCGATCGCCATGCCCGCGTTTTGCAGATCGCGCAAACGGGTGGTCACCACACGCAGCACGTTGGTGTTCATGCCCCCGCACAAGCCCTTGTCCGTCGTGACCACGATCACGCCCGCCTTCTTGACGTCGTTGACGCGCATGAAGGGGTGGACGTACTCGGGATTGGCCTCGCCCAGGTGCGCGGCAATATTGCGCACCTTTTCGGCGTACGGGCGGGCTGCGCGCATGCGCTCCTGGGCCTTGCGCATCTTGGACACGGAAATCATTTCCATGGCCTTGGTGATCTTCTTCGTGCTTTCGAAGTTCTTGATCTTGCCGCGGATTTCCTTGCCTGTTGCCATGCGTGACTCCTTACGTCTTAGCGCCTGGTCAGGCGAAAGACTTCTTGAATGCAGCGATGGCGGAAGTCAGTTCAGCCTGGGCGTCCTTGTCCTTCTCGATCGCCTTGCCAGCTTCCATCTTGTTCAGCAGTGCAGCGTGCTTGTCTTTCAGATAACCGTGCAGTCCGGCTTCGAAAGGCAAGACCTGCTTGACTTCGATGTCGTCCATGAAGCCCTGGTTGACCGCGAACAGCGACGCGCCCATCAAGCTGATGGGAAGTGGGGCGTACTGCGCCTGCTTGAGCAGTTCCGTCACGCGGGCGCCACGGTCCAGCTGCTTCTTCGTCGAAGCGTCCAGATCGGAAGCAAACTGCGCGAACGCCGCCAGTTCACGGTACTGCGCCAAGTCGGTACGAATACCGCCGGACAGTTTCTTGATCAGGTCGGTCTGCGCAGCGCCGCCCACCCGCGACACGGAAATACCGGCGTTGATGGCGGGACGGATACCGGCGTTGAACAGGCTGGTTTCCAGGAAGATCTGACCGTCGGTGATCGAAATCACGTTGGTCGGCACGAACGCGGACACGTCGCCGGCTTGGGTTTCAATGATCGGCAGGGCCGTCAGCGAACCGGTTTTGCCTTTGACTTCACCCTTGGTGAAGGCCTCGACATAGTCGGCATTCACGCGGGCAGCGCGCTCCAGCAGACGGCTGTGGAGATAGAACACGTCGCCAGGGTACGCTTCGCGGCCTGGAGGACGGCGCAGCAACAGCGACACCTGACGGTAGGCCACGGCTTGCTTGGACAGGTCGTCATAGACGATCAGCGCGTCTTCACCGCGGTCGCGGAAGTACTCGCCCATGGTGCAGCCGGAATAGGCCGACACATACTGCATCGCCGCAGACTCAGAGGCCGAGGCAGCCACCACGATGGTGTATGCCATGGCGCCAGCCTGCTCAAGCGAGCGCACCACGTTCTTGATCGACGACGCCTTCTGTCCGATGGCGACGTAGACGCAGACCATGTTCTGGCCTTTTTGGTTGATGATCGCGTCGATGGCCACCGCGGTCTTGCCGGTCTGGCGGTCACCAATGATCAGTTCGCGCTGACCGCGACCGACCGGCACCATCGAGTCGATGGACTTCAGACCGGTCTGCACCGGCTGATCCACCGATTGACGCGCAATCACGCCCGGCGCGACTTTTTCGATCACGTCGGTCATCTTGGCGTTGATCGGGCCTTTGCCGTCAATCGGCTGGCCCAGCGCGTTGACCACGCGGCCAATCAATTCGGGGCCAACGGGCACTTCCAGAATGCGGCCCGTGCATTTGACGGTGTCGCCTTCGGAGATGTGCTCATACTCGCCCAGGATCACGGAACCCACCGAGTCGCGCTCGAGGTTCAGCGCCAGGCCGAACGTGGGCACGCCATCGGGCGTCGCCGGGAATTCCAGCATCTCGCCTTGCATGGCGTCCGACAGGCCGTGGATACGCACAATGCCGTCGGTCACCGACACCACTGTGCCCTGGTTGCGCACATCGGCGCTGACGCCCAGGCCCTCGATGCGGCTCTTGATCAGTTCTGAAATTTCTGCGGGATTGAGTTGCATGACTCTTTCCTAGTACTAAGGGTGTTATCGAGGCGCCTGGACCTGAGGGTCAGGCAATCAGGACCGACTTCATTTGTTCGAGGCGGGCTTTGACCGAGGTGTCCAACACCTCGTCACCCACCGCCACGCGCACGCCGCCGATCAGATCGGGGGCAAGCTTGACCGTGGCTTCCAACTTGCGGCCAAAACGCTTTTCCAGCGTCGCCATCAGCTCAGTGAGCTCGGCCTGCCCGATCGGGAAGGCGCTCTGGATCACGGCATCGGAACTGCCAGATACTTCGTTGGACAGGACACGGAACTGCCGCGCAACCTCGGGGACGGCATCCAGGCGCTCGTTGTCGATCACTGTGCGCAGAAAGTTCACCCCTTGATCGGGCAAGGAATCCTTCAGCGCGCCGGTGATGACGTGAAACACCTGAGTCGCGTTCACACGCGGATTCGCGGCAAACTGCAGCAGCTCCGGGTTGCCGGTCGCACTCGCCAGGTTATCGAGCCAGGCCTGGGTGGCCGGCAGATTGGCGCGCGCAACCTCGAACAACGCCTCGGCGTACGGTCTTGCGATGGTGGCGAGTTCTGCCATGGTCGTTTCCTTTGACGGGAGCCCTGAAAATCAGAGCTCGGTCTTCAGACGAGACAGCAGGTCTGCATGCACCGTCGGGTTGACTTCCTTGCGCAGGATCTGCTCGGCGCCTTTGACCGCCAATGCGGCCACTTGCTCGCGCAGCGTCTCACGGGCTTGGATCACCTGCTGTTCGGCCTCGGCCTTGGCAGCGGCGATGATCTTGTTGCCTTCTTCGGTCGCACGGGACTTGGCTTCTTCAACGATGTGCTGCGCGCGGCGATCGGCATCCGCCAGGCGGGAAGCCGTCTCGTTGCGCGAAGTGCTCAATTCCTGCTCGACGCGCTGGTTGGCAGCGGCGAGTTCGGTTTTGGCTTTATCGGCAGCCGCCAGTCCATCGGCGATTTTCTGCGCCCGCTCGTCCAGCGCCTTCGTGATCGGGGGCCACACGAATTTCATCGTGAACCACACCAGAATCGCAAAGACAACGGCCTGCAGGAACAGGGTCGCGTTGATATTCACGGTTTGACTCCTTTCAGTCCAGAAAGGCCCGGTCTATCAAGCGAGGGTGAAGGGGTTAGCGAAGGCGAACAGCAGGGCAATGGCCACGCCGATCAGGAAGGCGGCGTCGATCAGACCAGCCAACACGAACATCTTGGTTTGCAATTCGTTCATCAGCTCAGGCTGGCGAGCAGAAGCTTCCAGGAACTTGCCACCCATCAGGGCGATACCGATGGACGCACCAATCGCGCCCAGACCGACGATCAGACCGCAAGCCAGAGCGACGAGGCCGAGAATGTTTTCCATGATTGCTCCTAGAGAAAGAAAAAGAAAAGTTAAGGGAAAAGAAAATGATGAACGGAAGTCAGTGCGCGTCGTGCGACTGGCCCACGTAGATGAGCGTCAGCATCATGAAGATGAACGCTTGCAGCGTAATGATCAGGATGTGGAAGATCGCCCACACAGACCCCGCAATCACGTGCCCGACACCCAGCCAGAAACCGCCCGAAAGGGGGTTGAACTGCCAGGCCCATACGCCACCCATCAGGGCGATCAGCATGAAAACCAGTTCGCCGGCGAACATGTTGCCGAACAGTCGCATACCGTGGGAAACGGTCTTGGCGACGAATTCAATCATCTGCATCAGGAAGTTGATGGGCCACAGCACCGGGTGCGCACCAAACGGTGCGGTCACCAACTCATGCGACCAGCCGCCCACGCCCTTGATCTTGATGTTGTAGAAAATGCAGATCAGCAGCACGCTGACCGACAGTCCCAAAGTGGTGGACAGATCGGCGGTGGGCACCACACGCTGGAAAGCGTGGTGATCGCCGACACCGATCTGATAGGCCACGGGCAGAAAATCGACCGGCAGCAGGTCCATGGCGTTCATCAGGAAGATCCAGACGAACACCGTCAAGGCCAGGGGCGAAACCAGCTTGCGGCTTTTCTCGTTGTGGATCACCCCTTTGGCCTGGTTTTCAACCATTTCCGACAGGATTTCCACCGCGGCTTGAAAGCGGCCCGGCACGCCAGATGTGGCCTTGCTTGCGGCGCGCCACAGCAGGAAGCAGCCCAGCGCACCCAGCAGCACCGACCAGAACACCGAGTCCAGATTGAAGATCCCGAAATCGATGATCTTGTTCTGGGTGACGCTGTTAAAGCCAAAGTCTTTCTGCAAATGGTGCAGGTGATGCTGGATGTATTGACCAGCGGTCTGAGCTTGTTCAGTGGTTTCAGCTGCCATACGTCACCGTTTTCTCGAATCTCACTCAGTTCGTGCCGCGTCCGCGCCGTTGCGCCGACTTCAGCCACAAGACCACCCAGGCGGCCTTGATCGTCACTACAAAACCCGCCAGCAGCGCCAGCCAGTTCACTTGGGCGATGACTTTGGGAGCCGCCAGAAGCAGCGCCACCGTCAAAGCAATCTTGATTCCCTCACCCACCATCAGCGCCAGCAAAGCGCTGGCCGCATTGGCTTGCAGTCGCATTCGGCGCGCCATCATGCGGGCAAACATGACCGCAGGCAACCATGCCGCCAGGGCGCCGTAGGCTGCCGAGTTGACCACGGCCGCATTGCCGCCGGACACACCCCACGCCACGATCACCCCCACCAACCCCGCCAGTGCCTGCCATCCGACCACGGGCCAGGGCGACAAGGGCGGATGCGCGGCACGCCACTCGCGCGCCTGCTCGGCGCTCCAGGGCTTGAATTCGGCTTCGGAGGCAGCATTTGCCTCTTCTTCGAACCCTTCTCGTCCCCGTCCGGGCTCGATTGTGGTCATGTCGAATTACGCGCAGTTGACGTTTAGCAACGACTGCAAAGCCTTTGATTATAGGGTGGCGATGAAGCACTTTTTAACGCAACCCTACAAAAGCATGACTTGACAGTGTCAAGTCTGCCATCTGCGCACTGCGCGACAATGGCCGATCGTCCACTTCTTCTGCCGCGCGCGAGGCCTGCAAGCTTGCCCGGCCTTTGCCCATGCCCATCGACCGCGCCGCCCACCTTCCCGAATGGCCTTGCTATCTGAATGGCGAGATTGTGCCCATGCGAGAGGCGCGCGTCAGCCCCTTTGACAGGGGATTCATCTTTGGCGACGGCGTTTACGAGGGCATTGCGCTGTACGGGCGCCCAGGCCAGGCGCCGCAGCCGTACCGCTTTGCGCAGCACATGGCGCGGCTTGAACGCAGCCTGGATGAAACGCGCATCGCCAACCCGCACACGCGCGACGAATGGCATCAAATAGCTCTTGATTTGATAGCTAGTTACGCTGATTCGGCGGGCGCTACAGCCACAAACAATACCAAAGACTGGCCACAGGACTGGTTCTACTACTTTCAAGTGACGCGCGGCGTGGCGCTGCGCGATCACCCGATGCTGGAAGGCCTGACGCCCACCGTGTTCGCCACCTGCCTGCCGATGAAATCGGCCACGTCCGAGCAGCGCGCCAAGGGCGTCGCCTGTGTGACAGCTGACGACTTTCGCTGGCAGAAGGCGCACATCAAATCGATCAGCTTGCTGGGCGCCGTGTTTTCGCGCCAGATCAGTTTTGAGCAGGGCGCGCTGGAAACCGTGATGTTCCGCGACGGCACGCTGAGCGAGGCCGCCGCCAGCAACGTGTGGGTCATCAAGAACGGCAAGGTGATGGGCCCGCCCAAGAACAACCTGGTGCTGGAAGGCATTCGCTATGGCGCCATCGAAGAGCTGTGCCGCGAGCAGGACATCCCTTTCGAGCTGCGCCCGCTGACCCGCGACGAGGTGCTGGGCGCCGACGAGCTGCTGCTTTCCTCGGCCACCAAGGAGGTGCTGCCGATCACCACGCTGGACGGCCACCCCGTCGGCACCGGCCAACCCGGCCCGGTGTACGAAAAGCTTTACGCCGGCTACCAACGCGCCAAACAGGCGCTGCACACCGCATGACCCAAGCCCCCACACCGCCCCAACCACCGCCGGCCCCCACATCGGGCGCCGCGGCAAATCCCAGCGACGCCGAGCGCGCGCCCGTCGAAGAGACGATCCAGATCAACCCGCTGGACCCGGCCCGCCGCGAATCGCTGATCGACTACCCCAGCGCCTTCCCGATCAAGGTGGTGGGCAGCAACGAAGACGGCTTTGTGCACGCCATCACCCACATCGCCAAGCAGTTTGACCCGACGTTCGACGCGTCCACCATCGAGCTGCGCGAAAGCGGCGCCGGCAAGTACCTGGGCGTGACCATCACGGTGCAGGCCACCAGCCGCGAGCAGCTGGACGACCTGTACCGCGCGCTCAGCACGCACCCCATGGTGAAGTGGGCACTTTAAGAGCCGAATATGCCGCTAGCGCACGTTCAGCGGGCGCTAGCAGCTAGATTATTCATAGCAAAACGGCGCCTGTTCCAGCGCGCCATCGTTCAGCGGTAGCGGTCGACCCACTCCAGCTTCAGCGGTTGCTGGTCGGCCAGCCAGCGTTCTGGCAGCGCGAACCAGAACTGCGCGCCGCTGCGGCGCACCGGCAGGTCTTTCAGCTCCAGCGCAGGCCAGTCGGCGGTGCTGTCGAACGAATTGGCGCGCGTTTGCAGGCGCAGCCGCTCCAGCGTGGTGAAGGGGCGGTCGGGCGCGTAGCGGAATTCCAGCCGCAGCTCACGCGGCCAGGTGCCGGAAGTGGGATGGAACAGCGCCTCGCCCACGCCGCTTTGCGAAGTCACCGTCAAGGTGGCGCTGCCGCCCGGGCCGTCCAGCACGATGCCGTCGCCCGGCTTGCGCTGCAGCGGGCGGCCCCAGATCAACATGTAGCTGTCGGCGCCGCCCTGGTCCAGCTCTGGCGCTGCGCCGTCCGCGGTGCTGGCGCAGCCGGCCAGCAGCGACAGGCCCGCTGCCGCCGCTACCCAGCCCATTGCAAACACCTGAGTCCACCGGCCTCCGCTACCCGAGCGCGTCATCTGCCTTCATCCTTTCGGCTGCGCGCGCGTGGCCCAAGCTGCCCGCGCGCTCAAGGAACGCAGGGTATCAAAGCCGGGGCCACTAAGTAGGAATCGCACCCGGCTGGGCCGGGCGGCCGGGGTGCGGCGACCCGCTCAGTTGGTGAGGTCGCCCACCCGCTCGGACGGGTACTTGAACGAATCGCGCAGCAGGAAGGACATGGGCATCTGCATGTTCACGCCGGCAGGCGGCACCGGGCGTTCAAACCACCGGGTGTATAGCCCTTGGATCTCGCCGGTGCGGATCAGGCGACGCATCTCTTCGCCCAGCAGCGTTCTGAAGGCCGGATCGCCCTTGGCCAGCATGATGGCGTAGGGCTCGATCGTCAGCGGCTTGCCGACGACCACATACTCGTCGGGCTTGTCCGCCAGCGCGCGCTGCCCAAACAGCAGCACGTCGTCCATGACGAATGCGTCCGCCTTGCCTTGCGCCACGGCCGCAAAGGCGCCCGTGTGGTCTTCCGCTTCCAGCACGGTGGCGTTCAGGTTCAGCTCTTTGTTGCGGCGCTGAAACACGGTCAGCGACGTCGTGCCTTTGGTGGAAATCACGCGCTTGCCGGCCAGGTCTTCGATGCGCTCGATGCCGGAAGCCTTCTTGACCAGAAAGCGCGTGGACGAGATGAAATGCGGCACGGTGTAGTCGACCGACTGGCGCCGCTCAGCGGTATTGGTGGTGGAGCCGCATTCCAGCGACGCCTTGTGCGCCACGATGTCCGGCACCCGCGAGGCCGGGGTGACCAGCAGATATTCCACCCGCAGGTCTGGCATCTTCAGTTGCGCGCGAATCGCGTTGACCAGGCGGGCGCAGATGTCCATGGAATACCCCACGGGCCGCTTGCTGTCGTTCAGGTATGAAAATGGGAATGCGCTTTCGCGGTGCGCGATCACAATCTTGCCGGCTTGGCGAATGCGTTCCAGCTCCTGCGAATGGGCCGTCGCGGCGCCCAGAAGTGACGCACAAAATGCCCCCGCCATCCACCCGAAACGACGGGCCCGACCGGTTCGAAACGATTTCGCTAAGCTGTCCAAGTTCATCCACTCCACAGTAAATGAAGCAAGGTGCGCGGCACCCGCTCCGATGAGCACAGAACGCGAATCGTAGTTCTTCTCAATCTCCTATGCTGGTACCAACGTCATACCCCCAAAAAGCCGCCTGGCCGGTGCAATGGCTTGGCCGCGTGGACTACGCCACGACCTTTCAGAACATGAAGGAATTCGTGGCCCAGCGCTCGCCAGATCAGAGTGAGCAGCTATGGATTTGCGAGCATTTTCCCGTCTTCACGCTCGGCCTGGCGGGGCGGCCAGAGCACGTGCTGGCGCCGGGCGATATCCCCGTGGTGCCCACCGACCGTGGCGGCCAGGTCACCTACCACGGCCCCGGCCAGGTGGTGGCCTACCCGCTGATCGATCTGAAGGCGCGCCCCTACTTCGTCAAGGAATACGTGCACCGGCTGGAAGAGGCGGTGATCCGCACCCTGGCCGATTTCGGCGTCACCGGGCACCGCGTGGGCGGCGCGCCCGGTATCTACGTGCGGCTGGACGACCCCTTCAGCCACGCCGTTTTGCTGCAAAAACCGCAGCTGCGTGCGCCCGGCACGCCTGCGCCACAGCCCGATTTCACCGGTCTTGGCAAGATCGCCGCCTTGGGCATCAAGGTCAGCAACCACCGCGCCTACCACGGTGTGGCGCTGAATGTGGCGATGGATCTGGAGCCCTTTTCGCGCATCAACCCTTGCGGCTACGCAGGCCTGAAAACGGTGGACCTTTCTACAATTGGCGTCCCGGCCACGTGGGACGAAGCGGCGCACGCCTTGGCGGCGCACCTTGCGCGCCTGCTGGCTCCTTGAAAGAAACATGCCCATGAGCAGCCTCCCGTCCCCAGCGGTCGCGGGCCCCGAAGCCCCCGTGGTGCGCGACGCCCAACCCGCCCACGCCTACGACGCCACCGCCAAGCAAAAGGCGGGCGCCAAACTGGCGCGCATCCCGGTCAAGGTGCAGCACACCGGTGCCGCACTGAAAAAGCCCGACTGGATCCGCGTGAAAGCGGGCAGCCCCAGCACGCGCTTTTACGAGATCAAGGACATCCTGCGCCAGAACAAGCTGGTCACCGTGTGCGAGGAAGCCAGCTGCCCCAACATCGGCGAATGCTTTGGCAAGGGCACGGCCACCTTCATGATCATGGGCGACAAGTGCACCCGCCGCTGCCCATTCTGCGACGTGGGCCACGGCCGGCCCGACCCGCTGGACGTGAACGAGCCCGCCAACCTGGCCAACACCATCGCCCAGCTGCGCCTGAAATACGTGGTGATCACCAGCGTGGACCGCGACGACCTGCGCGACGGCGGCAGCCAGCACTTTGTGGATTGCATCCGCGAAACGCGCGCGCTTTCGCCCGGCACACAGATCGAGATCCTCACCCCCGACTTCCGTGGCCGCGACGACCGCGCGCTGGGCATCCTGCAGGCCGCACCGCCCGACGTGATGAACCACAACATCGAAACCGTGCCGCGCCTGTACAAAGAGGCGCGCCCCGGCAGCGACTACCAGTTCAGCCTGAACCTGCTGAAAAAATTCAAGGCCATGCACCCCGACGTGCCCACCAAAAGCGGCCTGATGGTCGGCCTGGGCGAAACCGACGAGGAAATCCTGCAGGTGATGCGCGATCTGCGCGCGCACGGCGTGGAAATGCTGACCATCGGCCAGTACCTGGCCCCATCCACCGCGCACATCCCCGTGCGCCGCTACGTGCACCCCGACACCTTCGCCATGTTCGAACGCGAGGCCTACGCCATGGGCTTCACCCACGCCGCCGTCGGCGCCATGGTGCGCAGCAGCTACCACGCCGACCAGCAGGCGCACGCGGCAGGGGTATAAGCCGCACGCCGCTCCGCAGGCGGCCCTGCTCTCTCTCGCGAGCGTGGCGCACGCACACCCGCGCGACGGCGACGGTCGTCGAAGCGCCCCTCCAAGCCATTCACGGCGGTGCAGGCGGCCGCCCGCATCCAGATAAGCGGGCGCGGAAGCGACTGGCCAGCACCTGAAGGCAAGCCATTGAACGCCTGGGCTTGGGGATGGCGTAGGCCATTGCCCTAAAGCTGCGCGTGCCGTGGCCAGCCCACACACCTGCAATCGCTGGCTGCCAGCGGCTGACGACGAAGGCACGCAATGGGCTCGTCCGCGCTGACCGAGTGCGATGGGCCGTGGAACCCGCCTGACGGCGAACGGCAGCCCAGCCCGGAAGGCATCAAACCACCGTCCTGCGCATGGGCGACAGCCCAGCGGGTGCGCGGCTTGCCCGAGGGTGGGCCACCCGATAAGCTGCCAGCGGCTTGGGCGAAATGTGCAACCTGCCCAAGCGTCATTCAACAACGATTCAGGAGACCCCATGCCCTTTGCCCGAACCCTGGCCGCTTCTTTGGCTTCGGCGCTGATAGTCCTTGGCGCTGGCTGCGCGAGCAGTGGTGCTGCCGTAGAGCCAACCAGCTTCTATGACTGGCACGACGCTTTACCAGCGCAGGCTGGCCGGATGCTGCGGAAACAGCCGCTGGAAAGCGCCGCCGCACTGGCAGATGCCGGCGAGCAATTGCGCATCCTGTACACCGCCACCGACGGTGTGAGCGGTAAAGGCACGGTTCCGGTATCTGGCGCGGTGTTCTTCCCGAAAACGCCGCGCCCCGCAAGCGGCTGGCCCGTCCTGGCCTGGGCGCATGGGACGGTCGGCGTCGGCGACGGCTGCGCGCCCTCACGCAATCCGCGCACACCGCGCGACACCGCCTACCTGAATGCCTGGCTGCGCGAAGGCTTCGTGGTGGTCGCCACCGATTACCAGGGCCTGGGCGCTGCGGGCCCGCACCCTTACCTGCATACGCGCGCGCAAGCCTACAGCGTCCTTGACGCCGTGCGCGCCGCGCTCACCTTGCCGGGCGTGGCCAATCAAGTCGTGCTGGTGGGGCAGTCACAGGGCGGCGGCGCGGCCTTCGGTACCGCTGGCATCGCGCCGGCTTACGCCCCGGATGTGAAGCTGCTGGGTACCGTGGCCACGGGTACGCCTTACCTCGGCCTGCGGCCGCCCGAAGCAGCCAACCCGAGCGACCACGTGTCGCCGCAGATGGCCTACGCCATGTACGCCGTCACTACCGCCAAGCTGGTGCAGCCTGACTTCGATCCCGCCACGGTCTTCCTGCCCGAAGCCATGCCTGCCCTGAACGCCGCTTCCGGCGCCTGCGTGGGCGCCATGGCCGAACGCCTCATCGCCGAGAAACGCACCGAACGCAATTCGTTCCAGCCCGGCGGCGTGGCGCGTCTGTTTGGCGCCATCGGCCCTGTCACAGGCTACCCCACGCTCGCGCTGGCGCAGCCGGTGTTCATGGGCATAGGGGGCAAAGATGTCGACGTGCCCACCGCCATGCAGCAAAAGCTGGCACAAGACACCTGCGCTGCAGGTACGCGCGTGCAGTCGCAGCTGTACGCCGAGTTGGATCACAGCGGCGTCGTGAATGCGTCGCTGAAGGATTCCGTGCCCTTCGTGCGAAAGCTGCTGTCTGGCGAGCCGGTGACATCCAGCTGCAATAAATAGCTGGGGCTGAGCCACCAGTACCGGCGCGAATGGGCAATCGGCGGGAAATCGGGGAATCGGGGTCAGATCACGATGGTTGAGGCATCGCCCTCGTCCCGCCGATGCACTCGCTGAACCCAACCCCCTCGCTCGCCGCCTTTTCACTGCAATTTTCATAGCTACCTGCGCCTATCCACTGGGCGCCGGGGCTTGATTTGACTGACAAACTCAGCCTTCTTTCCGCCGATGGCAGTGGCGACAGCTGCAACAGCGCGGGCCGCGCCAAAACCTGACCGGCGTCAATTTCTGCCGTCCAGAGACAGCGGCTTGCCAGATTCAGACAGCGTTTGGCCGGTGCGCGCCCTAGAGTGAAAGCGCGGCAGCGAAGCCCGAGGCGGGCACGTCTGACCGCGCCCATTGCTGACAAAAAAACGGAGACATCTGCATGACCCAAGCCAAGACCACGGCCGCGCTGGACGCGATCCTTGCCCAATCGACACAGCGCCACGGCGGCGTGCCGGGCGTTGTTGCCATGGCGACCGACCGCGATGGCAATTTCTACGAGGGCGCGGCCGGCACGCGCGAGCTGGGGCAGGACAAGCCCATGCGCACCGACGACGTGTTCGCCATCTTTTCCACCACCAAGGCGCTGACCGGCACCTGCGTGATGCAGCTGGTGGAAGAAGGCAAGCTTTGCCTGGACGACCCGGCCGGCAAGTACGTGCCGGAGATCGATCAGCTGCAGGTGCTGGACGGCTTTGATGCGGATGGCCAGCCGCGCGCGCGCGCGCCCAGGCGGGCCATCACGCTCAACGATTTGATGCTGCACACCTCGGGCCTGAGCTACGAATTTTTCAGCAGCGATGACCTGCAGTACCGCACCGCCCACGGCATTCCCACCGTGGTGGCGTGCAACTTCGATTCGATCCGCACCGTGCTGCTGCACGACCCGGGTGCCGCGTGGAACTACGGGGTCAACATCGACTGGCTGGGCCTTGTCGTTGAGCAGCAGCGCGGCAAGCGGCTGGGCGCGGTGATGGCCGAGCGCATCTTTGGCCCGCTGGGCATGAAGGACATTGGCTTTGGGCTGAGCGAATCCATGCGCGGGCGGCGCGTGACGATCCACGACCGCGCGGCCGACGGCAAGCTGACGCCGCTGCCCGACCTGGCGCTGCCCGACCCACCGCC
Organism: Ottowia sp.; assembly: GCA_017997715.1. Lineage (GTDB taxonomy): Bacteria > Pseudomonadota > Gammaproteobacteria > Burkholderiales > Burkholderiaceae_C > Ottowia. Next base: position 18,687 of record JAGOEM010000035.1, read on the forward strand.
CATGGACATGGGCGGCCACGGCCTGTACGCCACGGTGGGCGAATACATGAAGTTCATCCGCATGGTGCTGAACGGCGGCGGCGGCCCGCACGGGCGCGTGCTGAAGGCCGAGACGGTGGACGCGATGGGGCGCGACGGCCTGGCGCCCATGGGCTTGTCGACCGGCGGCTGGACCACGTCGATCGCGTCGCTGAGCAACAGCGGCGAGTTTTTCCCGGGCACGCCCAAGGGCTGGGCCTATACCTTCATGACCAACCGCGAGCGCACGCCGTCGGGCCGCCCGGCCGATTCGCTGATGTGGGCGGGGCTGGCCAACTGCTACTACTGGATCGACCGGGCCAGCGGCATCGGCGGCTACTGGGCCACGCAGATCCTGCCGTTTCAGGACGCGGCGTCGTACCCGGGCTTTGTCGAGTTCGAGACCGCCGTTTACCATCAGCGCTGAGTGCCCCACGGGCCGGCGTGTACCTAGGAGTCTGCGTCAGGCCGCCCGGTGACGAAGAGGTGGCCGCGCCACCGCCGCGGCGCGCGCCCAGAGGAGACCGCTGGTATGCAAGCGATTCGCAATGTCCTGATCACCGACGCCACGGGCGCGCCCAGCGTGCGGCATCGCCTGGTGGCGTCCAGCCACTGGGACGAGGTGCAGCACTGGTGCCGGCAGGTCTACATGCCGTACAACGCCCGGCCGGTGGGCGCTGCGCGCCGGCCCGATTCCGTTCTTGACGTGATCCGCATCGGGCAGATCACGCTCAGCCGCTTCAGCTATGGCGTGCTGGTGCACCTGACCGATTTTTCCGCCGAAGCGGGCACCGGCATGGTGCTGACCACGCTGCGCGGCGCCATCCGCCACTGGTCCAGCGGGCGCGCGCATGCCGACACGGGCGTGGGCGAGGCGTTTTTGGTCGACAACTCGCGCGCGCACTACCGGCTGGACGCCGACCCGCAGCACCTGCAGGTCAACCTGACCTTCAAGCACGATGCCATGGCCGCGCTGCATGAGCGCTGGTTTGGCCAACCCGCCGACGAGCGCATGTGGGCGCGTTCGTTCCGCTTTGGCGGCGCGCAGTCCAGCTGGATTCAGCTGCTGGGCTACGTGTGCGGCTGCATCACCGAGATGCCCGACGCGGTGGAGCACGGCCCGCTGGGCCGCCACCTGGAAGAAATGATCAGCCTGCAGGCGCCCACGCTGCACCGCCTGGCGCCGCGGCACGTGCTGCTGGCCGAGCAGTACCTGCGCGATCACGCACGCGAAGCCCCCACGCTGAGCGAGCTGGCCGGCAGCGCCGGTGTCAGCGTGCGCACCCTGAACGCCGCCTTTCGCGAATACCGCCAGTGCACGCCCATGCAGGCGCTGCGCGAAGCGCGGCTGAACGGCGTGCGCGCCGAACTGCTGGCCGCGCCCAGCGGCGCACGCGTGCGCGGCGTGGCCGAAGCCTGGGGCTACGCCAACCTGGGCATCTTTGCGGCCGGGTACCGCAGCCGCTTTGGCGAATCGCCGTCCGACACGCTGCGCCGGCACGGCGGCGGGTAGCGGGTAGCGGGTGACGGGTGATAGGTGACGGGGCCTGCCTGGCCAAATCCGTTTTATAGATATAAATGGCCTATAGCGCCCACTACACGGGCGCAGGCAGCTATGTTATTGATAGTATTTTGCCACTGACACGCGTGGCGGCATCTGCCCCACCGATTCCGTTGGCCCACAAAAAAACCCGCTGCGCGTTGCCGCGCAGCGGGCCAATCCATCCATCCGACTCGTCAGGCGATCAGAAGAAACCGAGCTTGTTCTCGCTGTAGCTGACCAGCAGGTTCTTGGTCTGCTGGTAGTTGTTCAGCGCCATCTGGTGGTTTTCGCGGCCGATGCCGGACTTCTTGTAGCCACCGAAGGCGGCGTGCGCCGGGTACAGGTGATAGCAGTTGGTCCACACGCGGCCGGCCTGCACCGCGCGGCCCACCTTGTAGGCGGTGTTGCCATTGCGCGACCACACGCCCGCACCCAGGCCAAAGCTGGTGTCGTTGGCGATGTGGATGGCTTCGTCCAGGTCTTTGAAGGTGGTGACCGAGGCCACGGGGCCGAAGATCTCTTCCTGGAACACGCGCATGTCGTTCTTGCCGAACAGCAGCGTGGGCTTGATGTAGAAGCCGTCGTTGATGTCACCGCCCTGGCGGTTGCGCTCGCCCCCGGTCAGCGTTTGCACGCCTTCGTTGCGGCCGATGTCGATGTAGCCCAGGATGCGCTCGAGCTGCTGCTGCGACACCTGCGCGCCCACCATGGTGCTGGTGTCCAGCGGGTGGCCTTGCTTGATGGCGTTCACGCGCTTGACGGCGCGCTCGATGAAGCGGTCGTAGATCGATTCCTGGATCAGGATGCGCGAGGGGCAGGTGCAGACTTCGCCCTGGTTCAGCGCGAACATCGACAGGCCTTCCAGCGCCTTGTCGAGGAAGGCGTCGTCCTGGTCCATCACATCGGCAAAGAAGATGTTGGGGCTTTTGCCACCCAGCTCCACCGTGGAAGGGATCAGGTTGTCGGCGGCGGCGCGCAGGATGCGCTGGCCCACGGGCGTGGAGCCGGTGAACGCGATTTTTGAAATGCGCGTGCTGGTGGCCAGCGCTTCGCCCGCTTCCTTGCCAAAGCCGTTGACGATGTTGACCACGCCCGGTGGCAGCAGGTCGCCAATCAGCTCCATCAGCACCATGATCGAGGCCGGCGTTTGCTCGGCCGGCTTCATCACCACGCAGCAGCCAGCGGCCAGCGCGGGCGGCAGCTTCCACGAAGCCATCAGCAGCGGGAAGTTCCAGGGGATGATCTGGCCGACCACGCCAATCGGCTCGTGGAAGTGGTAGGCGACGGTGGTTTCGTCGATCTCGGAAATGCCGCCCTCTTGCGCGCGGATGGCGCCGGCAAAGTAGCGGAAATGGTCGATGGCCAGCGGAATGTCGGCGGCCATGGTTTCGCGCAGTGGCTTGCCGTTGTCGATGGTTTCGGCAATCGCCAGCGTTTGCAGGTGTTGCTCCATGCGGTCGGCGATCTTCAGCAGAACCCGGGAACGCTCGGCCACCGAGGTCTTGGCCCAGCCGGCCTGCGCGGCGTGGGCGGCGTCCAGCGCGCGGTTCACGTCTTCGGCATCAGACTGGGCGACCTTGCAGAACGGCTTGCCGGTGATGGGCGAGACGTTTTCAAAGTAACGGCCGGCCGACGGCGGCACCCATTTGCCACCGATGTAGTTGTCGTATTGCTGCTTGTAGGGATAGGCGGCTTCGAGGTTGAAGCGCTTGAGCTCGAACATGTCCATGTGTGTCTCCTGGTTCGGTGTGCAGCCGCCCGAATGCGGGTCGGTTGGGGGTATAGATACACGCTGCGTGCCAGCTTGGTCGATTGGGGCGATCTCTGCGCGTTTACCCTGATTTGCTGCCGCTGCCGGCGCCTGGGCGTTCGTCCAGGTGTCACTTTTTGGAGCACCCCGTGTCACACCCCCTGACAGTTGCGACTGTCACACGCCGCTAGGGACAATCCCGACCATGGCCGGCGTCCTATAAACTGGTTTGGCCCCTGCAGCGCCGCCACGTGCGGCCTGCGCGGACCATCGTACAACACGGCCTGGCACCCAGCCCGTCAGACCGACAGGAGACCGACATGGCAAGAGCGTACGACCGCCTGGAGTTGGCGCGCCGGCACCTGGTGGATCACGG
>JAGOEM010000179.1 GCA_017997715.1 Ottowia sp.
GCGCTGCAGGCCGATTTGGCACAAAAAAACGTCATGCCCGCGGCTTCACCTTGGTCGAGGTGCTGGTCGCCCTGACCATCATGGCGGTAATGGCCATGATGACCTGGCGCGGCATCGACGGCATGGCGCGCGCGCAGGACAGCACGCGCCGCTACACCGACGATGTGCTGGCGCTGCAGGCAGGCCTGTCGCAATGGCGGGCCGATCTGGACGCCATGATGGTCTGGCCCGTGACCGAGGGCAGCGCGCCCAACACGTCATCCGCCACGCAGCGCAGCGTGTCGTGGGACGGCCGCCTGATGCGCATCACCCGCATGAGCGCGGGCGACCCCGCCGCCGGCCTGCGCGTGGTGGCCTGGACGCGCCGCACCGACGGCCAGTGGCTGCGCTGGCAATCCGCGCCCTTCATATCGCAAAGCGCGTGGCAGGCGGCCTGGGAAAGCGCCAACGTCTGGAGCCAGGTCGGCACCGAACAAACCGGCACCCCCAACGGCCCGCAGGCCGTGCGCGTGGCCAATGCCAGCGAATGGCAGCTGCATTACTTTCGCAACAACGCCTGGACCAACCCGCTGTCCAGCGGCGCCGAATCGGGCACGGCGGTCGATCTGCTGCCCGACGGCATCCGCCTGATGATCACCCTGGCGCCCGGCCAGGCCATCAACGGCCCCATGGTGATCGACTGGGTGCGGCCCAACTTCGGGGGAACGTCGCAGTGACGCGCACGCCCCAGCCAAACACCGCCCCGGCCAGCGCACACCGCCAACGCGGCGCCGCGCTGCTGATGGCGATGATCACCGTCGCCCTGGTCGCCACCCTGGCCGCCGCCGCCATGTGGCGCCAGTGGCGCGGCGTCGAGGTGGAGGCGGCCGAGCGCGCCCGCGTGCAATCCGCCTGGATCCTGACCGGCGCGCTGGACTGGGGCCGCCTGATCCTGGCTGGCGACCTGCTCGAGGACAAAAGGCGCGGCTACGAGGCCGACCATTTGGGCGAACCCTGGGCCGTACCGCTGGCCGAAGCGCGGCTGTCCACCTTTCTGGCCGCCGGCGAATCCAGCAGCGACACCGACCGCGACGCCTTCCTGTCCGGCCAGGTGACCGACCTTCAGTCGCGCCTGAACGTGATGAACCTGATCGCCAGCACACCGCAGGACCAGTTGACGGCGCTGACGCGTTTCACGCGCTTGTTTGAACTGCTCAACCTGCCCAGCGGCGAGCTGGGGGCGCTGCAGCGCGGCCTGGCCCGCGCAGACAGTGTGATGCGCGGCGCCCCGGTGGAAGGTGGCACCGATGCGCCCCTGATGCCCCGCCGCTTCGAACAGCTGGCCTGGTTGGGCATGGCCCCCGCCACGCTGGCCGCACTGAAACCCTACGTGACCGTGCTGCCGCTGGTCAGCCGCCAGATCACCAAGATCAATCTGAACACCGCCAGCGCGCAGGTGATCGCCGCCGCCATCCCCGATTTGGACCTGGCCCGCGCCCAGCGGATCGTGGTGCAGCGCGACAGCGGCTTCTTTCGCACGCCAGCCAAAGCCATGGAAGCCGCGGGCGTGACCGCCGCCGACACCGGCTGGACCAGCACCACGTCGGACTTCTTCGAAGTACGCGGCCGCCTGCGGCTGGACGACGTCGCGCTGGAAGAGGTATCGGTGGTGCAGCGAACACGCACGCCCATTCGCGTCACCACGCTGTGGCGTGAGCGCGCGGCGCTGTCGATCGACCTGGGCACTGCCGCCGGCCAAACCACTGCCGCACTGGGCGGCGGTATGCGCTAGCAGGCGTTAGCCAAACAGACACACTCGCCGCCTACAATCGCCCGACCCTGCCATGAGCCTGTTGTTACTTACCCTGCCGCCCGGCCCGCCCGGCAGCTACGACTACGCCACGTCGACCGATGGCCAGACGCTGGCTTCGCACGGCACCGCGTCCATCAACCTGCTGCCCCAGGCCGGCCGCGGCGTGGAAGTGGTCGCCATGGCGGCGGCCAGCCAGGTGTCCTGGCACCGCGTCAACCTGCCACGCGGCATCGGCCCTGGTTCGCCCCGCATGCGGCCCACGCTGATCGGCCTGCTGGAAGACGTGCTGCTGGACGACCCCGAGCAACTGCACTTCGCCGTTGACCCCGACGCGACCGGCGGCGGTGCCGCCTGGGTGGCGGTGTGCAACCGCGCCTGGCTGACGGCGCACCTGCGCGCGCTGGATGCGGCGCAACGGCCCATCACCCGCATCGTGCCCGAGCTGCGCCCGCGCACCGGCAACCTGCGGCTGATCGTCACGGGCGAGCCCGACAACGCCCAGGTGCTGATGAGCGGCGACACCGTGCCAGGCGGCGCCCAGGCCTTGCCGCTGACCCAGGGCACGCTGGCGCTGCTGCGACTGGACGCGCTGAAAAGGGATGCTGACGCCAACGACCCGTCACGCACCAAGCTGGAACTGTTGGCCGAGCCCGCCGTGGCCGAGCTGGCCGAGCAGATGCTGGATCGCCGCGTCACCATCCATCAACCGGCCAAGCGCCTGCTGGCGGCCAGTCGGTCTGCCTGGGATCTGGCCCAGCTGGATCTTTCACGCACCGGCCGCGCGCGCGCCGCCAAGAAAGCGGGCGCCTTGTGGCGCGACTTCCTGCACGCCCCGACCTGGCGCCCGGCGCGCTGGGGCGTGGCGCTGGTGCTGCTGGCCAATCTGGCAGGGCTGAACCTGTGGGCCTGGCGCACCCAGACCGAAATTCAGGCACGCCGCACACAGGTCAGCGCGGCGCTGACCGAAACCTTCCCCCACGTGCGCGCCGTAGTCGACGCACCGGTACAGATGGGCCGTGAAGTGGCGGCGCTGCGGCAAAGTTCGGGCGCCACCTCGCACCGCGATCTGGAGCCCATGTTGAGTGCCTTGGGGCAAGTGATCGGCACCCAGACAACGCCATCAGCTATTGAATATGCAGCAGGCGAGCTGCGCATCAAAGGCATTCCCCTGCCCGCCAGCGCCATGACCGATGCCAATCAACGGCTGCGCCCGCTGGGCTACCGCGCCCACACCGACGGCGACACGCTGGTGCTGCGTCAGGAGAGTTCGATATGAGCGACCGTGAAAGCGGCGAATCGAAAGGCCTGGCCACCGCCTGGGCCCAATTGGCGGCGCGGGAACGGCGGATGGTCATCGTGGCCGCCACCGTGGTGGGCGTGGCGCTGCTGTGGTGGGTAGGCCTGGCGCCTGCCCTGCGCACCTTGCGTGAGGCGCCCGCGCAGCGCGCTGCTTTGCAAACGCAGGCACAGCAGATGCAATTGCTCAAGAATGAGGCCGACTCGCTCAAATCCGTGCCGCGCCTGGCCCAAAACGAGGCCCTGCGCGCGCTGGAAACCGCCATGAAACAGCGCCTGGGCGACACCGGCCAGCTGAGCGTGATGGGCGATCGCGCCAATGTGGTGCTCAAGGGCGCGTCAGCGGCAGCGGTGGCCGATTGGCTGTCCGATGTGCGCGTGAACGCGCGCGCCACGCCGGTTGAAGCACGCCTGACCCGCAGTGGCGACACGGCGCCCGGCGCCCCGGCGCACTGGAGCGGGACCCTGTCGCTCAGCGTGCCGAGTTCATGACGCTGCGCCGGTCGCTGCAAAGGCGCGTGAAGTGAAGCGTTTGCCATGGACACGCGCCCGCACAGACCAGGGCGGCGAAAGAGCGTCCGCCGCTCCGTGGGGCTGGGCGTGGGCCGGGGCGGCACTGGGCCTGGTGCTGGTGCTGGTGCTTACGGCCCCTGCCCGGTGGCTGACACAGGCTGTGACCCGCGCCAGCGCAGGCGCGGTGCAACTCACCGATCCGACTGGCAGCCTGTGGAATGGGTCGGCCAGGCTGGTGCTGACCGGCGGCGCCGGCAGCCAGGACATCACGGCGCTGCCCGGGCGCCTGCAATGGCGGTTGCGGCCGGACTGGCGCGGTGTGCACATTGCGGTCACGGCCGACTGCTGCACCCCATCCGGGCCAATCGGTCTGGCCGCCAGTCCGCTTTGGGGTGGCGCACGCATTGCCGTGGCCGACGGCCAATCCCAATGGCCTGCGGCGGTGCTGGCAGGCCTGGGCACACCCTGGAACACCATGCAGCCGCAAGGTGAGCTGGCCCTGGCCACGCGCGGCCTGCAGGTGGAAACCGTGTCTGGCCGCATGACCCTGGAAGGCGCAGCGGACATCAGCCTGCGCCATTTGTCTTCACGGCTGTCGACGGTGCAACCTTTGGGCTCGTACCAGGTTCACATCCAGGGCGGCGACGCGGTTTCGATGCGCCTTTCCACCCTGGAGGGCGCGCTGCAACTGTCGGGCGACGGCCAATGGGTGGGCTCGCGCCTGCGCTTCAAAGGCGAAGCGACTGCCGCGCCGGGGCTGGAGGCGCAACTGGCCAACCTGCTCAACATCATCGGCCGTCGGCAGGGCGAGCGCGCCATCATTTCTATCGGCTGAGCTGCCGCACACCTTAGGTCAAAGCTCAGGAACCCTGAGCAAGTCGTTGTTTTTATGGAATTTTCACACTTTCTGGCGCGTCATATTTTGGCCATTGCGGGCCCAACTGCTACATTGGAACTCGCTTGCAGAGATGTATGCCCGATGGCCCGCGCCCGAGACACCACCCCCCTTTCCGCCGCCAAGCACGCGTGCTTGCGCTGCGTTCTTCACCACGTGCTGAAGCACTGGGGCCAGACCGCGACCGCCATCACGCTGCTGTCCGCCGCCACGCTGGCGAACGCGCAAGCCGCCATCACGTCCATCACCGGCCAACAGCAAAACGGGCGGGATGTGGTGCGCATCGAATTCAATGGCGCCACCGATGTGATGCCCACCAGCTTCCTGATGCCCTCGCCGCCGCGCATCGCGATCGACCTGCCCGGCGTCGTGACCGGCACCATGGCGCCGCGCGTGCCGCTGGAACAAGGCAATATTCGCGGGATTCGCCTGGCCGCAGCAGGCGACCGCACTCGCGTGGTGGTCGACCTGCACAACGCTGCCGACGTGAAGACCGCGCGCGATGGCAACGCGGTCGTGCTGACGCTGGAACCCGCCGTGCGCGCCGAAAAAGTCGCGCTGGTCGCCCAGGCCAAGACCGGCGCGGCCTCAGCCGCTGCGCCAACACCGCCCAGGGCCACGGTGACGGTGGCCAACGCCAAAGAAGCCAACGTCCCGCGCGGCAATGTCACCCTGGACTTTGCCAACGCCGAAATCGACGCCGTGGCGCGCACCATGGCAACCATCACCGGCAGCAACGTGGTGGTGGATCCTCGCGTGAAGGGCACCATGACGCTGACCAGCACGACATCGGTCAGCCCCGCACAGGCGATGCGCCTGTTTGCGACCCAGTTGCGCACGCAAGGCTTTGCGCTGGTCGAATCCAACGGCATGCACATCGTGCTGCCCGAAGCCGAGGCCAAGCTGCAGAGCAGCACCGTTTCCGCCGGCATGCCCAAGATCACGGGCGGGCAGATCGTGACGCAGATCTTCCGGCTGACGCACGAAAACGCCAACAACCTGGTGCCGGTGCTGCGGCCATTGATCAGCCCCAACAACACGATCAACGTCAACGCCAGCACCAACTCGCTGGTCATCACCGACTACGCCGATAACCTGCAGCGGCTGGGGCGCATCATCGCCTCGCTGGACGTCTCCAACGCCACCGGCGTGGAAGTGGTTCGCCTGCGGCATGCCATCGCATCCGACCTGGCGCCGCTGGTGGCGCGTCTGCTGGAATCTGGGGGCAATGGCACCGCTGTGGTGGCGCAAGGCGCGCCCGGCCAACCCAACAACGTACCGGCTGCGGCAGCCGGCGGCAGCAGCGACGGTTACCGAACCACCCTGGTGCCTGAGCCGCGCAGCAACGCGATCATCGTGCGGGCCGCCAATCCGGCGCGCCTGGCGCTGGCCCGGTCGCTGATCGAGCAACTGGATCAGCCGCCCTCCACCCGCGCGGACGGTGGCAGTGGCAACATCTATGTGGTCTACCTGAAGAACGCCGATGCGGCCAAGCTGGCTGTGACCCTGCGCGCCGCGTTGGCGGCCCTGCCAGGCCAAGCCAACACGGCCGGTGCGGGGGCCGGTGGCGCGCAAAGCAGCGCAGCAAACGCACAAAACCTAAGCCAGGCAAGCCAGAACATGCAGGGCCAGAACGGTTCCAGCGGCTTGGCCAGTGGCCCCAGCATCAACGCCGCGGGCAGCAACCAGCCGTCCACGGGCGGACAGATTCAGGCCGACCCGGCCACCAACTCGCTGATCATCAGCGCGCCCGAGCCCGTCTACCGTGAACTGCGCGCCGTGATCGACAAGCTGGACCAGCGCCGTGCGCAGGTGTTCGTCGAAAGCCTGATTGCCGAGGTGCGCGCCGACAAGGCGGCAGAGTTTGGCATTCAATGGCAGGGGCTGGTGGGCCGGCGCGATGGCAGCAACGTGGGCGTCATCGGCACCAACTACGGCAGCGGCGGCAGCAACATCATCAACCTGATCGGCCAGTTCGCGAACGGCACACCGTCAACGGCGAACATCCTCACACCCAATCAGGGCCTGAACCTGGGCTTGGCGCACCGCGTGAATGGCCTGTTCACGCTGGGCGCACTGGCCAACTTCCTGCAGGCTTCCGGCTCGGGCAACGTGTTGTCAACGCCAACGCTGCTGACGCTGGACAACGAAGAAGCCAAGATCATCGTCGGCCAGAACGTGCCGTTCGTCACTGGCAGCTATACGAACACGGGCGCCAGCTCGACCAGCGTCAATCCGTTTCAAACGTACGAGCGCAAAGACGTGGGCCTGACATTGCGCGTCAAGCCCCAGATCAGCGAAGACGGCACCATCAAGATGGTGATCTACCAAGAAACCTCGAACGTCGTGCAAAGCTCGGTCGGGTCCAGCCAGGGCCTGATCACCAACAAACGCGCCATCGAATCCAGCGTGCTGGTCGACGATGGTGCGGTGGTCGTGCTGGGCGGTTTGCTGGAAGACCAATACGCCAGCGGTGAAAGCAAGGTACCTCTGTTGGGCGACGTGCCCCTGATTGGCAATTTGTTCAAGACCCAGGATCGCAACTACGTCAAGACCAACCTGATGGTGTTTCTGCGCCCTGTGATCGTGCGCGATGCGGCATCCACCGAGGCCTATTCGCTGGACCGCTACGAAATGATGCGCGCCGCACAGCAGGGCCACCAACCCGCCCCCAACCCTGTGCTGCAGGACAACCAGGCGCCCGTTCACCCCCCGGTGGGGCCCGCCAAC
>JAGOEM010000036.1 GCA_017997715.1 Ottowia sp.
ATTCCTGCCCGATCAGTCGCAGCCGGAAAGCGACCAATATGGCTTCGCCTACACCATCACCGTGCACAACGCGGGCGAAGTGGCGGCGCAGCTGATCTCGCGCCACTGGGTCATCACCGACGCGCGCGGCCATGTCGAAGAGGTAAAAGGCCTGGGCGTGGTGGGGCAGCAGCCGCTGCTGCAACCGGGCGAAGCCTTTCAGTACACCAGCGCCTGCCGCCTGCACACGCCCAGCGGCACCATGCACGGCACCTATTTCTGCGTGGCCGAGGACGGCCAGCGCTTTGACGCCGAGATCCCCATGTTCGTGCTGGACGCCCACGGCAGCGGCACGGGCACCGCGCGGGTGCTGCACTGAGTGCGGCAGCAAGCCCTTTCCCTCACCCCTTACCGAATCGCTTGAACCATGGCGAGCTCCCAGCTTGACCTGATCGAACTGCTGCGCGCGATCGACCCCGAAGCGCCGCTGGCAGAGCGCCACCTGTGGCTGATGCGCCTGCTGGACTGGGTGCGCGGCGACACGCAGGACGCCGAACTGGCGGTGGCGCGCGTGCGCATGCTGATCGACGCGGCCGAAGTGCGGCCGCAGTGGCTGCAGCTGTGGCACCACTGGTGGGAAGAGTTCCTGACCACCATGGACGCCACGCCGCTGCTGGCCGATCTGGGCTTTGCGCCGCAAGGCGCCTTCACCAGCGAAGTGGTGCACCGCCTGCGCCGCAAACTGATTCCGCCCACGCCGGAAACCACCGACCTGAGCGAGCTGTTCCCCCTGCTGTTCCCCAGCGAATTCGACGCCAAATGGCTGCGCGCGATGGACGCCCGCACGCTGACGCGGCTGCGCACGGTGCTGTTTCGCGCCGCGCCCGGCGCGCCGCCGCCCAACGTGACCGACTACGCCATGCGCGCGGTGATGGACGCGATGATGTTCGCCATCACGCAGATCTGCGCCATCGGGCATTCCACCGCGGTGCGCATGCGCATGTCGGATGCGGCCAAGCGCCAGCGCGCCTTTGCGCAGCTGCCGCAATACTTCGTCGCCATGCGCGAAGCGGTGCAGGCGCATGGCCGCGAAAGCGCCCCAGCGGTGATTGCCATCGGGCACCTGCGCGAACAGCTGGACGCCTGCCGCGCGGCCGCGTCCACGGTGTACGCGCACCTGGAACAGCACGGCATTTCGGTGCACATCGAGTTTCAGCTGCGCCAGCTGCGCCAGCGCATCATGCGTGCCAAGGCGCTGCTGCTGTGCCTGGAAACCGACGCGCCGGTGCAGGCCACCACGCAGCTGCTGTCGCACCTGGTGCGGGTGGACCGCGACACGCGCAGCCTGCGCGCGCTGATGTCCGACAGCACCGTGCTGCTGGCCGCCAAGGTGACCGAGCGCAACGCCGAAACCGGCCTGCACTACATCACGCGCGACGCCCGGGAATACCTGCACATGCTGCGGGCGGCGGCGGGCGGCGGCGCGCTGCTGGCGGGCACCACCTGGCTGAAGCTGGTGATCGGCACGCTGGGGCTTACCGCCTTCTGGGGCGGGCTGGCCGCGGGCATCAACTACGCGATCAGCTTTGTGCTGATCATGCTGCTGCAGTGGACCGTGGCCACCAAGCAGCCGGCCATGACCGCGCCCGCCATGGCCGCCAAGCTGCGCAACCTCGACGCGCCCGGCGCGACCGAACGCTTTTTGGACGAGGTGACGCACCTGCTGCGGTCGCAGTTCGCGGCCATCCTGGGCAACGTGGGCCTGGTGGTTCCGGTGGTGATCGGCATCGCCATGCTGGTGGAGGCCACCGGCCACCGCACGGTGATGGACCACGCGCACGCGGTGGGCACGCTGGACCATCACCTGGTATTGGGGCCAACGGCGCTGTTCGCCGCCGCGACCGGGGGCCTGCTGTTCCTGTCCAGCCTGATCGCCGGCTGGGTCGAAAACTGGTTCGTGTTCCACCGGCTGGATTCGGTGATTGCCCACCACCCGCGCATCACGCGCCGGCTGGGCGCGGCGCGGGCGGGGCGCTGGGCCTTGTACTGGCGCACCAAGATTTCCAGCTACGCCGCCAACATCTCGCTGGGCCTGATGCTGGGGCTGGTGCCGCCCATCCTGGGTTTCTTCGGCATTCCGTTTGAGGTGCGGCACGTCACGCTGGTGGCGGGCCAGGTGGCTGCGGCGGCGCATGAACTGGGCCCGCAGGTGCTGCACCGCCCGGTGTTCTGGGGCGCGGTGGGCGGCATTGCCATCACCGGCTTGATGAACCTGGCGTTCAGCTTTCTGCTGGCCTTCCGGCTGGCGCTGACGGCACAGAACATCGGCGCCGTGAACCGCGGGCGCGTGTACGCCGCCTTGCGCCAACGCGTGCTGCGGCAACCGCTGTCGTTCGTGCTGCCGATACGGCTCAAGCCGCCACCCGGCGCCGACAGCGTGCCCGCTGCGCCGCCGCACGACGATGGCGATAGCCATTCACCCAAGCCCCCAGGGTAGGCGCACGCCTTCGGTGCGGTTAGGATGGCGCGTCAACTTCAAGGACTCGCCGTTTGACCGATCAACTGACGTCCGGCTGGGTCGCTGCATGGAGCAATACCCCGGGGCCGCAGGCATTGGAATGGGCCCTGCTGCTGGCGGTGGCCACACTGGCCGGCCACTGGGTGCAACGTTACACACAGCTGCCCAAGATCATTGGTTACGCCATCGTCGGCGCCATCACCGGCTGGGCCGGCATTGCCGGCGCCGCCTGGCCGCTGAAGGGCGTGGGCCTGTTCCTGCTGGAGCTGGGCATCGCGGTGGTGCTTTTCGATGCCGGCGCGCGCCTGTCGCTGCGCTGGCTGCGCCACAACCCGATGGTGGTGGTGCAAAGCCTGGCCGAATCGGTACTGACCTATGCCGTGGCTTTCCTGACCCTGCGCGCGCTGGGGCTGGAACTGTCGGTGGTGCGGGCGCTGTCGGTGCTGGCGGTGGCCACCGCGCCTGCGGTGCTGATGCGGGTGGTTTCCGATCTGCGCGCGGACGGGCCGATCACCGACCGCGCGATTGCGCTGGCCACGCTCAACACCCTGTACACGCTGACGCTGGGCACCGCCATGCTGCGCAGCATTGGCCGGGGCGATGACACGACGCTGTCGTCCGTCGGTGCTTCGCTGGGGGTGCTGGGCGTCTCGCTGGTTTTTGGCGTGGCGCTGGCGGCGCTGCTGGCGGGCGCGTTTCGCATTCTGCGGGCCACCAGCCAGGACACGGCGGTGGTCATGCTGGCGCTGATCGGCGCGTGCACCGCCATCGCTTCGCCCCTGGGCGGATCGGCGCCGCTGGCGGCCTTGTTTGGCGGCCTGCTGCTCAAGCAGGTCTATCCGCGCCCGTGGGTCTGGCCGCGGCAGCTGGGCACGGCCGCTTCGATGCTGACCATCCTGATGTTCGTGCTGGTGTCGTCGATGGCGGCGCAGGCCGACTGGCATGGCGCGCTGACCTGGGCGGCCTTGGCCTTGATCGTGGTGCGCGCACTGGCCAAGGTGGGCAGCCTGGTGGCCACCAGCTGGGGCAGCGGCCTTTCGCCGCGCAAATCGTTCTGGGTGGGCGTGACGATGGTGCCAATGTCGTCGGTGGCGCTGCTGCTGACCTCGCAATTCGCCGCCGCCGCGCCGCGCATTGGCGAGCGCGTGGCCGCCATTGCCTTGCCCGTCATTTTGGTGACCGAGCTGGTGGGCGCGGTGCTGGTCAGCTTTGCGCTGTACCGCGCGGGCGAAGCGGCCAAGCCCTGGCGCCGCCGCACCAACGCGGCCGATACGCCGGACGACACCGCTTCGGGCGTAGAGCCAGAAACCGACCGAGGGCCGCTGCGATGAGCCTGGAACCGTTTGGCCATTCGCAAGCCCTGACGCTGGGTGTCGAGCTGGAGTTGCAGCTGGTCAACACCCACGACTACAACCTGACCCACTACGCCGACGACATGCTGCGCCTGATGGGCAAGCGCACGTTGCCGGGCAGTGTGGTGCCGGAAATGACGGCCGGCATGATCGAGATATCCACCGACGTCTGCCACACCTGGCAAGAAGCGCTGGGGCAGCTGCAACAGATTCGCGACGCGCTGGTGCAATGCGCCGACAAGCTGGGCATTGCCGTGGTCGGCGGCGGCACGCACCCGTTCCAGCAATGGCACCAGCAGCGCATTTATGACAAGCCACGCTTTCACCAGCTGTCGCAGCTGTATGGCTACCTGACCAAGCAATTCACCATCTTCGGCCAGCACGTGCACGTGGGTTGCCCAGACGCCGATTCGGCGCTGTACACGCTGCACTGCATGTCGCGCTACATCCCGCATTTCATTGCGCTGGCGGCGTCCAGCCCGTATGTGCAGGCGCAGGACACGGCGTTTGATTCGGCCCGGCTCAACTCGGTGTTTGCGTTTCCGCTGTCGGGCCGCGCGCCCTGCCTGCTGACCTGGGCCGAGTTCGAGCAGTACTTCGACAAGATGACGCGTACCGGCGTGGTCAGGAGCATGAAGGACTTCTACTGGGACATTCGGCCCAAGCCCGAGTTCGGCACCATCGAAGTGCGCGTGTTCGACACCCCGCTGACCGTCGAGCGCGCCGCGTCGCTGGCCGGCCTGGTGCAGTGCCTGGCGGCCTGGTTTCAGACCGACCGCCCCTTTGCACCGGTGGAAGACGACTACCTGGTCTACAGCTACAACCGCTTTCAGGCCTGCCGCTTCGGGCTGGACGCGGTGTACGTCGATCCGGCCACGGGCGAGCACCTGCCGCTGCGCGAACACCTGCTGGCCACCATGGACCGGCTGGCGCCCTTTGCCGCGCAAAACGACGCCACCGGCGCACTGGCTTCGCTGCGCCAGGTGGTGACGGACGACCGCAACGATGCGCGCTGGCTGCGCGAACGCCAATCGCGCGAGCACCTGCTGGGCGAAGTGATCCGGCAAGCCAGCCTGCGGTTTCGCCACGGCTGAGCCTTGTCACGCGTGCATACATCACGTCCGGAACTGTGTGGCGGCGCGCGCCTCACACCGTGCATTGGCTTTCGCGTCACAATAATCTCACCATGACACTGCGCATCGGCATCTCCGCCCGTCTGTTGCACGCACCACCTCCCGGCATTGGTTTGCCGCGCAAGCGGCTGCAGTACCTTGAAAGCACCATGGCGCACTGGATCATGAACTACGGCGTGGTGGCGCTGATGATCCCCTTCATCGACCAGGGCACGCCCACGCTGCGCAAACGCCCGCCCACCGCCGATCTGGTGGAAAACCTGGACGGCCTGGTGCTGCAGGGCGGGGTGGACATCAGCCCCGAAACCTATGGCGCGCAGCCCTGGAAATCCGATACCGACGCCGACCCGATCCGCGACGCCTACGAGCTCGATCTGCTGCGCGGCTTCATCGGCGCCGGCAAGCCGGTGCTGGGCATCTGCCGCGGCGCGCAATTGCTGAACGTGTACTTTGGCGGCACGCTGGTGCAGGACATCCCCACCCAATGGCCAGGCGCCATCCCGCACAACGACACCGAACACTACGACCGCCTGACGCACGAAGTGCACTTCGTCCCCGGCTCGCTGCTGTCCGACATCTATGGCTACGAACCGCAGCGCGTGACCAGCATCCACCACCAGTGCGTGGATGAGTTGGGGCGCGGCTTGGTGATCGAAGCGCGCAGCCCGATCGACCGCGTGCCCGAGGCGATTCGCCACACCGGCTACCCGTTCGTCGTCGGCGTGCAGTGGCACCCCGAATTTCACCTTGCCGGCCAGGCCAGCGAATCGCCCGCGCTGGACAGCGGGCCGTTGATGATGTCGTTCCTGAAAGCGGCGGCCCGCCGGGCCGGCCGCATGCGCCGGCTGACCGATGGCGTGGCGCGCGTGCGCGAACGCGCCAACGTTTTCGGCGGCCGCTGACCACCACTGCCGGCGGACCTTCACGGTGGGCGAATTCGATCTCATCGCGCGCTATTTCAAGCGAAATACGGCTCCAGCGCCCAATCCACCGGCGCAGGTAGCTACTAATTCAGTAGCATTTGACGCCACTGCACCCGCCCTTGCCCTGGGCATTGGCGACGACTGCGCCCTGCTCAGCCCCGCGCCGGGTCAGCAACTGGCCGTCAGCACCGACATGCTGGTCGAAGGGCGCCATTTCTTTGCCGACGTCGACCCCGCCGCGCTGGGCCACAAGGCGCTGGCCGTCAACCTGAGCGACCTGGCCGCCATGGGCGCCGAGCCGCTCGCCTTCACCCTGGCGCTGGCGCTGCCGCCCGAACGCGCCGCCAACCACACCTGGATGAGCGCCTTCGCCCAAGGCCTGTTCGCCCTGGCCGATGCCCACCGCTGCACCTTGATGGGTGGCGACACCACGGCCGGCCCGCTCAACCTGTGCATCACCGTCTTTGGCCAGGTGCCCACCGGCCAGGCACTGCGCCGCGATGGCGCGCAAGCCGGCGACGACATCTGGGTCAGCGGCACCCTGGGCGAAGCCCGCCTGGCCCTGCTGGCGCTGCAAGGCAAGCTGAGCCTGCCGCCCGAACGCCTGGCCGCCCTGCGCCAGCGGCTGGAGCGCCCCACACCGCGCGTCGCGCTGGGGCTGGCACTGCGCGGCATGGCCACCAGCGCCATCGACCTGAGCGACGGCCTGGTCGGCGACCTGGGCCACATCCTGCGCGCCAGCGGCGTGGGCGCCGAACTGGACACCCGCAGCCTGCCAACCGATGCGCGCAGCGCCAGCCCGGCAGGCCCGCTGGCAGATCAGCCCCCCATCGACACGGCAGTGCAGCACGCGCTGACGGGCGGGGACGATTACGAACTGCTGTTCACGGCGCCGGCCCGGCTGCGGCCCAGCGTGCTGTCGGCCAGCCAGCGCAGCGCCACGCCGGTGGTGCGGGTCGGCGCCATCCAGCCCACGCAAGGCCTGTGGCTACAGGATGGCAGCGGGCACCGTATGCCCGCCAGCGCGTTTCATTCGTTCGACCACTTCGCGGCCTGAAGCAGCGCGCGTTGGGTGGCGCGCAGCGGCCTGCCACGCGCTGGCTTGTTCGCCCGCTTGCTAAGCGGCCAGGTCGACCACTTCCTGCTCGATCACGCCAAACACCGGCTGGCCGTCGCGCCCGCGCATGTCGATGCGCACCGTGTCGCCGGGCTGCATGTAGTCGGTGGAAGCAGCGCCGTCTTGCAGGCGCTCCATCGCGCGCTTGTCGGCAATGCGCCCGTAGCCTTGTGGCCATTCGGGGCGGCCATCGGTGTCGACCGCCGCAGGGCGCACCACCCCGCTGCCGATCACGGTGCCGGCGCGCAGGCGGCGGGCGCGGGCGGCGCGCGCGACCAGTTCGCCAAACGACCAGCGCATACCTGCGCCCGCATCGCACAAGCCCACTTTGCGGCCGTTCCAGGTGGTTTGCAGCGTCAGGTGGACGCGCCCTGCTTGCCAGGCCTCGCCCAGCTCGTCCGGGGTCACGGCCACGGGGCTGAAGGCGGCGGCCGGCCAGTCGGACGGGGCTGCGTCGTCGTCGTCGCTGCCGGCCAATTGGCGCAGGCTGACTTCGTTGGTCAGCATCAGCAGGCGCACGGCGTCCAGCCCCTGTTCGGGCGTGGCGCGCAGGGGCACGTCGGCGGTCACCACGGCCAGTTGCGCGCCGAAGTCGATGCCCAGCTGGCCTGCGCCCACACGGATGTCGTCTTGCGCGCCCAGCAGTTCGTCGCTGGCGCCCTGGCGCAGCGGTGGTTCGGCGGCAGCGGGCTGCGCTGCGCCAATCGGCGCATAGGCATCGGCCACGATCCATTGGTAGGCGCGCGGCAGCGGCGCCATGCACTGCGCCGGGTCAAACGGAAATGGGTGGCGCGCGCGGCCCTGGTTCAGGGCGTCGTACACGTCTTGCAGCTGGGGCGCGATGAAGTTCCAGTCGTCCAGCGCCTGCTGCAGCCGCTGGGCGATGCCGGTGGCGAAATGCGCGGTGCCAAGGTCGCGCGAGACAACGATCAGTTGCCCGTCGCGCGAGCCGTCTTTCAGGGTGGCCAGTTTCATGGGAATTGCGTGGGTGCGCGCACAGCGCAGGCTATCGGCCGGTGGGGAAAGTGCGGCTGGATTACGCCGCGTTACAAGCGGAAAATCATACTAGGACAACTTGCCGGAGCAATGCGCGCAAATGAAACCCGCGGAAAGGCGTTCGCGCCAGTGTGCCCCGCGCCACGTTGGCGAAGGTGCGTGCGCGGATTGGCAGCGCCGCCTTGTGCGCAACTGCGCAGCGCGGTGCGCTGACCAAACGGGCCGCCCGCACTGAAGCACGCAACCGCCTGATCTATGCCCGCCACCGCACCGCTTCGCCCCACCGCGCCCTGGCTGCGGCTGGTTGCGCTGGTGCTGATCGCGCATGCGGTGGTGTTGATGTCGCTGCCGCCGCGCACCGCGCCCACCCCGGGCGACCCTGCGGTGCGTTACTGGGCCACCCGCGTGCTTGCAGAGCCTGCGCCCGTTGCGCGCCCCGATGCCGCCCACCCGGCGCCGACGGGCGATGCAGCGCACAGCGCCGACCGCATGGCCACGCAGGCCACGCAGGCCACGCCACCGTTGCCGCACACGCCGCAAGCGCCGCGCCTGGCCGCCGCCAAGCCGCCACCGCGTGCGCAACGGCCAGCGACCGAGGCCGCCCCTACGCAACGCCCCGTGCGCCCGAACGCTGCCGCAGCAGCACGCCCGGATCGGCCAGCGCCGGCACCGAACGACAGCACCGCCAACGCACCCTCAACCACCGCAGAACCCGCACCCACCCCCACACACACCCAGCGCAGCGGCGCGGCCAACGCGCTGCCCAACGTGGCCTTGCCTGCCGCCGCGTCGCTGCACTACGCGGTGTCGGGCACCGTGCGCGGACTGGCCTACGAAACCCAGTCGAAACTGCTTTGGCAACCCGCCGATGGCCGCTATCAGGCCGAATGGCTGACGCAGGGCGATGCCCAGCAACGCCCGCGGCGCTGGCACAGCCAGGGCGCGCTGAGCAGCACCGGCCTGATGCCCGAACGCTTTGCGGAAACCGCGCGCAGTGAACGCGCCGCGCACTTTGACCCGACGGGCGGGCGCATCCGCTTCAGCGCCAATACGGCCGACGCCGAATGGGCGCCCGGCGCCCAGGACCGGCTGAGCGCGGTGCTGCAACTGGCCGGCCTGATGGCCGCCGCGCCCGCGCTTTATCCGCCGGGCAGCACCGTCACTTTGCACACCGCCAACGCGCGCGAAGCCACCGCCTGGGTCTGGACGGTGCAGGACGACGAAACGCTGCAGATCGACGGCCACGCCGTACCTTGCGCGGTGCTGCACCACCAGCCCCGCAACCCGTACGAGCCCGCCGTCGCCCTGTGGCTGGCCAAACCCCTGGGCTACCTGCCGGCGCGCTTGCGCACCAGCGCCGCCCAGGGCGACAGCACGGACCACCGCCTGCAAAAGCTGCCACCGCCGCGCTGAATAGCGCCGTTTTCGTGCATTTCTTATGGTTTTTGCGCCCTTTCGTCATTCGCTGACAGGCGACGTAGGTGCTGGCGTACACCTTGAAAACCGATGATGCGTTCTTATGTTGTAGGGACGCGAATGTCTCGCGCATCCCCAGAGAAAGGCTCAAGCCAACGATGAATACGCTTTACGAATCCGACAGCTTCTCGGTCGTTCACCTGCTGCCAGACGCGCCCGACAGCGCCGAGTTGCCCGCAGGTACACCTGCATTGGCGCGCCACGGGTTCGAAATCGTGGACAAGCGCTCTGGCAAAGAGGTGTATCTGGATGGCCTGTGGGCCGAGCTGTTCCAGCAGCGCATCGCCGCGTGGCAGGAAAGCATGCCCACGCAGGAAGAGGTCGAAGACACGCTGGAAGGCTACGCCGAACTGGCGCAGAACCCAGTGGTGGTGCACTGAAGACTTGCCGCCGTGCTTGGCGGTGCCATCACCGCTGCGCCTACACCGCAAAACCCGCCCCTTCGGCGGGTTTTGCGCTTTCTGAAGGCCGGCGAATGCAGCGCTGCTCACTATCGATTACATAGCTGCTTTCGCAGGCTGGTATTGCGACAGATGCCTATTCAGTTAAAAAATAGGGTTGCTGCATCAGCACAGCCAGCGTCAACGCGCACCAGTGGCGCTTGGCCTTGGTGCCCCAGCGTTACGATGACCGGATGCGCCCATTGTTTCTTCGCCTGGCCTCCGTCGCGCTGCTGTGCGCAGGCATCGTCGCCTGCGCCGCGCCGCCTTTGACCACGGCTGACACGCAGCGGCTGAACGCGCTGCTGCCGGCCGATGTGTTGCTGGTGGGCGAACAGCACGATGCGCCCGAGCACCAACAGCTGCAACGCCAGGTCGTGCGGTGGCTGGCCGAACGCGGCAGCCTGGCTGCGCTGGCGATGGAAATGGCCGAACGCGGCCACAGCACGGCGAATCTGCCCCGCCATGCCACCGAGGCGCAGGTGCGCCAGGCGCTGGCCTGGGACGATGCGGGCTGGCCGTGGAAAACCTATGGCCCCGTGGTCATGGAAGCGGTGCGCGCCGGCGCACCGGTGCTGGGGGCCAACCTGCCGCGCGCGCAGATGCGCCAGGCGATGCA
The DNA here is from genome assembly GCA_017997715.1 of Ottowia sp. GTDB lineage: Bacteria > Pseudomonadota > Gammaproteobacteria > Burkholderiales > Burkholderiaceae_C > Ottowia. The sequence continues at coordinate 10,554 of JAGOEM010000036.1, forward strand.
GGACAGCGCGCTGGACCAGCGCCTGCCCGCGCCAATGCTGGCAGAGCAGGAACAGCGCATTCGCGATGGCCATTGCAACGCGCTGCCCGAAGCGCAGATCCGCCCCATGACGCGCATTCAGATCGCGCGCGACCTCGCCATGGCCGAGGTGCTGAGCAGCGCCCGCACGCCGGGCCGCACCGTGCTGCTGGTGGCGGGCAACGGCCACGTGCAGCGCGGGCTGGGCGTGCCGGCGCACCTGGGCGCAGATATTCGGTCAAAAGTGCTTTCAGCGCACGCCGAATCGGCGCAAGCAGCTACAGAAAACGCAGCAACCACATCACTCGGATCGCCCAGCGGTGCATTGCAAGCGGCCGACCTGGTTTGGCGTACGCCGCCCGTGCCACCGCGTGACCATTGCGCGGCTTTCCGCAAACCGCTGAACCCCGCGCGCTGAAGCCCATCCGCTGGGTGCATGCCCGCCGAAGGGCGGTCACCAACGGATGGATCGCGGCAGACCGCGGTCACGCGGTCACGCGGTCTGCCGCTGCGCCTAGCGCCGATACGGATCGTTGGGCCGTTCGTCGTAGCGGTTGGGCACGCCGTCGCGGTCGCGGTCGCCCCGGCCGTCGTGGCGGCCTGGGCGGCGGTCATAGCGGTCGGGTATGCCATCGCGGTCGCGGTCGCGGTAACGCGGGCCGGTGCCATAGGCGGGCACGGGGCTGCGGTCCCAGCGCGGGGCGTGGTAGGCCCAGCCGTTGCCGTGGCGCTGCCAACTGGGCTCGCTGTAGGCGTAGCCGGGGCGGTCGCGCATCCAGTAGCCGCGCATCCACACATAGTTGCCATGGCGCCATTCGTAGTGCCCGGGCGCCCATATGTAGCCTGGGCGCGGGGGCGGCACCACGGCATAGGCCGGTGGCGGCGGTGGGCCAATCTGCACGTTGACATAGGCCTGGGCGTGGGCAGAGGTGGCTGCGCCCATCGTGAGTGCGCCGACAGACAGCGCGGCAGCGGCCAGCCAGGTCGCACGGCGAGAGATTCGGGGGGTCATGGTTCGCAGTCCTTTCAACAAGGTAGGCAATGGCCGCAGGGTGCCGGCCATGTGTCCATAACGCGCAGACCAGACGCAAAGTGCACTTCCGCCCGGGTAACAGGATGCACGCGCGGGGCGGTGCGGGGCCCATATACAGGGCGCCGCGCGACGCGCAGGCCCTTGCCACACTTGCTCACAAAACCTTGAGCGATGCGCCGTCGATCACCCCCCTGCCTTGGCCAGCGCAGGGATGGCAGCGCCTACCAGGCGTCGACAAACGGCTGCACCGGGCCCAGGGCGGCGCTGGCGCTGTCCAGCCCCCGCGCCAGCCAGGCGCGCGTGTCGGCGGGGTCGATCACCGCGTCGATCTCCAGCGACTGCGCCATGCTCATGGCTTCGCCGTTGGCGTATTGCCTGGCCAGCAGCTGCTGGAACAGCGCGTCGCGCGCGGGGCCTTCGGGCGCTGCCTCCAGCTCTTTGCGAAAGCCCAGGCGCACCGCGCCTTCCAGGCCCATGGCGCCGAATTCGCCGGTGGGCCAGGCGATGTTGAAGACCGGCGCATCAAACCCGCCCGCCGTCATGGCCTGCGCACCCAGGCCGTAGCCCTTGCGCAGCACCACCGAAAAGTACGGCACACGCAGGTGCGAGGCGATCATGAACATGCGGCTGGTGTGCCGCACCTGCGCTTGCGTTTCAATCTCGGGCCCGACCATGAAGCCGGGCGTGTCGACCAGCGCCACGATGGGCAGGCCGTGCGCGTTGGCCAGTTGCATGAAGCGCGCAGCCTTGTCGGCCGCATCGGGGTCGATGGCGCCGCCCAGGTGGTGCGGGTTGTTGGCCAGCACGGCCACCGGCCGGCCTTCCACGCGGGCCAGGCCGGTCACCATGCCGGCGCCAAAGCCGGCGCGCAGCTCCAGCCAGCTGCCGCTGTCGAACAGGCCGCGCAGCACGGCGCGCACGTCGTACACGCGCAGGCGGTTTTCAGGGATGGCGTGGCGCAGCAGGCGCTGGTCGTCGCATTGCCAATCTTTCACCGCGCCCTGGAAGTAGCTGAGGTACTGGCGCGCCGCGGCCACGGCTTCGGCTTCGTCCTGCACCAGCACGTCGATCACGCCGTTGGCGCTTTGCACGGCGGCGGGGCCAATCTGTTCGGGCGCAAACGTGCCCAACCCGCCGCCTTCGATCATGGCCGGGCCGCCCATGCCGATGTTGCTGGCGCGCGTGGCGATGATGGCGTCGCAGCAGCCCAGCAGCGCGGCGTTGCCGGCAAAACAGCGCCCGTGCACCACACCGACCACCGGCACCTTGCCCGACAACGCGGCAAACTGGCTGAAGGTGTGGTTGTTCAGCCCGGCGACGATGGGCATGTCCACATCGCCCGGGCGGCCACCGCCGCCTTCGGCAAACAGCACCAGCGGAATGCGCAGCTGGTGCGCCACTTTCAGCAGGCGGTCTTTCTTGGCGTGGTTGCGCCAGCCCTGCGTGCCGGCCAGCACGGTGTAGTCGTAAGCCATGATGGCGCAGCGCGATCGTTCGGGGCCAAACAGCGCCTGGTTCACGCTGCCGATGCCGGTCACCATGCCGTCGGCCGGGGTGTTGGCGATCAGGTCATCCAGCGTGCGGCGGCTGCGCTGCGCCGCAATGGCCAGGGCGCCGTATTCAATGAAGTTTCCGGCTCTGGCCGGCGTGGGCTGGGCGCAGGCAGCTTCGCTTTCAATAGCATCCAGCTCGCACAGATCGGCGATGTTCTCGCGCGCGCTGCGCCCGCCCTGGGCGTGGCGTTTGTCGATGGCGGGCTGGCGGTTTGCGTCCAGCGTGAAGGCGTGCCGGTCGATCACGCGCTGCAGATCGGGGCGCGGCTGGTCCAGGTCCACATCGGTGGCGGTGGCGACGGCGGCGCCGTCCACATCGGCCGGTTCCAGCCGCAGCAGCGCCTGGCCTTCAACCAGAAAGTCGCCCGGCTGCGCGGGCAAAGCCAGCACGCGGCCGGCGATGGGCGCGTGCAGCACGTGCTCCATCTTCATGGCTTCCAGCACGCCCAGCGTGGCACCGGCCGGAACCACGTCGCCCAGCTCCACCTCCCACTGCACCAGGCGCGCGGCCATGGGCGCGCGCACCAGGGTGCTGCCGTCGGTGGGGTCGGCCTCTGCCGGCTGCGCCGATGCGGCGGCTGCGGTGGCGGGGTGGGGGCTGGCCGCATCCAGCGCCTGCGCCGCCTGCAGCAGCGCGGGCAATTCGCGTTCGACAAAGCGGTTGTCCACCGCGTTGCTGGCGGTTTCGGGCCGCGCGGCCAGCGCGCGCAGCAGCGCCAGGTTGGTGGCCACGCCGGCAATGCCGAATTCAGCCAGCGCGCGCTGTGACCGCCGCAGCGCGGCGCCGAAATCATCCGCCGGGTGGTGCACGATCAGCTTGGCCAGCAGCGTGTCGTAGTGCGGCGATGGCGCCAGCCCGGCGCGCCCATGCGTGTCCACGCGCACGCCAGGGCCGCTGGGCAAGTCAAAGCGCTGCAGGCTGCCGCTGGACGGGCGCGCCTGGCCATCGGCCGTCAGCGTTTCGGCGTTGATGCGCCATTGAATGGCGTGGCCGCGCACGGGCACGGGCGTGTCTTCGCGCAGGCCCAGCGCAGCCAGCGTGCGGCCTTGCGCCACGCCCAGTTGCAGCTGCACCAGATCCAGCCCGGTGACGGCTTCGGTGATGGTGTGTTCGACCTGCAGGCGCGCATTGGCCTCGATGAAGACAAACGGCAGCGCGCTGCCGGCTTCATCCACCAGAAACTCAAACGTGCCCAGGCTGCGGTATTGCACGGCGCGCGCCATGCGCAGCGCGGCCTGGACGATCTGGTCACGCAGGCCGGCCGACAGCGTGGGGCTGGGCGCGATTTCCACCAGCTTTTGAAAGCGGCGCTGCAGCGTGCATTCGCGCTCGCCCAGCGCCACCACCTGCGCGCCGTCGCCGATGAGCTGCACCTCGATGTGGCGCGCGCGCGGCATGAAGCGCTCGACATACACGCCTTCCACACCGAAGGCGGCCTTGGCTTCAGAGCGGCAGCGCGCCCAGCTGGCGGGCACCTCGTCGGCCCGCTCCACCACGCGCATGCCGCGCCCGCCGCCGCCGCCGATGGCCTTGATGATCATCGCGGCGCCGTCGGCCGCCTGCTGGGCGAAGAAGGCCTGCGCCTCGTCCAGCGACACGCCGTGGTCCATGCCGGGCATGGTGGGCACGCCGCTTTCGGCCGCCAGCGCGCGGGCGCGCGCCTTGTCGCCAAACAGCGCCAGCTGTTCGGGCGCGGGGCCGATGAACACCAGCCCGGCCGCCGCGCAGGCGCGGGCAAAGTCGGCCTGTTCGCTCAAAAAGCCCCAGCCGGGGTGCACCGCATCCGCGCCCTGCGCGCGCGCCACGGCGATCACGGCGGCCGCGTCCAGATAGGCGGCGGGGCCGGTGGCGGGCAACGGCACGGCCTGGTCGGCCAGTTGCACGTGCAGCGCCTGGGCGTCGTCCTGGGCATAGATGGCCACGCTGGCGATGCCGGCGTCGCGCAGGGCGTGGATCAGGCGCACGGCAACCTCACCGCGGTTGGCGATCAGGACTTTTTGGAACGCGGGTGAGGACATGGAAATGCTATGTTTTGTGAAGCTACCTGCGCTTATCCAGACTGCGCTGGCGGCGTATTTGGCTTTGATTTCACGCGCTGGGACACCGCCGCCACCACGCTGCACGGGCTGTGGGGCCAGGCGGCGCGGCAGGGCGGCAGGCCCGGCGGATGCACGCGGGTGCGCGGCCGGGGCGGGCTTACTTTTTGATCAGCGGACATTCGCTTTGTGCGCGGGGCAGAAAGGCCTGCTCGCCAGTGAAGCGCTTGGTCACGCTCACCAGGTCGTCCTTGTTCTTCATCTGGCCCGGCGCCTTGGCTTCGGCGTAGAGCATGTCGCGCATCAGGCGGCCGTCCTCACGGATGCGCGCGCCCTGGGTGTAGAAGTCGTTCACTGGTGTGTCGCGCATCTTGGCCAGCACGGCCTTGGCTTCGGTGGTGCCGGCCGCCTGCACCGACTTCAGGTAGTGCAGCACCGCGCTGTAGACGTTGGCCTGCAGATCGGTCGGCAGCTTGCCCTGCGCTTTGCGAAAGCGCTCGGTCCAGGCGCGGGTGGCGGCGTTCTCGTCCCAGTAAAAGCTCATCACCAGCGGAGAGCCCTGCGCGGTCTGGTTGGTCAGCGCGACCACGTCCGCCGTGGTCAGGGCAAACGGAATGACGTTCTGCTTGGTCTTGCGGATCTGGAATTCGTCTGCCTGCTTGACGGCGTTCAGCAAGTCGGTGCCGCCGCCCAGAATGCCGATGTTGTCGGCCTTGGACGACTGCGCCTGCAGCAGGTACGAGCTGAAATCGGTCGACCCCAGCGGGAAGCGCACCGCGCCCAGCACCTTGCCGCCCTGCGCCTCGACCGCGCTGCGCGCGTCTTTCTCCAGGCTGTGGCCGGCGGCGTAGTCCACCGTCAGAAAGAACCAGGATTCCGGCTTGCCCTTGTAGGCGCCCTTCACGGTCAGGTTGGACAGCGCGTAGCCATCGCCACCCCACTGCATGCCGTGGGTCGCGCACGATTTGCCGGTGATCTCGGCCGTGTTGACGGACGAGATCAGCACCTTGTTCTTCTCTTGTGCCAAGCGCTGCACGGCCAGGGCCACGCCGGAGTTGTAGATGTCGAAGATGGCATCAACGCCATCGGCGTCGTACCAGCGCCGTGCGATGGCCGATCCCACGTCGGGCTTGTGCTGGTGGTCGGCCGCGACCAGCTCAACCGGCTTGCCCAGGATGCTGCCGCCCGCGTCTTCCACCGCCATGCGCGCGGCCACCACCGCGCCCGGCCCGGTGACGCTGGAATACGGGCCGCCCTGATCGTTCAGCACGCCGATCTTCACGGCCTTGGCCGCTTGCGCACTGGCCAGCGGCACATGGCCCAGGCCGAGCAGCGCCGCGGCGGCCAGCAAGGCAGATAGTTTTTTCACAAGTGTCTCCTTCGTTCTTGGTGTGAGGGCACGGCCTGCGGCTGGGCGCCGTGCGGCGGGAAAACTGTTGAGGGACGGTCAACGGCAGCGACCAGCGCCGTCCATCCGCGCCACGCTGTCGGTCAGTCGTGGTCCTTGAGAAGGCGCCGCAACACCTTGCCGGCGCCGGTGGACGGCAGCGCGTCGATGAAGCGCACGTGGCGCGGCACCTTGTAGGGCGCCATGTTGTCGCGACACCAGGCGGTCAGCTCGTCGGCGTTCAGCGTGGCTCCGCCCTTGGTGACGATGAAGGCTTTGACGACCTCGCCCTTCTCAGCATCGGGCTCGGCCAGCACGGCGGCCTGGGCGATGGCGGGGTGCTTGATGAGGATGCCCTCCACCTCTTCGGGAAAGACGCTGTAGCCCGATACCTTGATCATCTCCTTGGTGCGGCCGATGAAGGTGAGGTAGCCCTCGGCGTCCACGCGGCCCATGTCGCCAGTCCAGACCCAGCCGTCTTTCAGCGCCTTGGCGGTGGCTTCGGGCTTGTTCCAGTAGCCCTTGAAGTTGCCGGGCGACAGCAGGGTGATCTCGCCCACCTCACCCGCGGCCAGCTCAGCCCCGGTGTCCGGGTCGACGATGCGGACGGTGACGCCAGGCATGGGCTGGCCGTGCGTACCCCAGCGGATGGCGTGCGGCGGCATGCCGGTGTCCATGGTGTGGGTTTCGCTCAGGCCATAGGCCGCTTCGTGCGCCACGCACGGCCCGCGCGTGAAGGCCTGCCACTGCTGCGCCAGCGGCTCGGTAAAGCTGATGCCGAAGCTGGTCACCGGATTGCGGCGCAGGCTGGTCAGCTCAAAGCGGGCGGCGTCCGGCACCTGCATGCAGGCCACGTTCATCGGCGCCACGGAATACCAGTGGGTGATCTGGTAGCGGTCGATCGCCTGCAGCACGGCCACCGGGTCAAAGCGGAACAGCAGCACCTGCGTGGCGCCCGCGTACACCGGCGTGTTGACGCCGATCAGCATGCCGGCAATGTGGTACAGCGGCGCCACCGACAGCGCCATGTCTTGCGCGCCCAGGCCAAAGTTGTCGGTGGTCACCGCGGTCTTGAAGCGCGCGTTGCGATAGCTCAGCATGGCGCCTTTGGGTAGGCCGGTGGTGCCGCTGGTATAGGTCATCAGCGCCACATCGTCCAGGGCAATGGCCACCGCCGCCGGGCGCACGCCTTGCGCGGCGCCTTGCTGGGCGATGTGCAGCAGATCGCCACACCCCGGCGGCAGCGGCGCCAGCGCGCCCTGTATTTCAGGCGGCACGGGCAGCGTGGGTTGGGCCGGCAGCAGGTCGCCATAGCGCACGGCCAGCACGTGCTGCAGCGCGGTCTGTGCGCGCACCTGCTCGACGATGGGCAGCAGGTTGTCGGCCGCGACGATGACGCGCGCGCCCAGGTCGTCCAGCTGGTACTGCAGCTCGTGCGCCTTGTTGAGCGGCCCGCACGGGCACACCACGGCGCCGATCTTCTGGATGGCGTAGTGCGCCACCATGTACTGCGGGCAGTTGTTCATGAACAGCGCGACCGGGTCGCCCTGCCGCACGCCCAAGCCCTGCAGGTGCGCGGCCAGCGCGTCGCTCCAGCTGTCCAGCTCGTGCCAGCTGAGGTGCTGGCCGTACCAGATGACGGCGGTGTCGTCCGGCCTTTGGCGCGCGTGCGTGCGCAGATGTTCGTGCAGGGGCTGATCGGCTTGCAAGCTTGTCTCCGGATATGCGCCACGGTCGCCGCCAAGGCGCCGCAACTGCTGGGGGGTGCAGTCGCGCCAATATATACCGTTCGGTAGAACGGTGCCACCGCCGCCGTGGAACCCGCGCGACAATCGTGCCGTGAGCCCCTCTTCGCCCTCATCCCCTGTCAGTGGCCGCCAAAAGGCCGCCACGTCCGGCACCGACGCCAAGCGCGAGCGCATCCTGTCCGTGGCCGAACGACTGTTCCACACCCAGGGCTACGCCCACACGACGATGGAGCAGATCGTGGGCGAGCTGGGCGTGACCAAGCCCTTCGTGTATTACTACTTTCGCAACAAGCAGGAGATCTTCGAAACCCTGTCGTGGGCGCCTGCGGTCGAATGCTTCACCAGCATGGATTTCGACGACGACGATCCGCGCGCCGCGCACGAAAAAGTCATGGCGGGGCTGGAACGGCTGATCCGCACCACCATCGCGCACTACCCCGCCGCCTTCTTCTTCTACCGCGAACCGCAGGTCTACCGCGCCGAGTACATGACCGCGCAAAAGCGCGTCGCCAACCATTTCTACGCGCAGATGTGCACCCTGCTGGAACAGGGCCGCGCCGAAGGCTGGTTCGATTTCGACGAAACCCGCATCGCCGCGCAAGCCGCCTGCAGCCTGCCCGGCTTTCTGTACAACTGGTACCAGCCCGATGGCCGCCTGCCGCCCGAGCAGATGGTGCGGGAGCTGACCCGCCTGGCGGGCCGCGTACTGGGCCTGAAAACGCCCGACGCGCGCTGAACCGCCCGCCCCCGCTGCACCCAAACACCGCAGCGAACGGAGCGGCCTGCGACAATCGCGCCCCATGTCCCACACCTACATCCTTACCCTGTCGTGCCAGGATCGGCGCGGCATCGTGCACGGCGTGACCGGGTTTCTGCTGGAGCGCGGCGGCAACATCGAGGAGGCCGCCCAGTTCAACGACGCCGGCACCGGCCTGTTCTTCATGCGCGTGCGCTTTTACTGCCCCGAAGCGCAAACCGACGAGCTGCGCGAGGCGCTGGCCGCCTTCGCCAAGCCCTTCGACATGAGCTGGGGCCTGCACCCCGCCGCCGAGCCGATGCGCACCGTGATCTTCGTCAGCCGCGAAGGCCACTGCCTGAACGACCTGCTGTTCCGCTGGAAATCGGGCCTGCTGCCGCTGGACATCCGCGCCATCGTCAGCAACCACCGCGATTTCTATCAACTGGCGGCCAGTTACAACGTGCCCTTCCACCACGTCGCCATGACCAAGGCCAACAAGGCGCAGGCCGAGGCGCGGCAGATGGAGATCATCGACGCCGAAGGCGCCGACCTGGTGGTGCTGGCGCGCTACATGCAGATCCTGTCGGACGACCTGTGCCGCCACCTGGCCGGCCGGGCGATCAACATCCACCACAGCTTCTTGCCCAGCTTCAAGGGCGCCAAGCCGTACTACCAGGCGCACGACCGCGGTGTGAAGCTGATCGGCGCCACCGCCCACTACGTGACGGCCGACCTGGACGAAGGCCCGATCATCGAACAGGACGTGGCCCGCGCCGACCACACCAACACCGTGGAAGACCTGACCGCCCGCGGCCGCGACACCGAAACCCAGGTGCTGGCCCGCGCCGTGAAATGGCACAGCGAACACCGCGTGCTGCTGAACGGACAGCGGACGGTGGTGTTCAGATAATCCGGGGGGTCGCGCATGCGAGTGCCGTCCGCGGAGCAGAAGACATGAAAGCATTCATACCCACCGTCCGGACCAGCGCATGCATCGCCGTGGCTTTGGCCTTGGCCGGCTGCATCGAAACCACCCCGCGTGCCGACGGCAGCACGCTGGTCCGAATTGGACCGGGCGTTCGGCCGGCGGCCAGCGTCGCCACCGGTCAAGCGGCGGGCGATCCTGTGCCGCCGCCGAAGGCAGACACATTCCCGCAAGCGAGGCGCGTGCGCAGCGACAAGCCGCTGGACTGGACACCGGTCTTTAAAAGCTGGGAACAGGGCTGCGCCGCTGCGCCGTTGACGCGGGCCGTCGTCGACAACGTGCTCGCCACCGCTTGGTTGGATCAACGGCGTCCGTCAGACGCCCCCGTCGCGGTGTCAACCTTCAACCCCAAAAAGGTGCCTCAGCCGTACCGCGATGCGATCTCACCCACAGTGCGTGTGATCAACGGTGACAAGCGAGACGAAGACCGCACCACGCGCCTTGCCACGTTCCTCCACGGCACCTACTACGGTATGCCTGTTCAGGGCTTCTACGCATCGGGAATCCCTGAAACAGACGACCTATGGGGCGGCCTGGTGTTGGGCGTGCCTTTGGCTACGGCGCAAGCCAAGCTGCGCCAGGTGCGGTATCGCAAAGGCCCCGCCAACGATGTGACGGATCGGCAACAGGCTTGGTTGAAAGAATTCCACCTAACGGGCCAGGACTGGACGATTCTGGTCTGCATTACCGGCCTTTAGTGGGGATTCTCCCGGCGACCGCTTGCATGCCCCCCAGCAAATGGCGGCGCCCAGCTTCACAGACCAGGCCAGCGTAAGTGGTGCGGCGCGACTTCAACCTTTTGCCGCACGCGCGCCAAAAATCGCCGAACCCACCCGCACCATCGTGCTGCCGGCGGCGATGGCGGCGTCCAGGTCCGCGCTCATGCCCATCGACAGGGTGTCCAGCGCCAGCCCTTCGGCGCTTATGTGGTCAAACAGGGCTCTAGCGCTGGTGTGGACGGCGTGAGCAGCTTCGAAATCAGGAGCAATTTCAGGGATCGTCATCAGGCCGCGCAGGCGCAGGTGCGGCAGCGCGGCCACTTCGCGCGCCAGGGCCAGGGCGTGCTCAGGCAGCACGCCCGACTTGGTGGGGCCGCCGTCGATGTTGACCTGAATGCACACATTCAGCGGCGCCAGCCCCGCAGGCCGCTGGGCCGACAGGCGTTCGGCGATCTTCAGGCGATCGACCGTGTGCGCCCAGTCAAAGTGTTCGGCCACCAGGCGGCTCTTGTTGCTTTGGATCGGGCCGATGCAGTGCCATTGCAGCGGCAGATCGCGCAGCGTGGCCATCTTGTCCAGCGCTTCCTGGATGTAGTTTTCGCCAAAGGCCAATTGGCCGGCTGCGGCGGCCTGCCGCACGGCGTCGGGCCCAAACGTCTTGGACACCGCCAGCAGCGTGACTTCCTGCACGTCCCGACCGGCCGATTGGCAGGCTGTGGCGATACGTTCACGCACGTCTTGGAGGTTGCGGGTGATCGTCGTCATAATGGTCGGAGCGTATCAAACTGAAACCCTGGTTTCAGCGTACTTATATTCAAGGGTCGCCGTGGACATTACCCAACTGCTGGCATTCAGCGTCAAGAACAAAGCTTCCGACTTGCACCTTTCGGCCGGGCTGCCGCCCATGATCCGGGTGCATGGCGACGTGCGCCGCCTCAACGTCGATCCGCTGGACCACAAGCAGGTCTTCGCGATGCTCTACGACATCATGAACGACACCCAGCGCAAGGTGTACGAAGAAAACCTGGAGGTGGACTTTTCGTTCGAGATCGAAGGCCTGGCGCGTTTTCGGGTCAACGCATTCAACCAGAACCGCGGCGCTGCGGGCGTGCTGCGGACCATTCCCAGCAAGATTCTGACGCTGGAACAGCTGAATGCGCCCAAGATTTTCGGCGATCTCTCCCTCAAGCCGCGCGGCATGGTGCTGGTGACGGGCCCCACGGGGTCGGGCAAGTCAACCACGCTGGCGGCCATGGTCAACCACCTGAATGAGATGGAGTACGGCCACGTCCTGACGGTGGAAGACCCGATCGAATTCGTGCACGAATCCAAGAAATGCCTGATCAACCAGCGCGAAGTCGGGCCGATGACCCACAGCTTTGCCAACGCGCTGCGCTCCGCCCTGCGCGAAGACCCGGACTGCATTCTGGTGGGCGAGATGCGCGATCTGGAAACCATCCGGCTGGCCATGACCGCTGCCGAAACCGGCCACCTGGTG
>JAGOEM010000180.1 GCA_017997715.1 Ottowia sp.
CACGTCGACTGGTGGCGGCTGGGTGCCGGGCGTACCAGCGAAGCCGCGTCGGCATGACCTTGGGGCGATCGCCAAAAACTACGAAAACTATAGCTTTCAGCGCAGTATCAGAGCGGGTTAGAAGCCTATTTCACTTGCATGTTAATGAAAGCAGCATCCCATGAACATGCGTGTGAGAAATTTCGTAGCGGGGCACTCACAAGCGCTTGGAAGGCCGCGCGGCGAGCGTGCATTTTGTCGCGCACAGCCAAATCGGCGGTGCGCGCAGGCGGCCGTTGGATGTCAAAGTCTGGCTTCTTTACGACCAACGACTTATACGCCGCTAGGCAAGGAGAAATAATGAGTGCCAAGAAAGTTCGCGTTGAATTCCTGGACGGTTCCGGCCAAGGCGTAGCCGGTGTGGCCGTCGAAGCCACCGGTTGCGCCGAGCTGCAAACCGCCGTCACCGGCCAAGCCTTCTTCCTGGTGGAAGATGAGAACTTCGTCATCACCGCGAATGGCAAAGAGGCGTACAAAGGTTCGCTGTCCAACCTGCCCGAGAAAATCGTTTTCAAAGAAGACGGCGGCGCCTGGAAGGCGGCCTGATGGGCTTGCCGGGCGTTGTGAACGCCGGGCCCCGCGCCAGCTGAAAGCGGCCCCCAACGGGGCCGTTTTTTTTGGCTCAGGCCCGCGCGCTCAGCCCTTGCCCGCCGGCAGCCGCAGCACCGCCAGTGCGCCCTGTTCAGCGCGCTGCGCATCCGGCCCGCGCCGTGCGACCGCGTTGCGCACTTCCACGCTGCCCTGGTGCAGGGTGGCGATCTCGCGCACGAAGGACAGGCCCAGGCCCGTGCTCTTTTTCTGCGAGCCCGGTCGCGCCAAAGAAAAGAACTTGTCGAACAAGCGCCCCTCGGCATAGCTGGGCACGCCCGGCCCGTGGTCGCGCACGGCGATGCGCGCCATACGGCCTTCGCGCGCCAAGGTGATCAGGATGTCGGCGCCCTGATGCGCATCGATGCCGGGCGTGGATGACACCGCAGCGGCGGTGAATTCCACCGCGTTGTCCAACAGGTTGCCCACCGCGCGGCGCAACAGGAAGGGGTCGCCTTCCACCACCAGCTCGTCCTCGATCTTCACCTCGATGCGCAGGCGCGGCGCCTTGGCGCGCGCACCGACGGCCAGCTCCTGCAGCATGGGCGCCAGCGCCACCGGCTGCTGGTCGCGCAGCATGCGCCGGCTTTCCAGGGCGGACAGCTCCATCATGCGGTCCACCACTTCCTGCATGCGGTGCGCTTCGCGCGCGATGTTGGTGGCGAAATGGGCGGCCTGCTCAGGCGGCATGCCGGGTTCCTGCAGCAATTCGGCCGCACCGCGCACGGCAGAGATGGGGCTTTTCAACTCGTGCGTAAGCTGCTGCACATAGTCCTGCACATAGTTGCGCCCGGCAATGGCGTCGTGCACCTCTTGCCGGGCCGCGCGCGCCTGCGCCCTCACCGCACGCCAGGCACGGCGCGGGCTGAAGCGGCGCCGGCCCTGCTCGTCGCGCCACCAGGCGGTGCGCAGCGCGGCCAACAAGTCGCTGGTGATGCCCAGCGGCCGTATCAGCAAGAATGAGAGCACCATCGCCAGCAGCAGCGCCGACACGCCAGACACCAGCCCGACATAGATCACATTGCTGCGCGCCGCCGCCACGAATTGGCCGAAGCTTTGCACCGGCTTGCCCAGGCTGACGGTGCCCACGATTTCATCGTTCCAGCGAATCGGCGCGCCGACGTACATCACGGTGCTGCTGGCGTCCTGCGGCACATCGCGCGTGGTGCGCGCGCCGTATTCACCCAGCAGCGTCAGGCGCACATCGCGCCAGCCTGAAAAATCCTGCCCCAGCGCGCGCCCGGTCGAGTCGTACACCACCAGGCCGTGGCGGTTGGTGACATAGGCGCGCAAGTCCACGCGCGTCTTGTGCAGCTGGTACACCTGCGCCGAAAAGCGGCGCGCGTACAGGTCGCGAAAGATGCCCCCAATGCGGTCGGTGGGCAGCGCACCGAACTCCACATCCTGCTCGATCACCGTGGCCATCAGCTGCGCGGTTTCGATCAGGCCTTCCTCGGCCGATTCGCGGTAGCGCGGGTCCAGATCGGCCAGCAGCTGGTACAGCAGCCCCGCCATGCCGATCGCATAAACCGCGATCAGCGCTAGGAAGATGCGGGTGCGGCGGCTCAATGGGTTGGTCCTTCGGCGGCGAATGCTCTGCTGGATGACGCCACGCGGCAATGCCTTGGGCCAGGAGCGGTTGTCAGGTCCATACGGTTCATTCACTCAATCTGCGGAAGTGCGACCGGGCTCATTTCAGGGCAGCCCGTTGGCGCGGATTCTGCTTGTTAACCCCACCAGCGAACACACCGATGTTGCTGCAGCCTAGGTCAAGTGCAATCGGCGAATCTTCGCTGGTCATGCGCCACCCCGCGTGTCGTGTGCAACACCCAACGGCCAACGGCTTCGTCGCGTTGCTCCAGATTGGGACAGTCACTTCAGCAGCAGTCCTGATTCTGATGGCATTTGCCTGATCGTAGGCTGGCATCGCGCTTGCGACGCCTACCTGAGTTCTTGCTAACCCATCTACCCAGAAATAAAAGGAGAAGCCAGGTGCTACGTCGCAACATCTTGCTGTCTGGCCTGTCCGCCGTCACGTCCGCATGGGGCGCGGGGGAACCGATGGACAGGACAGAAGGTGACCCACTGGGTTCGATGCAGTGGCCGACCTTGCGCAAGCAATACCTCGGCAATTCGGCGATGCAATTCACGGATTCGGTGATCGTCCATACACCTGCGTTCGCCGACGATGCGATGAACGTGCCACTGCAGATCGACGCCCGCAAGCTGGCTGGCGTAGGCGGCGGCGTGCAACGCATCCTGGTGGTGGCGGACCGCAACCCCATTCGCGAAGTGTTGACGTTTGAACCCGAGCGCGCCCTGGCGATGCTGTCGTTCCGCCTTCGGCTGGAACAAGCATCACCGATACGCGCCATGGTGCAGACACGCAACGGTGAGTGGCACGTGGGCGGCGTGGTCGCCCAGGCCGCGGGCGGCGGGTGCACCGTACCCGGCGCATCCAGGGCAGACGGGTCATGGAAAAACACCTTGAACCAGGTACAGGCCCGCATCTTCCGCAATGCGGTCGAGGGTAGCCGCCGTTTGCGCTTACGCGTGATGCACCCCATGGACACGGGCCTGGTTGCGGGCATTCCAGCCTTCTACATCGAGCGGCTGGAGCTACGTGACGCGAGTGGCACGCTGTGGTGGCGGCTCGCGTTGCATGAGCCGGTTTCCGAGAATCCCCTGATCTCCTTCGAGCTGCCGCTGGACGGGCCGCAGGTGTTTCGGTTGCAAGGGCAGGACAACAACGGCAACAAGATCGAAGCCGAGGTACGCGCATGATCGGCATCGTGAGGCTGGCGCTCGGTCTGCTGCTGGCCGCCTTGACTGCCGGCGCCCAGGCCCAGCCGGCTGCGGCCGACAGCGCGAAGGTCGATCAACAGACGCTCGACTATCGCCTGGTGCCGCGCCACATTGCGGAAGACACCTGGATCATCGAAGGCGCGGTGGAGGATTTCTCGCGCGCCAACGGCTGCAACATCATCAACACCGCCTTCATCGCGACCGGTGCGGGCGTGGTGGTGATCAACACCGGGCCATCGCGCCTGTACGGTGAACAACAGCGTCGCGCGATCGCTCAGGTGACGAAGGAGCCAGTCCTCCAGGTGCTCAACCTGAATCAGCACCCCGATTACTTCCTAGGTAATCAGGCCTGGCCAGACCGGCCGACGCAGGCGCTGGCCGGCAGCATTGCGGGCATGGTGGCCGAAGGCGCAGCCTATGACGACAACCTGTACCGCCTCTGCGGCGACTGGATGCGCGGCACCAAAGCGACTCCGGCGCGCGAGACGCTGGCGCCGCAGGCCCTGAAGCTCGGCCGGCACGTCCTTGAACTGCGTCGGTTCACCGGGCACACATCCGACGACCTAGTGGTGATTGATCGCCACACCGGCGTGCTGTTTGCCGGCGGCCTGGTGTTCGCCGACCGTGTGCCGACCACGCCGCATGCCGATCCGGATCAGTGGCTGGCAAGCCTGCAAACGCTGGAGCAGTGGTATGACCGTGGCGAGTTCAAGCACGTCGTGCCCAGCCATGGACCCACACACGAAGGCGTGCTGGGTATCGCGCAGACGCGCGATTGGCTCAGCTGGTTGGTGACGCTGATGCGCGACAACGCCGAACGGGGCGTTGACCTCAGCGAGCTTTTGCGTGTGCGTGTTCCCACACGTTTTGCGGACTGGGGCGCACAGCCGGCAGAGTTTCATCGAAGCCTGGCGCAGTGGTACCCACAAGCCGAGCAACAGGCGCTGAAAGACGTCAAGCCACCATTGCACTGAGCGTAGACGAGCGGGCTGTGCAGGTGTTGCGCCATTTGCGCCGTTCTTGAACAGTGTCACAGGCCGAAGGAACAGATTGGCGCGCTTAGCGCAGGGTGAGTCGAATGGCATGGATGTTGCCTCCAAAACAATGTGCCTTGTTGAAGGCGCCGTCCCAAATTTCAACCACTACTGATCCCGACCACTATGCGCGCTGCTTTCATATTCAGTCTTCTGACGGCCGGCGCGGCGGTTTCGGCCGCCGCTGCGGACTTCGACCTCGCCGCTGCCACCGAACTGGCCAAAGCCACCGGCTGCTACAGCTGTCACGCAGCAAAAGAGAAGATCGTCGGCCCGGCATTCAGCTCCATTGCCGAGAAATACGCAGGCGATAAAGATGCGGTCGCCACGCTGGCGCAGTCGATCCAGATGGGATCCACGGGCAAATGGGGGCGCGTTCCGATGCCAGGGCATGCCAGTCTCAAGGCGGCCGACGTGAAGCTGCTGGCCACGCTGGTCATGTCCAACAAGCCATGAGCAGGAGCCTTGCCCAGTAGTTGCCGCACCCACGCACGCTGCTGGGCGCGGCACGCATGACGCTCACGCCGCCAGAAGGCCGCGAGGGCCTGCACCTGAAGGCCTGCGCGGCGTGTTGGCTGGGCTATCACGAAGAGGCTCGAAGTCTGTGGCAACGCATGGCGTATGAAGATGACGCAGCGGCACTACACCAACTCGGCCGCATGGCCGAGCTGGGCCTGGGGGAGCCCTGTGATCTGCCAAGAGCGAACGCGTTTTACTTGCGCGCGGCGCACATCCGTCACCAAGCTGCGACAGCGATCCGGGCCAACCTCGACGAAAGGCATGAAAACGCCGGACGGAGCGCTCAGCTTCCCCAGATGTCTTTGCAGATGGCGGCGTACCAAGAAGCGCCATAGCGCGCTTCTGCAGCGCGGAACGCGGCGTCACCACCCAATGGGCTGATGCCCACCGAATGCGGTATGTCGACCACACGCCCGCCTTCAGAGCGGTAAATGCCGGCCACCGAAATGCCGTAGTCCGGCCCGATCAGGCTGTAGCAGGTGTTCGCATAGACGGCCATCGGCGGCGCTATGCCAAGAAGCTCAGCCGCGATCGTCGCGGCGACCACCTTACCCTGGTTGTTGGCCGCAAAACCAGATTTGGGCATGGGCCCCGCGAAACTCGCATCACCGATAACGTGAATCCCCTTGACCTGAAGTGACTCGAAGTTCTCGCCGCGCACAGGCACCCACCCGCTGGCGTCGGTCACGCCTGCACGGTCGGCAATGAAGCCCGCCTTCTGCGGCGGAATGACGTTGAGCACCGAGGCCTTGTGGCGCATGCCAAATACGGTTTCGACCTCCAGCGTCTTCGCGTCGACACGTGCCACCTGCCCATCCTGCGCAACGCCATGCCACTCGATCATGTCGCCGTAGAGGGCCTTCCAGGCCTGAACAAACAACGCCTTCTTCGAAAAGTTCTGCTTGGCATCCAGCAGCAATATCTTGCTGCGCGGTTTGTGGTGCTTGAAGTAGTGGGCGACCATCGCCGCCCGCTCGTACGGGCCTGGGGGGCAACGAAACGGATTGTCAGGAATCACCATCACGAACAATCCACCGTCTGGCATGGCTTCCATCTGGCGGCGCAGCAGCGCGGTCTGCGCACCCGCCTTCCAAGCATGGGGAGCGAGATTTGCTGCGGCTTCATCGTAGCCTTCCAGCGCGCCCCAGCGAAGATCAATGCCAGGGGAGAGCACCAGGCGATCCCAACGCAGTTTCTGACCACGGGACAGCCGCACCGTCCGCGCTGCGGCATCGACGTCCTCCACGCGTTCGTGCACCACGTTGACGCCCGCACGACGCAACCCTTCGAAGCTGTGCCCGATGCTGTCAAGGCTACGCAAGCCCGCGAGATAGAGGTTAGAAAATGGACAGGTGTAGAAGCGCCGGGCTGGCTCCACCAAGGTCACTTGCACCCTGGGCGCGAGCTGGCGCAGGTAGCGCGCAACCGTACCTCCGCCAAACCCACCCCCGACCACCACGACGTGGGCGGATGCCGCCTGAGCGCGCGCGATGGAAGGCGTTGCGAGCGCCGCCAACGCGGAGCCGAGCACCTTGCGCCGGTTGGCCTGCATCAGCGCGACCCGTTGCGCGATGAAAACCAAACTGCCAGTGCTTCAAGCTGCACGTCGTCGTAGCCCTGCATCAGCAACGGCATGATGGTGGCGTCTGCGGCCGATTGGGTTGGGTCCGTAGCTTTGAACGCTCTCAGCCGAGCCAGCATGTATTCCGCATTGGGGGCCTTAAGTGACGGAATGCCGCCTTGCGCGGCGCTCGGCGAGTGACAGGTCACGCAGCTGGCGGCGAGCACCGCGATATCCTGCGTCCGTTGCCTGGCCACCAGTTCCGCGGCCGCCGCACTGACCCCCTGGATCTCGAGCAAGAGCAGGAACACAGCGCTTGCCATGGCGGCAACGCCGCGCGCGTTCAGTCGTTTGTCAGACGAGCCAGCCACGTCGCACTCCTTCTTCGATCAACGATTCCACCTGCGGCGCAATGCCCTCGGTGGCGAACAGTTCTTCGAGCTCAATCACGATGGCCTCGACGGTATGCCTGCCATCACAACGGCGCATGATTGCAGCTGCGCTGTCGTTGAGGCGCATCGCGCCTTCCGGCAAGAGCAACATCCAGACCGCGTGCTGGGGCTCGTAGTGAATTCGCAGGCTTCGACAAAGGAGTGGCAGATCGGTGTTCATGGGCCAACGATGATCAAGTTCATCCACAGCGCCAGCCGGTACGCATCGCTTTCGTAGCCCGACGG
>JAGOEM010000037.1 GCA_017997715.1 Ottowia sp.
GCCGCCAAAGCGCGCTTGCCTTTCAACGCGTTTGTCGGCGCCCGCTGACTCAGACGGGTGGGCGATTCTGGCGCGCCCGCACCCTGCGGGTGCGTAGACTGCTGCACCATGTCCATGCGCACTTCAGACAACGACGCGGCCACAGCCGCACCAGGCCCCGCAGCGGCCGCAGCCCGGATCGACCTGCCCGCAACCCCAGCGGTGCCCGTGGCCGACGCCGCCTTGCCGGCACTGTTTCAGGGCTCGTTGCGGCCTTTGGCGCCCGCTTACCGCGCGGTGGATCTGTGGTCCAGCGCCGACGGCCTGCGCATGAGCGCGGCGATGTCGTTCTACGGCATGTTCAGCGTGGCGCCGCTGCTGTTGCTGCTGGTGGCGCTGCTGGGTTATGTGGTGGACCGCAACGTGGTCGAATCCAGCCTGATCGAGCAGGTGCAAAGCCTGGTGGGCGCCAAGGGGGCCGAAGTGGTGCAGGCCGCCATTGCCAGCGCACAGCAGCCGGGCGATGGCTTGCTGGCCTCGCTGCTGGCGTTCGGGCTGCTGGTGGTGGGCGCCACCGGCGTGTTTGCCGAACTGCAGTCCGCGCTGGAACGGCTGTGGACCCAGGGCACCGGCACCCAGGCGGTGGACGCGTGGTGGCACAAGGCCACCTTGCGTCTGCGTGGCGTGGCCTACGTATTGGCGCTGGGCTTCTTGATGCTGGTGTCGCTGGTGATCGCCAGCGCCGTCAACCTGCTGCAGCACTGGGCTGGCGCGCACTACCAGGCCGAAGCGCTGTGGGGGGTGCTGAACCACGCGATCTCGCTGGTCATCACCACCGGCCTGTTCGTCGCGCTGATGCGCATGAGCGCCGGGCCCCAGCCGCGCCTGCGCCACCTGGTCGTTGGCGCCGCCATCGCCGCCGTGCTGTTCAGCGTGGGCAAGTACGCGCTGGCGCTGTATCTGTCGACCGCCGCGGTGGTGTCGGCCTACGGCGCGGCCGGTTCGCTGGTGGTGTTGCTGATGTGGATCTACTTCGCATCGGCCGTGCTGCTGTTTGGCGCCAGCTGCGCCCGCGTGCTGGCCGAACGCCACGGCGAATTCACCGCCAGCGCCACGCCGCCCCCCGCCGCCGCCGTGACCGCGCTGCAGGGCGAGGCGCGCCACGCCGGTGCCGACGATGACGCGGTGGACAGCACCGCCGCCGTGGCCGCCGTGCTGTCCGACCTGACCGACGCGCCCGGCAGCCGCGCCGCACAGGCGCAACGGCCCGCCCAGTCGGTGCGCCCCACCGCCGCACTGGGCGAAGCGCTGGGTGGCGTCATTCAGAACGTGCGCGGCAAAGACCTGGCCGGGGCCGCCGTGGTGTTTGCCGCCAGCTACTTCCTGCTGCGCCCGCGCGGTGGCAGCCGGGCGGCGGCGCCAGCGCCTTCCGGTGCGTGGTGGCATGCGGCCCGCGCGCCAAAGCGTTGGCCGGGTCCGCCTGCAGGCCGCAGCGCCGACGGCTTCACGCCCGATGGCGACGGGCGCGCGGACGACGTGCCGCCCCCACCCACGCCGCATGGCCTGCGCGGCCTGGGGCTGGCCCTGCTGGGCAGTGGCGCGGCGCGCCAGGGCGCGCGCTGGCTGTGGCAGGGCACGCGCGCCGCGCGCAGCGACGCCATCGCGCGCATGGCCACCGGGCGCGGGGGGGCTTTCGGCGGCGCCACGCAGTTCATCGCGCGCGCCAACGCCTGGCGCGAACGCCACGCGCTGGCGCAGGCGCGGCGTGAACTGGACGACGACCTGAGCGCGCTGCGCCGGGCTGCACGGCGGCGGCGCTGAGGCGCCATTTTTTAAGCCAAATCAGCCTCTGGCGCTTATCTGGCCTGCGCAAGCAGCTATGTATTCAGGAGTATTAAGCGGCCTTGCCACCACGCCCCGGCCTGCCCGCCCACCCGCCTGATCGCGCCCACGCCCCGCACCTGCCTGTTTGTTGAGCAGCGCCCGCCAGCCCAGGCGGGGCGCGGCTTGCGCGGCTTGTGCACGCAGTTGTCCACAGGTCCGCCCACAGTGCGTGGGTATAAACCCGAGTGGCCGTGTCCGGGGCGCTCCGTTCAAGGGATAAAAAGGCTCTCCAGCGCAGCAATAGCCTGCGCTAGTAGCTCTTTTATTAATAGCGATTATGGGTGGCGCGCGGCTGCCAGCGGCGCCGGCCCAGCCAGGCCATCAGCGCAGCCATCCAACCCAGCGCCCAAGTGCCCAGCGTAGGCACCGCCACCGGGGCGGCGGCAATCACGGTGATGCTGAGCGGCAACGCCGCAGGCGCCACCGCATTGGTGGCCACCAGCGTCAGCGTGACACTGCCCGTCGCTGTTGGTGTGCCCGTCAACTCGCCGGTGCTGGCGTTCAGCGTCAGCCAAGCAGGCAAGGGCGTGGCCGGGTCAACCGAGAAGCTGATGGGTTGCGTGGCGTTCGCGTTCAGCGTGGGCGTGAAGCTGAAGGGCGCGCCCACCGTGGCTGGCCCTGGGCTGCCCCCCAGGATGGGCGCCACCGGCGCGGGCGCCACAGTCACCGTGATCGGCAGGCTGGCGTTGCCGGCGGCATTGCTTGCCAGCAGCGTGACAGGGAAGCTGCCTGCCGCTGCGGGCGTGCCCGTCAACTCGCCGGTGCTGGCGTTCAGCGTCAGCCAAGCGGGCAAGGGCGTGGCCGGGTCAACCGAGAAGCTGATGGGTTGCGTGGCGTTCGCGTTCAGCGTGGGCGTAAAGCTGAAGGGCGCGCCCACCGTGGCTGGCCCTGGGCTGCCCCCCAGGATGGGCGCCACCGGCGCGGGCGCCACAGTCACCGTGATCGGCAGGCTGGCGTTGCCGGCGGCATTGCTTGCCAGCAGCGTGACAGGGAAGCTGCCTGCCGCTGCGGGCGTGCCCGCCAACTCGCCGGTGCTGGCGTTCAGCGTCAGCCAAGCGGGCAAGGGCGTGGCCGGGTCAACCGAGAAGCTGATGGGTTGCGTGGCGTTCGCGTTCAGCGTAGGCGTGAAGCTGAAGGGTGTGCCCACGGTGGCCGCGGCGGGTGTGCCACCCAATAGGGGCGAGAAACCTACCAGCGCCTCGAACTGAAAGTTCGCAGCCCACGTGATGGGGGACGCGTTGGCATATAAGGATCCGCCAACGTCGCTGGGGCAACCGAGAATGTCCCTTTGCCGACCGGAGTTGGTGACCCCGAAACTGTAGACCTGGCCCTGAGCCACCGAGATGGGGGTGTCGAACATGGCAGTCACCCAGCTGTTCGCAGGCCCGTCGACGTTGTTGACGGTCTGGAGCGCCGTTGGCCAGTTGGTGCCCTGGTGCGCTGTGAGGGTGAACGGCGTGCCGGAGATGGCAAAGAATCGCACACCTATCCAGAGGCCGGTTTGCGTTGCCGTAAAGCTTTGTCCCAGTCGGCTAGATCCGGTTTGGGAGAGGGTGCTGCCACTCACCAGACAAGCGGCAACCTGCGCTTGCGCAGGCATGCACGCCAGCGCGCACAGCGCGATCGCCAGAGCCGCAGGGGCGCGCGCCAGGGTGGTTGAGATCCGTGGCGCGCGCAGGCGGCGCAGAAAGGCGGGCAAAGGCATGGCAGGCTGAGTTGGTGATGGGGGGTGGCAGTTGGCGGTTTGAACAAACACTGGGGCGATCAGTGCCAGGCAAGATTGTTTCCGGCGGGTGCGATCCTGCCTATCCCTGAGTTCAGGTATTTTGCAGGGCGTGCAGTGCCCAGCGCGAAGGGCAGAATCAGATGGAAATCAGCGTTTGTCGCCCGCCCCGCAAGCGCCATAAGCTATCGATTTGATAGTTTTCAGCGCCCATGCCTACGGCTTGCTGCGTGCTGCCAGCTTCAGGCGGACGAGGCGGCGTGCAGTGCCCGCCGGTACTGCACTGCCTCGGCGATGTGGGCGTTGGTAACGGCCTGGCTGCCGGCCAGATCGGCGATGGTGCGGGCCACCTTCAGCGCACGGTGGGTGGCGCGGGCGCTCCAGCCCAGGCGGGTGGCGGCGGTGGTCAGAAACTGCGTGGTGGCCGCGTCCAGCTGGGCGTGCGTGTCCAGCGCTTCGCCGTGCAGCGCCTGGTTGGGCACGCCCTGGCGCGCCAGCGCCCGTTCGCGCGCGGCCACGCAGCGGGCGCGCACGCTGGCGCTGGTTTCGCCCGCCGGGGCGGCCAGCAGTTCGTTGGCAGGCAGGGCGGCCACTTCAACGTGCAGGTCGATCCGGTCGAGCAGCGGGCCGCTCAGCTTGGCCTGGTAGCGCGCCACCTGGTCGGGTGTGCAGCGGCAGGCGCGCACGCGCGAACCCTGGTAGCCGCAGGGGCAGGGGTTCATGGCCGCGATCAGCTGAAAGCGCGCCGGAAAGTCGGCCCGCTGCGCCGCGCGGCTGATGGTGATGTGGCCGGATTCAAGCGGTTCGCGCAGCGCTTCCAGGGCGGCGCGGGGGAACTCCGTCAGCTCGTCCAAGAAAAGAACACCTTCATGCGCCAGCGATATCTCGCCCGGCCGCGGTGGCGAACCGCCGCCCACCAGCGCGACGGCGCTGGCCGAATGGTGCGGCGCGCGCGTGGGGCGCTGGCCCCACTGCGCCAGTGAAAAGCTGCCGCCCAGGCTGGCGATGGCCGCGCTTTGCAGGGCCTGCGCCTCGTCCATCGGCGGCAACAGGCCGGCAAAGCGCTGCGCCAGCATCGATTTTCCGGTCCCCGGTGGGCCTATCAGCAAGGCGGAATGGGCGCCAGCAGCTGCTATTTCCATAGCGCGACGGGCGGCGGCCTGGCCTTTGACATCGGCCAGATCGGGGTAGGGCGGCTGCCCTGCGCGCGGCTGCGGCACCACGCGCGACCAGCCATCGGCCAGCGTGGGTTCACCGGCGGCCGCGGGCAGAAAGTGCGCCACCACGTCCAGCAGATGGCGCGCGCGAAACACCGCCATGCCGGGCACCAGCGCGGCTTCTTCGGCGCTGCCGGGTGGCAGGGCCAGTTGCACCTGGGCGCCCGATTGGTGCAGCGCCGCGCTCATGGCCAGCGCGCCGCGCACCGGGCGCAGTTCGCCGGACAGCGAAAGCTCGCCCGCGAATTCCCAACCGGCCAGCCGCGCGCCGTCGATCTGCCCGCTGGCCGCCAGAATGCCCAGCGCAATCGGCAAATCGAACCGACCCGAATCCTTGGGCAGATCGGCCGGGGCCAGGTTGACGGTGATGCGCTGGTTGTGCGGAAAAGTCAGCCCGCTGTTCAACAAGGCCGATCGCACCCGTTCGCGCGCTTCTTTCACTTCAACTTCGGCCAGCCCCACCAGGGTGAAGCTGGGCAGGCCGTTGGCCAGGTGCACTTCCACCGTGACGGCCGGCGCGGCAAGGCCCAGCAGGGCGCGGCTTTGAACCTGACTCAATCCCATGGGCGGTGCTTTCTGTGTGGTGTGGCGCGGCGTACAGCCCAACATCATCGCGGCAAACCGGCGCATGGCCCACGCCAGCGGCGCTGCGGCGGGGCGCCCGCGTGAGCGATGCCACACATCGGTGCGCGAACAGGCGGTGGTGCCGGGCGGATCGCCCAGCGGGCCTGGGGCATATGAATTTCCGGGCGCAGGGCGGTGGGCGCAGCGCCGGCGCGCCACGGCGCCGGGCGCTGCCGTGGCCGTGCCGCGCACCGATCCCTGCGATGGTGCATTGCTCTGGTGCACGCGCCGTGGGGCGCATGGCACTTAAATGGTGCAAACGGGCCGTGGCGGTGCACTGGCGCAGGTTTCATGGGGGAGTTTTCGGTTGGCACGCCTCCTGCTTTGCTGGTTGCAACTGATTGCATACCCACCTGGAGGAGTCCCATGAAACCTGTCCGCTCGCGTCTTCATCCCTTGGCCCTGGCCGCTGCAGCGCTGTTGTGCAGCACCGGGGCGCTGGCGCAAACCGCCGCACCCGCAATCGCAGATGCCGCTCCGGCCGCAGAACCCACGCCGGTGCATTCTTTTTCGTTCAACGTGGCGCTGACCAGCGACTACCGCTACCGCGGTATTTCGCAAAGCCGGCTCAAGCCCGCCATCAGCGCCGGGGCCGACTATTCGCACGTCAGCGGCTTCTACGTCGGCACCTGGCTGACCTCGATCAAATGGATCAAGGACGCAGGCGGCGACGCGCCGATGGAATGGGACGTCTACGGCGGCTACAAAGGCACGGCCGGCCCACTGGGCTACGACGTGGGCCTGCTGCACTACAACTACCCCAGCCACAAGCTGGGCGTCAGCCCCAACACCACCGAGCTGTACGGCGCACTGAGCTGGAACGTGCTGACGGTGAAGTACTCGCATTCGCTGACCAACCTGTTCGGCTTTGCCGACAGCAAGCAGAGCGGCTATCTGGACCTGACCGCCAACTTTGACCTGGGCAATGGCTGGTCGGTGGCGCCGCACGTGGGCCACCAGTGGATTCGCCACAACAGCCCATCCAGCTACACCGACTACAGCGTCACGCTGGGCAAGGACTTCGGCAACGGCCTGTCGGCCAGCCTGGCCGTGGTGGGCACCGACGCCAAGAAATCGCTTTACACCACGCCCAGCGGGCGCTTCACCGGCCGCACCGGCGTGGTTGCGGGAATCAAGTACACGTTCTAAGCCAAAACTGCCTTCAGCGCTTGCCAGTCAAGCGCTGGCAGCTATCAAAAGGTAAGCAAAATGAAACTGGTCACCGCCGTCATCAAGCCGTTCAAGCTGGACGAAGTGCGTGAAGCGCTGTCCGCGCTGGGCGTGCAGGGCATCACCGTCACCGAGGTCAAAGGCTTTGGCCGCCAGAAAGGCCACACCGAGCTGTACCGCGGTGCCGAATACGTGGTCGACTTCCTGCCCAAGGTGAAGCTGGAGATCGCCGTGGACGCGGGCATCGTCGACCGCGTGATCGAAGCCATCGAGCAGGCCGCCCGCACCGGAAAGATCGGTGACGGCAAGGTCTTCGTTTTCGATCTGGAACAGGTCATCCGCATCCGCACCGGCGAAACCGGCACGGAAGCACTGTAAGCAGCGCCAGGAACCGCAATCATGAAACGACTGATCTCTCTCCTTCTGCTGGCGTTCAGCCTGTTCGCCGCGCCGGCCTTTGCCGCCGACTTCCCCGCCGCCCGGGTGCTGTTTGAAACCGGCAGCGCCGACATCGGCCCCGAAGGGCAAGCCGCCGTCAAGGCAGCGGCCGATTACGTGGCCGCCCATGCGGGCACCAAGGTGCAGCTGTCTGGCTTTACCGACACCACCGGCGACCCCGCCGCCAACGCCGAACTGGCCAAGAACCGCGCCTTTGCGGTGCGCGACGCGCTGAAGGCCGGCGGCCTGGCCGACGACGCCGTGGTGCTGAAAAAGCCCGAGGAATCGGCCCAGGCCGGTAACCCGGAAGAAGCCCGCGCGGTGGAAATCACGCTGGCCAGCGCTGGCGCGCCTGCGGCTGCGGCGGCAACACCGGCGGTGGAAGCCGCCCCTGCGCCCGCGCCCAAGCTGGATTCGGGCGATACCGCCTGGCTGCTGACCTCGACCTTGCTGGTGATCCTGATGACCATCCCCGGCCTGGCGCTGTTCTACGGCGGCCTGGCGCGCAGCAAGAACATGCTGAGCGTGCTGGTGCAGGTGTTCGTGGTGTTCTCGCTGATCAGCATTCTGTGGGCCGCCTACGGCTACAGCCTGGCCTTCAGCGGCGACGGCAACTTCTTCGGCGGCTTCGACAAGCTGTTCCTCAAAGGCGTGAACACCGAAACCTTCGGCGCACTGACGACGGTGCCGGAATACGTGTTCGTGGCTTTCCAGGGCACGTTTGCGGCCATCACCGTGGCGCTGATCGTCGGCTCGTTCGCTGAACGCATCAAGTTCTCTGCCGTGCTGCTGTTCTCGGCCCTGTGGTTCACCTTCAGCTACGTGCCGATGGCGCACATCGTGTGGGGCGGCGGCCTGCTGGCCAAAGACGGCGCGCTGGACTTTGCCGGCGGCACGGTGGTGCACATCAACGCGGGTATTGCCGCCCTGGTCGGCGCCTACGTGGTGGGCAAGCGCATTGGCTACGGCCGCGAAGCGTTCACCCCGCACAGCCTGACGCTGACCATGGTGGGCGCATCGCTGCTGTGGGTGGGCTGGTTCGGCTTCAACGCCGGGTCGGCCGGTGCTGCCAACGGCGCAGCGGGCCTGGCCTTCGTCAACACCGTGCTGGCCACGGCGGCCGCCACGCTGGCCTGGTCTGCGGGTGAAGCGCTGCACAAGGGCAAGGCTTCGATGCTGGGCGCCGCCTCGGGCGCGGTGGCTGGCCTGGTCGCCATCACACCGGCGGCGGGTTTTGTCGGCCCCATGGGTTCCATCGTCATCGGCGCCATCGCAGGCTTTGTGTGCCTGTGGGGCGTGGGTGGGCTGAAACGCATGCTGGGCGCAGACGACGCGTTCGACGTGTTCGGCGTGCACGGCGTGGGCGGCATCATTGGCGCCATCCTGACCGGCGTGTTCGCTGCCCCATCGCTGGGCGGTACCGGCGGCCTCACGCCAGACACGTTCGCCATGGGCGCCCAGGTCTGGATCCAGATCAAGAGCGTGCTGTTCACCATCGTCTGGTCTGGCGTTGTGTCGTACGTGCTGTTCAAGCTGGTGGCCATCGTGGTGGGTCTGCGCGTGACCGAAGAGGAAGAGCGCATCGGCCTGGACATCTCCAGCCACGGTGAAACTGCCTACAACCGGTAATCGAATCAACAGGTAAGCGGTAGATCTTCAACACTCCATCCCGCCCTTGTGGCGGGATTTTTTTTGCCTTCGTCCAGGCGGCACACGGGATGCTGTGGGGCGAAAGGCCGGGCCGGATCGACCTTTCACACCGCGCGTAACGGCTCGTTTGCCTCACCGTTGGGGCGTGGCCAGGCATTACCATCACCGCATGTTTCCTGCGCTGCAAGCCATCATCGATAAGGTGCAAGCCAACGCCGAACGCAGCCGGCCGCTGCGCATTCGCGGTGGCGGCACGAAGGATTTCTACGGCCAGACGCTGCACGGCGAGCTGCTGGACGTGCGCCCGCTGACCGGCGTGGTCAGCCACGAGCCCAGCGAACTGGTCGTCACCGTGCGTGGCGGCACCCGCCTGCGCGAGCTGGAAGAACTGCTGGCCGAATCCAACCAGCACCTGCCGTTTGAACCCCCGCGCTACGGCACCGGCGGCACCGTGGGCGGCATGGTGGCCGCGGGCCTGTCCGGCCCCGGGCGCGCCAGCGTGGGCGCACTGCGCGACTATGTGCTGGGCGTGCAGATCGTCAACGGCAGGGGCGAAGTGCTGACCTATGGCGGCCAGGTGATGAAGAACGTGGCGGGCTACGACGTCAGCCGGCTGATGGCGGGCTCGATGGGCACGCTGGGCGTGATCACCGAAGTCAGCCTGAAGGTGCTGCCCGTGGCCCCGGCCGAATGCACGCTGCTGTTTGAGTTGTCAGAAACCAGCGCGCGCCAGCAGCTCAACCGCTGGGGCGGCCAGCCCTTGCCGCTGCACGCCAGCTGCTGGGCCGATGGCCACCTGGCCGTGCGCTTGCGCGGCGCGCAGGCGGCCATTGCGTCGGCGCGCAAGGTGCTGGGCGGCCAGCCGCTGGACGACGCGCGCGCCGCCCGCCAGTGGACGGCGGTGCGCGATCAGACCCTGCCGTTCTTCCGTCTGGCACCCGGCGAAGCGCTGTGGCGCGCCAGCGTGCCCGACACCGCCAGCCCGATCAACCTGGGGCCCACGCTGGTCGAATGGCATGGCGCGCAACGCTGGCTGCGCCTGCCGCCCGACGCGGCCCCGCGCCTGCGCGAGGCCTGTGCCCGTGTGGGCGGCCACGCCACGCTGGTGCGCGGCGGCGACGGCCGCGTGCCGGTGTTCACCCCGCTGACCGGCCCGATGGCGCGCATTCAATCTGAACTGAAGCGCGCGTTTGACCCGGCCGGGATTTTTGGCCAGGGCCGCATGGGCTGGTAAGGCAGCGGCCACTGCGCCTGGCGCCAAAGGCAACCGTCAATTCGTTGGCGCCATGCGCTGCCAGCGTTGCGCTGGCCAGCGGTCAGCGCGGCATCACCAGCACTTCACCCCCCGGGCCGCGCAGGCTGGCCAAAGAGGCAAACGCAACCGCCTGCACGTTGGGCGGCAGTGGCACGTAGCCATTGCTGCGGACGATCGGGTCGCCGTTGATCAGGCCCCAGTGAATCAGCTGTGCGGCCACGCTGGTGGCGGCGGCAGAAGCCGCCGTGGGCGTTGCATCCAGCAGCAGATAGGTCAGCGTGGTCAACGGCCAGCTGTCTGGCCCGGGGGCGTTCAGCAGGCTGGCGTTGAGGTTGTCGCGCACGCCCGAGCTGTTGACCGCCGCTTGCTGCGAGATCGGCGATATGGAAACGAAGCGCCCCGCCGCATTCTTGAGCGACACCGTCGACAAACCCGCGCGGTGCACGCGGTCGTAGCCGACGAAGCCGATCGCGCCCGGGACCGTGCGCAGTTTTTCCACCACGGCATCGCTGCCGGGAGCGGCCATCACTTCGCCCGGCCACTTGGGCGACAGGCCGGCCAAGGCCTTCCATTCGGGCGAGCTGAGGGCCAGAAAGTGGGTGAAAGAAGCCGTCGTCCCGGAAGCCTGGGCCGAAACCACGCGCCGTATGGGCAGTGCCGGCAGTTTGATCTGCGGGTTCAGCGCCGCCACCGCCGGGTCGTTCCCCTGTTTGATCTGTCCTAGAAAGATGCCCGCCAGCACCACACTGTCCAGCCGCAGCGCGCCCGTGGCCACGCCGGGCAGGTTGACCACCGGCGCAATGCCCAGCACCACGGCGGGCACCTGAACCAGCTTGCGCGTGGCCAGTTCCTGGGCCGACAGCCGCTCATCCGATGCGCCAAAGGCGACCTCGCGTGCGGTGATGGCGCGCACGCCCTCGCCAGAGCCCATGCCGGCGTATTGAACCTTCACGCCGCCACGCTGTGCCGCGCTGAAACCTTCGATCCACGCCGCGTAAATCCGCGAAACCGAAGTGGCGCCAGTGCCTTTCACCGCGGTGCCTGCCGGTGCCTGGGCCAGGGCGTGCGGCGCCACTGCGCCCATCAGCGCCAAGGCCAGGGCGTTGCGGCGGGTGCATGGCTTATCGAATAACTGTGACATGGCTGTGTTTTGGTTGATCCCTGTGGGGCCCGCAGCGTAAGAGTTGGGGATCGAAACTGCAACCAAACGCTTCTGTGACAGAGATTCGACGTGGGTGATGCGTCAAATCTTTCACAATCGGCATACCCACGTCGCCTGCCAGCGTCTCTCAGCGCGCGCGACAACCCACCGCCCGCGTCCATGCAAACCCGACTGTCACCCGAATACGCCAACACCGAAGAAGGCCGCGAAGCCGAAGCCATCCTGCGCCAGTGCGTGCACTGCGGCTTTTGCACCGCCACCTGCCCCACCTACCAACTGCTGGGCGACGAGCTGGATGGCCCGCGCGGGCGCATCTACCTGATCAAACAGGTGCTGGAAGGCGAAACCCCCACGCGCGACACCCAGCGCCACCTGGACCGCTGCCTGACCTGCCGCAACTGCGAAACCACTTGCCCCAGCGGCGTGCGCTATGGCCGCCTGGTCGACATCGGCCGCGAAGTGGTGGAGCGCAAGGTGCAGCGCCCACCGGCCGAGGCGCGCGAGCGGCGCTGGCTGCGCCAGGGTTTGAGTTCGCCCCTGTTCGGGCCGGCCATGCGGCTGGGCCAGTCGGTGCGCGGCTTTCTGCCGGCCAAGCTGCAGGCCAAGGTGCCACAGCGGCGCAACCCCGGCGTGTGGCCGCAGCGCCAGCACGCGCGCAAGGTGCTGCTGCTCGACGGCTGCGTGCAGCCCTCGATGGCGCCCAACATCAACAGCGCCACCGCGCGCGTGCTGGACGCCGCCGGCATCCAAAGCGTGCTGGCGCGCGGGCAGGGCTGCTGCGGCGCGGTCAAGTTTCACCTGGCCGATGCCGAAGGCGGCCGGGCGCAGATGCGCGCCAACATCGATGCGTGGTGGCCGCACATTTCGGCCGGCAGCGTTGAGGCCATCGTGGTCAACGCCTCAGGCTGCGGCGTGATGGTCAAGGACTACGGCCATCTGCTGAAAAACGACGCGCGCTACGCCGACAAGGCCGCGCAAGTGTCCGCACGGGCCCGCGACGTGTGCGAACTGCTGCCCGACCTGGTGACCGCACTGGCCCCCCGCGTGAAGGCGCAGGCCGGCACGCTGGCGTGGCACGCCCCCTGCACCCTTCAACACGGGCAGAAGCTGGGGCCGAACGTCGAGCAGCAGCTGCGCGCCCTGGGCTTTGACGTGCGCCCCGCGCTGCAAGAGCCGCACCTGTGCTGCGGATCGGCGGGCACCTATTCGGTGCTGCAGCCCGAGTTGTCGGGCCAGCTGCGCGATCGCAAGCTGGGCCACCTGCTGGGCGAGCGCCAGGCCGACCGCCCGGTGGCCGTGCTGTCGGCCAACATCGGCTGCATCACACACCTGCAAAGCGGCACCGAAGTACCCGTGCGCCACTGGATCGAGGTGTTGGATGAGGCGCTTCAAAAAGAATAGCTTGCTGCGCCCGCCTGGCAAGCGCTAGAGGCCAAAATCGCTTGAAACTGTGGCGCCGGTGCCGGTGCCTTTGCTATGCCATCACGGCATCAAGGCCGTGGCGCAGCCTCCGTCGACCGGCCTTCAGCCCAAGCCCCACTTGCCGTAGCGCCACCACGCCCAGGGCAGGTAATGCACGGCGGCGCCCTTGCCTTCGCGATGGCGCGCATGCGCCTTGACCCAGCGCTGAACCTCGTTCCACCACGGCGCGAATTCCTCGTTGGTGCCACCCGAGATTTCGGGCGTCATGCAGCGCGGCCAGTACAGCCGGCCCCAGTCCGGCGCAAGATTGAAAAACGGGTGCCGCGAGTACTCAATTACGGGGGCGTCAGACGTGTAGCTGACCCCGGAAAAGAACTCGTTGGTCATCACCTGAGGCTGCCAGTCGAAGGCCTTGTTCCACAGGGCGAACGTGCCGCTGAGGTGATCCTTGGGGCGACGTGGCGGAAATCGATCCAGCCAAACGCCGTCCAGCGTGGGGCTGTCACGCGCCAGGATCTGCACGTCGGCCGTGGTGCGCAAAAAGGCCAGAAAGTCGCGCTCATCGCGCTCTGTCATGGCGACGGCGATCTGTTTTCCGACTCGAGGGCCCATGTTCGTCAGTGTAAGCAGCCTGGGTTATGCCGATCAGCGCATCCGTCTGTCAGGTGGGAACGCTTGAAAGAGCACGAGGATCGAAGGTGCGCGGCCAAGTGAAAGTCTCAAATTGATAGCTGCTTGCGCTTTACTGGCGGGCGCTGATGGCGTATTCATCCCTCAACAGGCAACGCGTTCAAGCGCGATTCAGCCCAGCCCCCACTTGCCGTAGCGCCACCACGCCCAGGGCAGGTAATGCACCGCGGCACCCTTGCCTTCGCGATGGCGCGAATGCGCCTTGACCCAGCGCTGAACCTCGTTCCACCACGGCGCGAATTCCTCGTTGGTGCCACCCGAGATTTCGGGCGTCATGCCGCGCGGCCAGTACAGCCGGCCCCAGCTCGTCAGCGGGTTCGAGAACGGATGGCGCGTGTACTCGATGATGGGCGCATGCAGTGTGTGGATAACCCCTGAACAGTAGGCATCCGTAGCCACCTCGGGCTGCCACTCGAAGGCTTTGTTCCACAGCACGAAACCCCGGCTCAAGCGGTCCTTGCTGCGACGCGGCGGGAAATGATCCAGCCACACGCCATCGGGTTTGGGGCTGTCGCGCGCCAACAGCTGCACGTCGGCAGTCGTGCGCAAAAAGGCCAGGAAGTCGCGCTCATCGCGCTCGGTCATGGCGACGGCGATCTGCTTTCCGGTGCGGGGGCCCATGAGGATCAGTGTAAGCAGCCCGCTGCAGGGTGATGCGGTGCGGTGCGGTTGACGCTGACTCTATCGATGGGGCCGGACGCTGACCAGTTGGGAGCGTTCCCATTGGGAACGTTACCAATGCCGAGCCGAAGGCGGACGCGCCTGCGCGGGATGCCGCGGCGAAGGTCGTCGACCGGGCTCGGCTTTCTAGGGGGCCGTGCCAGCAGTCAGCGCCGTTTCAACGTCGGCG
Organism: Ottowia sp.; assembly: GCA_017997715.1. Classification (GTDB taxonomy): domain Bacteria; phylum Pseudomonadota; class Gammaproteobacteria; order Burkholderiales; family Burkholderiaceae_C; genus Ottowia. The sequence continues at coordinate 14,065 of JAGOEM010000037.1, forward strand.
TGCAGCGATTCGGGCGTGCGCCGCGGTGCGTAGCGAGCGATCACTTGGCCATCGCGCCCGACCAAAAACTTGGTGAAGTTCCACTTGATCGCCTGTGTGCCCAAAACCCCAGGCGCGGCCTGCTTCAGCCACACGTACAAGGGGTGGGCGCCCGGGCCATTTACGTCGGTCTTGGCCATCAGCGGGAAGTCGGCGGCAAAGCGCGTGGTGCAAAAGGCGCCAATCTCCTCGGCGCTGCCGGGCTCCTGCTTGCCAAACTGGTTGCACGGAAAGCCCACCACGGTCAGCCCCTGCGGGCCGTAGCGCGCGTGCAGCGCCTGCAGGCCGGCCAGCTGGGGCGTGAAGCCGCAGGCGCTGGCGGTGTTGACGATCAACAGCACATGGCCAGACCACTGGCGCAGCGCGACTGGATCGCCGGCCAGTGTGGTCAAGGTCAAATCGGGCAGGTGGGTGTTGGTCATGGCGGGTCTGAATTCGTCACGGGAGTGAGGCATTGCAGCCACACACAAGTGTACGAATCTGCGCAACTTGATGCGGCGACGGGGCAACCGCACGACTTAGGGCGGCCGGAAGGCTGGGCGCACCGACAATCCGCGGTCGATTCAAACTGCGGTATGTGCCGTGCGTTTGCAGACCTTTCCATTTTCACGTGACGCACACCTACGCCTTTGTCGGTTTGACGCCCAGCGAGCGATCGCTGCTGGAGTCCATCTTTGCCCTCGACGCCGATGTTGACCCGGGCGAGGCACTGGTGGCCGTGCGTTTGGGCGAGAGCGAGGACGGTGCCGATCTGCTGATCGCCAATGGCGACGATCTGACGGTGGTTGAGAAGTTGCACGCCAGCTACCCCAACGCGCTGCTGGTGCTGGTGGGGCAGCCGCCGGGCGCGCAAAACGTGCGGTGGCCGGTGATGCGCCGTCCGCTGGAACTGCACGGTGCCGTCAATGTGCTGAGTGAGCTCGATTGGCCGGAGACGGTGCAACGCCGCACGCCAGTGCCGCGCCGTGCGGCGGCGCCCAGCCAGGGGCCCAGTCAGGCGCGTGCGGGCGATGACTCCATTCCCTCGTCTCAGCCGCCGTCCACCGGGTCTCCGTCTGAGAGCATGTCGTCGGCGTTTGCGCCCACCACGGTCACGGCGCCGCTGGTCGCCGCGAACAAGCCGCACCCGGATGCGCCGTTGTCCGCGCGCAAGGCCTGGGCCGTGTCGGAGGTTGGCAGCGTCGGCCAGTTGCCTGCGTCAGCGCCGCCGCCGCGGCCGTCTGCGCCTTCGGCACAGCGTCCGTCGCAGCCCTTGGCGCAGCAACCATTGCCGCCGGATGCGTCGCTGCAGCAACGCCGTCCCGCCGACATCCTGGTGGTGCATGGGCGCCGCAACGGCGATATTCCTTCGTTGGCGCGAGGTCTGAGCCGCATGGGTTATGCGGTCAAGGCGGTGGCATCTGCAGACGAAGCACTGGCCGAGATGGCGCGGCACCCATCGAAATGCGTATTCCTGGATCAGCCGTCGTTGGGTGGCCAACTGCTGCCGCTGGCGCGCGCACTCAATGCCATGCGCAGTACGCCCGAGCAGCCGCCGCATCTGGCGGTCGTGGCGCGTGCGGGCTCTGCATTCGATCGTCTGCGCGCACGCATGGCCGGCTGCGTCTGGATGCGGGTGCCGGTGGACCGGGAGAGGCTCACAGCCTATCTTGAGCGGCGCGGGTTGCCCCGCCCGGACGCAGGCGCGGCCTAGACGCTAATCACGCGCAGCGCGGGCTGGCGCCGTGCGTTGGCGAATCACCGCGAACAACGCGGCGGACATGATCAGCGCCCCACCGATCCACGTGGACGCAGTGGGGCTGGCGGCACCGAGCAGCACCGCCGATACGCTGGCAAACACCACCTCCGACAGCATGATCAGCGCCGTCACTTGCGCTGGCAGCCGCGCGGCGCCGTACTGCAAAGCCAGGTTGACGCACAAGAACGCCACGACCAGCGCAGCCGCCCAGGGTAGCCATGCGCCGACCGCGGTGGTGGGCGACAGCGCCACCCCCAACAGCAAGGCGATCAGCGTCGACAAACCGGCGCCGCCGATGAACATGGCCGTGGCGCGTGCAGTCTGCGGCGTGTCGCGCCAGCGGCGCAGCAGCGCGTTGGTCAATGCAAAGCTAAAGCCGCCCAGCAGCGCCAGCGCGTCGGCCAGGCCGGTGGGTGCGCCGCCCATCGCGCCGGGTTTGTACAGCACCAGCACCACGCCCGCCAGGGCAAGCGCCAACCGAACCAGCGCGGCCACGGTAGGGCGTTCGCCCAGCAGCCACCAGGCCAGCCCGGTGGACCAAACGGGCATCAGATAGAACAGCAGCACCACGCGCACCACGTCGCCAATGGTGACGGCCCAGTTGAAGCTGACGTTGGTCATGCCGGCTGCCACGGCAAGCAGCAGCAGCTGCGGGTTCTGCCGCAGGCCACGCAAGCCGCTGGGGCGCAGGGTAACCAGCACCACGAACGCCCCGCCGTACACCAGCGCGGTAGACCACAGGGGGTGCAGGCCTTGCTGGTGCAGGGCCTTGAAGGCGATCCAGGTCATGCCCCAGACCATCGCGTTGAACAGCAGCGCCAGCGCTGGCAACGCGCTGCTCGCAGCCAGAGGGCGCGACATCGCTAGTGCCGCTGGCCGCGCGCAATGCGCATCAGCTGTTTGATCTCGGCCGTGTGGTGGCGCAGGTTGTAGCGGTACCAACCTTGAATGAGCAGCATCGCGCCCACGACCACGCCGCCAAACAGCGCAATGGCGCCAAAGGCCGACAGGCCGACGCCGGTGGAAAAGCTGTAAAGCGCCCCCAGCCCCAGGATGCAGGCCTGTTCATTGAAGTTCTGCACGGCGATGGAGCGGCCCGCGCCCATCAGGTTGTGGCCGCGGTGCTGCAGCAGCGCGTTCATCGGCACCACGATGTAGCCGCCCAGGGCCCCCATCGCGATCAGCAGCGGCACCGCCACCCACAGGTCGCGCACAAACACCATGGCGATGACCAGCGCGCCCATGGCCACGCCCAGCGGCATGACGGTGGTGGCGCGCTCCAGCTTGACGCGCAGGGACGCCGCAATGGCGCCCACCGCCGTGCCCAGCGCCACCACCCCAACCAGGCTGGCCGCCTGGGTGGTGCTGTAGTGCAGCGCCGCCGCGGCCCAGGCCAGCACGATGTAACGCATGTTGCCCGAAACACCCCAAAAGAGCGTGGTGGTCGACAGCGATATCTGGCCCAGCTTGTCGCGCCACAGGCGTGAATTGCAGCGCCAGAAATCCGGCAGCAGCGCAATCGGCTCGTCCGGCAGCGGGCGCATTTCCACGCCGGTGTGCGGAATGCGGCAGTTGAAGACGGCGGCGATCACGTACACCAGCGTCAGCGAGGCGATGGCCGCCTGCGCCGGGGTGTTGATAGGCAGGTCGATGAACGGGAAATCCAGACCCAGCAGCACGCCGGACAGCACCGGGCCGATCAGCTGGCCGCCCAGCAGCACACCCAGGATGATCGAGCCGATGGTCAGCCCCTCGATCCAGCCATTGGCCTTGACCAGCTGCGACGGCGGCAGCAACTCGGTCAGGATGCCGTACTTGGCCGGCGAATAGGCCGCCGCACCCAGGCCCACCACGGCGTAGGCCAGCAAGGGATGGCCGCCAAACAGCATCAGCAGGCAGCCGACGATCTTGATGGCGTTGCTGACCAGCATCACCTGGCCCTTGGGCCGCGAATCCGCAAACGCGCCCACCCACGGCGCCAGCACCACGTAGAACAGCGCAAACATGGGCACCAGGGCAGCGCGCTGCCATTCGGAAGCGCCGTCCGCAGTCAGCAACGCTACCGCTGCGACAAACAGCGCGTTATCGGCCAGCGAGCTGAAGAACTGCGCGGCCATGATGGTGTAGAAGCCGCGCTTCATAGATGCGTGGCCCGCAAGATCGGGCCGGTGCGATGCAGTAACAAGAATTGTTGCAATTCGATGCGGAACGCAGGTTATAGCATGCGCCCCCCTGCATCCTGTGACGGGTTGATCGGGGTTGCGCAGGTGCCAAAATCGGTTTCTTTCCCTCTTTGCGCGCCGACTGCGGCGCCCCGTTCACAGCCATGCCGCGACCGATACACGCCACCGTCCACACCCCGGCCCTGCGCCACAACCTGGCGCGCCTGCGCCAGGCCGCGCCAGGCGCGCGCCTGTGGGCCGTGGTCAAGGCGGATGCCTATGGCCACGGCATCGAACGCGCCTTTGACGGCCTGCGCGGTGCCGATGGCTTTGCGCTGCTTGACCTGGCCGAGGCCGAACGCGTGCGCGCGCTGGGCTGGCGCGGGCCGGTGCTGCTGCTGGAAGGCGTGTTCGAGCCGCGCGACCTGGAACTGTGTTCGCGCCTGAACCTGTGGCACGCCGTGCACTGCGACGAACAGATCGACTGGCTGGCCACGCACAAGACGCACCAGCCGCATCGCGTCTTCCTCAAGATGAATTCGGGCATGAACCGGCTGGGCTTCGCCCCCGCGCGCTTTCGCGCCGCCTACGCCCGCCTGGCCGCGTTGCCGCAGGTGGATGAGATTTCGCTGATGACCCACTTTGCCGACGCCGATGGTGAACGCGGCGTGGCCGAACCCTGGGCCGTGTTCGCCCGCACCACCGAAGGCCTGGCCGGCGAACGCAGCGTGTGCAACAGCGCCGCGGTGCTGCGCAACGGGCAAGACGCCGCGGTGCGCGGCGACTGGGTGCGCCCCGGCATCGCCACCTATGGTTCGTCGCCCGACTACCCCGCGCACGACGCGGCGCACTGGGGCCTGCAGCCCACGCAGACGCTCAGCGCGCAGTTGCTGGCCGTCAACACCGTGGCGGCGGGCGACCGCGTGGGCTACGGCGGCCTGTTCACGGCTGATCGGCCCACGCGGGTCGGCGTGGTGGCCTGCGGCTATGCCGACGGCTACCCGCGCGTGGCGCCCAGCGGCACGCCGGTGCTGGTGAATGGTGTGCGCACCCGCACGCTGGGCCGCGTCAGCATGGACATGCTGGCGGTCGATCTGGACCCGGTGCCCGACGCCGTCATGGGCAGCGAAGTCACGCTGTGGGGCGTCGCCTCTGCCAACGGCGCGGTGCTGTCGATCGATGAAGTGGCGCGCGCCGCGGGCACGGTGGGCTACGAGTTGATGACCGCACTGGCGCCGCGCGTGCCCGTGTCGGCACGGGACTGAAGCGGGGTATGCAGTCGGACGCTGAGTTTCTGCGCCGGGCCCGGCAGAGTTACCGGTCCAGCTTTGGCAGCGTGCGGGTCGATGTCGCCGCGTTGACCCGGCGCGACCTGCGCAGCCGCCACGTGCTGTGGCTGCATGGCTGGACCATGGGGCTGCTCACACTGGGGGTGATGTGGCTCACCACCGCCTTGCTGCGCTGGGCCGGCGTCGACACGCTGGCGCTGCGCTACGCGCTGACCCTCGGCATGGGGTACTTGTGCTACCTGGCGCTGGTGCGGGTCTGGGCCGGCATGCTGATCCGGCGGGAGGCGCCGGACATTCCCGATCTAGTTCCGGATCTGCCCGGGGGGGCGTCATCCCACCCGGGCTCTGGTGGCGGCGTGCAAAGCGGCGGTGGCGGGGACTTCGGCGGCGGCGGCGCCGACGCCGGGTTTGATGGCGCCGCAGACGCGGCATTCGATGCCCCGGCCGACGCTTTCAGCGGCGTGCTGGACGAGGTCGCTTCGGGTGCGTTCGAAGCCGCCGGTGCGGCTGATGAGGGCGTCATCGTCGTCATTCCGGTGCTGGCGGTGTTCATGGTGGTGCTCGCGACGGTGTTCGGCGCCGGCTGGCTGCTGTGGCTGAGCTTTGGCACCGAGGCCCTGCTGGCCGTGGCGGTCGAGTTGGCGTTTGCCTACACCGCGTCACGCACCGTGGTGCAGGTTGAGCGCGAGGGCTGGCTGTTGGCCGCCATCCGCCTTACCTGGAAGCCACTGCTGGGCGCGCTGATCTGCGCCGTCCTGCTGGGTGCGCTGATCGATCATTTCATGCCGGATGCGGGCAGTTTGCCCGAGGCGATGCGGCTGTGGCGCGGGCGTTAAGTGCGCCTGATTGCTTCAATAAACATAGCTGCCTGCGCCGATGGGGCGGGCGCTAGAGGCCGAAATCACTTAAAAATGCGTCGTGGCCCCTCTTCACGATCAGCACGCCCACCACCGGGCTGAACACGCCGCGCACGAGGCCCGCGCGCAGCCCATGGGCCTGGCGGGGCGGTGTATCAGCGCGGGTCGCGCCCGAAGTTCCAGAACCGGCTGCGCAACGCGCTCAGGCTGCGGGTAATGGCGGCGACCAAGGTTTGGTCCTCAGGTTCGGTGGATGCCGACACCCTTCGGCGATGCACCAGCGAAGGGTTCACGCGGTAGCGCTGGTGTTCCTTCATGGCGGCAGAGACCGCCAGTTGGAACACGCTGCGGCGCAAGGGCTTGGTGGCAAAGCGGAAGATCTGCGCCCGGTTGATCATGCGGATGACCAGGTCGGCGTCGGCCGCCTTGGTCAGCATCACCGTGGTGATCAACGGATAGTGCTGCTTGAGCACACGGAGGAACTCGCCCGTGTCGTCGGTGCCCACGCGCGCTTCGGTGACGATGACACCGATGTCGCGCCGCTCCAGAATCTGCAGCGCCGCCGGAATGCTGAGCGCGCACTGCACCTGCATCTCGCTCTCCAGAACAGAACGCATGGCAGACAAGTCGCCTGCGCTGTCGTCGATGAGCAGAACCTCGGGCGCATGCAGGTCCGGTGTGGGTGCCGGCATGACTTGCTCGCCCGCGCGGGCGGCGTCCACCGCGTCGGCCAGCGTGCGCTCCAGGTCCTTCTGGTCCCAGGGCTTGTTGATGAAGCGGAAGACTTCGCCATCGTTCACCGATCCGACGATCGCGGAAAGGTCGGAATAACCCGTCAACAGAATGCGGATGGTGCCGGGGTGCGACTGGCGGGCCTTTTCCAGCAACTCGATCCCCAGCATTTCGGGCATGCGCTGGTCGCTGACCAGCACATCGACTGGCGTGGTGCGCATGATCTCCAGCGCGTCCCGCCCGGAGGTGGCGATCAGCACCTTGTACTTGTCGCGAAAGCTGATGCGCAGGAGGTTCACCACCCGGATTTCGTCGTCGACGAAGAGGATGGTGGCGGGGGCCGCAGGTGATGTGGTCGGACTCATGGATCAATCGGCAAACAGAGCGTCGCCGTCACCTTCGGCGGCCTGCTGGCCGCTTGCTTCAGCGAACACACCCTTGATGGGCAGGAAGATGGAGAAAGTGGTGCCCACGTCGGCCACGGAATCGACGGTGATTCGACCGCCGTGCTCCTGAATGATCTTGTAGGAGATCGACAGCCCCATGCCGGTGCCCTGGCCGATGGGCTTGGTGGTGAAAAACGGGTCGAAGATCTTGGGCAGCACGTCGGGCGGAATGCCTTTGCCGTTGTCCTGGATGTCGATACGCAGGGTGGTGCCATCCTCGACCGATGTGCGCAGCTCAATCACGTTGGGCTCTGCCCGTTGCGGCATCGCGTGCACGGCGTTGGTGATGATGTTCAGGAACACCTGGTTGATCTGCGACGGCGATCCTTCCACGCTGGGCACGCTGCCGTAGACCTTGCGCACTTCGACGGCGTTCTTGAGCAGGTTGCGCGCCAGCAGCAGCGTGCTGTCCAGGCCTTCCTCGACCGAGAAGTTGCTGACTTTTTCGCGGTCCAGTCGGCTGAAGTTCTTCAGGTTGAGCACGATCTCCGAGATCTGCTCGATACCGTGAATGCCGTCGGTGAGCAGCATGCTCATCTCGCCCACCGCATCGCGTTCGGCCAGCGTGCGTGCCGTGCCCTCGACCGTGCGGAATTGTTGGTTCAGCGTCTCGCGGTTGCGCTCGGTAGAGCGCAAGGCCTGGGTGAAGCCGTGGCTTTGCGTCACCAGTGACTGAAACGGGTCGAGCTGATCCTTCAGCACGCTGAAGGTGCCTTTGACGTAGGCCAGCGGCGTGTTGATCTCGTGCGCGATG
>JAGOEM010000181.1 GCA_017997715.1 Ottowia sp.
GGTGCGGCATCCGCTTTCATCTCGCCCTCTTCCACCGGAGCGCGTGAGGACCAAAAAAGCGGCATTTCAAGGGTGTGCTTGCTCTGCGGCGCAGCAAAATCACCCATCGCGATGCTTTCCGGCAGCGCAGGCTTTATCGGCACCGGCGGTCGCCACGACGACCGCGCCACCAACCACCACGCCACGCTGGCGACAATGGCAAAGGCCGCAAGGGCCATCAATATGAGCCACGCCCTCTTCATGGCTTGGCCTCCGAAGGGGCTGAAATGGGCGCCTCCAGCTGGAAAGTCATGCGGGCCTTTTGCGACGTTTTGCCAGCCACCTGGCCTTCGCGCTGGATATTCAGGGACCGGACCAGGTAAAGCGGGCGCTGCGCCTGTAGCGCCTGGCCAAGCTGCACCAGCTGCGGCCACTCACCCGACACCGTCGCACTGACCCTCACGCGTGCCAGTTGCTGCTCGCCTTCGGCGGGAACCGCTGCGGCCTGCGACGAAACCAAGGTGGCGCCGCTGGCCACCACCATTTCGCGAAGGCGCTGCAGGATTTCGTTCTGCGCATCGGCGCCGCCTTTGTGCAGCCAAGGCCCGGTGGCTTGGCGCACTTGGGTCAGGCGCGCCTCGATGTCGGCGCTGGAAGCCAGCGTACCGTCGATTCTGGCGATGCGGGACTCGATCTGATCCTGCGCACTGGCATACCGCGCCCAGTTGACCCAGTAGATCCAGGCCAGCAGCACCAGCAAGAGCAGCAACACGGCCGCTGACACCCAGGCCGATTTTTTGGCCCACGGAGATAGGGCGCGACCACCCGCAGCCTGTCGTTTGGGCAGATTCAGTGCCATCATTTACCCGTCGCCCCCGCAGCCGCGTCGCGCCAAGTGAACTCAAAGGAGAAGCGTTCGCGGTTCTGCCCCTCGTCGCGAACGGTGGGCGCCGTCGCGCGCAGTTCTGAAAACTCAGGCACCCGACTCAGCCGCGCCATCAATTCTGTGGCGTCCGAGGTCAGCCCCATCATCCGAACCTGTCGGTCACTGGCTTCCAGCCGATCCAACCATGCGTCGCTGGGCAGGGCTTGCGCCAGACGTTCCAACGCGGTGGCCACCGGCAGGCTGTGCTGGCGGTCGGCCGCCAAAGCCCCGGACAGGGTGGACAGCTGATGCAGTTCATCCAGCTTTCGCCGCACGGGCGCAGCCATGGGCTCTACGGTGGCCAGGTGCGACATGCCCCGCACGACAGCATTGCGCTTGAGCACCAGCGGCATCACTACGGGCACCAGCAGGGCCAGCGCGACCAACGCGAGGCCGGCAAAAGACAAGCCATCCAGGCGGCGCTGTTCCTTGCGCACCGCAAGCGCCGCGGGCCCGTGCGCCAACAGCGCCTGTGCATCGCTGCGAGAAAGGTAAACCGGCGCGTCCGGGGGCAAATTGAGGTTGGCCAGCCCCTGACCCACAACACGTTGCGGGCAAACACCCCAATCGACGCGCCATCCGCCGCCATCGTCCGGCTGCGCTCGCCAGGCAAAAACCACCTGATCCGGCGGCAGTGGCGAAACCCGCCAAAGCGCCTCGGTCACGGCGTCGCCCAGCGTCTTCATGGGGATGGCAGGCAGTTGCAATTCGCCCCACAGCACCTCAGCCCCGTCTACCAGGAGGGCTTCCGGAACGCCTCCCGTGCTGGGTGTCAGGCGCTGCCCCGCCACACGCCAACGCGCGCCCTGCGCGGTGGAGGACAGCTTGGCCGCCTCTGGCCACAGGTGTCTTGCGCCAAGTTCGCGCCGCAGATCGGCCCAACCCCAAACCAGGCGATCCCAGGTGGCGCCTGCGCGCCCGATGATGTCTGTACGCTGCGCGCTCATGAATGCCCTGTCTCGAGTGGGTTGGCCACTCTCCTGGAGGGCTCGACCGAACGCGTGGTCCACGGCGTCGCGCCGTTGGGCCGGCTGCTCAGGTCGGCCCAGACTTCACGTTCCCACCAGCGCTCGGGCTGGGCCTGGATGAACGCGCGCAGCCTGATCGTCTGACTGGAACCGCTGGAAGCCGTCGTGAACATGTCCGTCATTAAACCCGGTTGAAGTGCGCTCGCACGCATTTCCGGTGGGGTTGAAAGAAGGCTCGCGCCGAGACCCGGCTGGCCAGAAATGACGTCAATCAATGCAGGCGGCGCTGCATCCAGCACGATACGCTGCTGCCCGTTGACGCCCAAAAAGGGGGAAATTATTGCATAGAGCTCCGGCGTCATCCCCAGCACGCCGCGCAGCTCGGTCAGGTCGTCAAGTCCGCCGTTGCGCGGCTTGTTGGGCGACCCAGCCGCCCGGTACTGCGCGATTTCCGCTCCGCCAACGCCCCCCGGCTCGTCGTCCGGGTCAATGAAATCGCGCACCCGCGAAGCCAGCACCGTCGCCTCGCCCGGGGTTACGCCGCCTACGCGGGCGAACAGCGCCTCCATCATCGCGGGCGGGGCCACGTTCACGTCCATCAAGCCGTCAGAGGGCACCACTTCCACCCAGACCTCGGTCTGCCCCAGTTGCAACTGCAGGCGGCTGTAACGCCTGGCGAGCTCCCGATCGGCCATCAGCTTGCTCAACACCAGCTCGGTGGCGCCTTCCAGGGCGGCATCGACGCGAATGCGCTCAAACTCAAGCCCCACCCGTTGCGTGTAAAGCCGCGCACTCTGCGCGCCGGCCAGCACCACCAGCGAAAGCCCGACCACCATCCACAGCACGAGGATGAGCGCGGCTCCGCGTTGATCAGCGCGCATGCTCATCGCGCCCCCGGCAAGGCAAAGACCAAGTCGGGCCAGTCGCCCTTGGCGTCGCCAATCACCACCCGAACGCGAACCGGGAAACGCCCGTTGGCGCTGCCTGCCCATTCCCGCACCCACTCGCCGCTGACCCCGTCCTGGTAGTACCACTGAAGGCTGCGAACGTCGGTGATCAGCGTCTGCCGCAAGGCCTGCGCCCAGTCCAGCGTCATCATCGCCCCATCGAAAGGCAGTGCCTCCACCAGCAGGTCGATGCCGCCACCCGCCTGGCGAAGCGGGCCAATGCGAAACACGTGCAGGCCGCCGGCTTCGCCGCGCTCGGGCAGCGGGGCAACCCACATCGCACCTGCCTCCGTGCCGGCAAAAAAGGGCGTCACCGTCGTGCCGTCGACCCGCGCCAGCGGCCGCAGACCGTCGAACTTGCGCGTCAGCCATTGGGACACCACCAGCATCTGTTCGGCGCGGTCCATGGCGGTCTGGTTGCGGTCCTCGGTGCGCCCGATCAACCCAAACGCAGAAAAGACCAAGGCAACGACCAGGCCCGTCACCATGAGCGCGATCAGCAGCTCCAGCAAGGTGAAGCCGCGCACGGGGCGATGGCGAACAGGGTTCATGGCGCAGTGCGGTAGGGCTTCCACGCCGTCATCTCGAACACCGTACCCGCGCCGGCCCGTGCCACCTGAATGTCCACGCGTGCGCCCGGCACCACGGGCGATTCCGGCGGCTGCCCGGTGGGATTCGTGATCGCCACCGGCTGCTGCACCACCTGAAGGCGCCACTGCCAGGGTCCTTGTTGCCCCGCTTGCAAAGCCCCCATGTCTTCGGCGAAGGTGCCACTGGCCAGAACGGAGCGGGCCACCAGCGCCGCCTCGACCCGCGCTTCGACGTCGCCCACCACCTTGGTGCTCTGCCCCACGGTGCGGTACAGCGCGGTGAACGCCACCGCTGCGATGGCCATGGCGACCAGCGCTTCCAGCAGGTTGAAGCCGCGCTGCCTGCGGCTGCGTCTTGGCGCCCGCGCGCGGGTCATGCGATGGATCACGCGCCACCTGTCACCGTGGCGGATTCGACGGTGCCCAGCAGCCAGTTCACGCCGAACTGCACGCCGCGCCCTGCCCGCATCACGGCAAACTGACCGCCACGGGCAAAGCCGTCGGGGCTGAATACAAAGATGGGCTCGACGCCGCTGACGCCCGGGCCAGGTGCGCCATCCACGCGCTTCCAGCTGATTTCCAGGGCGGGCGGCAGATCAACCAGGGTGATGTCGCCCGCGCTCAGGCGGTGCAGCTGCGGCTGGTAATTGACCACCACGGCCCGCCCCTGGTCGATGCTGACGGCGCGCGCGTGCTTCAACTGGCTGGTGACGTCGCGCACGGCGGACTGGTAGCGGGCGCGTTCCAGATAGGCCTGCGCGCCGCCACCGACCACCGACACCGCGATGGCCGCGACGGCGAGCACGACCATCAGCTCCAGCAAGGTGAAGCCCGTGGCGCGGGGGTGCCGCAACAAGGCGCGCATCATCGGTATAGGCGCTACGGCGGGTAGTACGGCGATCAGTTTTGGATGTCGGCGTTCTCGCCTTCGCCACCGGCCTTGCCGTCGCCGCCAAAGCTGAACACGTCCGGGCCACCATTGCGCCCCGGGAATTTGTAACCGTACGGTGCGCCCCACGGGTCGTTGGGCAACTCTTTCTTCAGGTACGGGCCGTTCCAGCCACTGGCACTGCCAGGCCGTTCGACCAGGCTGCGCAGGCCTTCCGCGTCACTGGGGTAGCGGCCCACGTCCAGCTTGAACAGGTCCAGCGACTGCTCCAGCTCCTTGATCTGCACGGTGGCAGTCTTGGTCTTGGCGCCGCCCAACTGGTTAAGCACCTGCGGCCCGATCAAGCCGGCCACCAGCGTCAGGATGACCAGCACCACCAGCAACTCGATCAGGGTCATGCCGCGGGCGCGGCTGGCGCGCTGGCCCCAGCGTGAGAGGTTCATGGAGACTTGCATTCGAAAAATCCTTGGATCGAGAAATACCGAGAAAAACAGTTACTTGCCCACGGTGTCGTTGATGGCCAGCACCCCGCCCAGGATGGCGACGATGATGACGGCGACGATCATGCCCAGAATGATGATGATCAGCGGCTCCATGGCCGCCAGCAGGCGCGTCATGGTACGCCGGCCTTCTTCTTCGTAGCGGTCGGCCAGCGCCAGCGATGTCCCGTCCAGATCGCCGGTTTCTTCGGCCACCCGCATCAGCTGCGCGGTGCTGGACTGGCTGAAATGCTCGGTTGCAAACCCGGTCGACAGGCGCTTGCCGGATTTGACGATGCCCACCAGCGGCTCCAGGCTGCTGCGCAAGGCGGTGTTGGTCACCGCGTCGCTGGCGATGCGCAGCGCGTCGACCAGCGGCACGCCGCGCTGCAGCAGGCCGCCCAGCGTGCGGAAGTAGATGGCCAGCTGCAGATTTCGTAGCACATTACCCATAAGGGGCAAGCGCAAGATGCCTGAATCGACCTTCATCCGGCCCGCCGCTGAAGTCGCCCAGCGGGACAGCGCGAAGACGACGATGGTGGTCACCAGCGCCAGCAGCATCCAGTGGCCGCGCACGAAATCGCTGACGTTCAGCACCACGCGCGTCAAAAACGGCAGTGCGTCGCCCATCGAATCAAAAATCTGGCGGAACTGCGGCACCACAAAGGCCAGCAGGATGACCACCGACAGCACCGCCACCCCGGCCAGGATGAGCGGGTAGGTCATCGACGAGATGATGTAGTTGCGCAGCTTGTCGTCGGCTTCCAGCTGGCCGGTCAGCTCTTTGAGCACCGTGGTCAGCCCGCCGGATGCCTCGCCCGCGCGGATCATCACCAGGTAGCGGCGGCCCAGGTCGCGTTCGAACGGCTGCAGCGAGAGGTACAGCGACTTGCCGCCGCGCACGCCTTCGGTCACGCGGATCACGAACGCCTTCAGGCGGTCGTTGTTGGCGATTTCCTGCAGCATGGCCAACGCGCGGTCCAGCGGCATGTTGGCGCTTTTCAGGTGCGACAGCTCGCGCGTGAACATCAGCACGTCGGCGCGCTTCAGGCGCACTTCGTCGGGGGCAGCGGCCAAGGCGGCGGCGGCGGCTTCACCTTCGCCGCCGCGCAGGCTGATGGGCGTGATGCCCTGACCGATCAGGCGCAGGCGGGCCGCTTCGGCGCTGAGCGCGCGAATGCTGCCCTGGCAGGGCTTGCCATCGGTGGCGGTGCCGGCGTACTGGTAGTCAATCATCCTGGCGTGCGACGCGCAGCACTTCTTCGGCCGTCGTCAATCCTTGAGCTACCTTGGTGGCGCCATCCTGCAACAAGTTCCCGCCGACGTAGCGGGCCTGTTCGCGCGAAAGGGAGGAGCCGCGTTCGAGCACCAGCCGCTTCACGTCTTCGTTCAAAAGCAACAGTTCGTGAATGGCCAGGCGCCCGCGGTAGCCGGTGTTGCGGCAGGCCGGGCAGCCCACGGCGTGGTACAGGTTTTGCCCTTCGGTCAGCTGCAGGCCCAGCGAATCGGCGGCCAGGCGGGACTGCTCGGGCGACAGCGGCGCCTTGCAGGCCTCGCACAGCTTGCGCACCAGGCGCTGGGCCAGCACGCCGACCACCGATGCGGTGATCAGGTACGGCTCGACCCCCATGTTGATCAGCCGCACGATGGCGCCCAGGGCGCTGTTGGTGTGCAGGGTGGACAGCACCAAATGCCCGGTCAGCGCGGCCTGCACGGCGATGTTGGCGGTTTCGCCATCGCGCATCTCGCCGATCATGATGACGTCGGGGTCTTGCCGCAGGAACGAGCGCAGCACGTGCGCAAAGGTCAGCCCGATCTGCGGCTGCACCTGCACCTGGTTCAGCCATTGCAGGCGGTATTCCACCGGGTCTTCCACCGTCAGGATCTTCAGCGCGCGCCCTTCCAGCGACAGCAGCGAGGCGTACAGCGTGGTCGATTTACCCGAACCCGTGGGCCCGGTGACCAGCAGCACGCCGTGCGGCACGTTCAGCAGGTCGCGCATGGCGGCCAGCGTGGGCGGGGTGAAGTGCAGCCGGTCGAGCGACAGCAGATCGAGGTTTTTCTCCAGCAGGCGCATCACCACCGATTCGCCGAACATGGTGGGCACGGTGGAGACCCGCACGTCCAGCTCTTTGCCGTGCACGCGCAGGCGGGTGCGGCCGTCCTGGGGCAGGCGGCGCTCGGCAATGTCCAGCTGCGACAGGATCTTGATGCGCGACACCACGGCCGGCGCGTCTTTGTTGTCGATCTCGTCGATGGGGAAGATTTGCCCGTCGACGCGGATGCGCACGATGGATTTGTCTTCGTAGCTTTCGATGTGGATGTCCGACGCCTGCGCCGTCACCGCCTGCGACATGAGCTGGTTGACGCGCTGGATGATCGGCGCCTCGGACG